>NZ_JBFAHT010000001.1:0-448805 GCF_040654295.1 Nocardia sp. NPDC050712
TCGAAACCGGCGAGCAGCACGATCGGCGCGCGCTCGAGGCTGTCGTAGTCGACGGTCACGCCCTGCCCGGCAACGCGGGCGGCCAGGAAGTCCGCCCGGCGGGGCTTCGCCCCCCGGACCCCCCTCTTTTGAACCGAGTCACTTCGGCTGTTGTTGTTGGGGTCTGCGGATCGTGGGGTCGTTTTTCGAGGGAATGGAATTGGCCTGGGCAGTGGGGGTCTGCGTGATTTGTGGCGGGTTGCTTGATGAAAAGCGGTTTGGTTAGGCGAGTTCGGCTTCGTTGTAGGGGGTGGTCGGGTTTTTGGGGCGGGTGCGTTTTCCTCGGGCTATCTCGGTGGCGAGGGCGTCGAGGGGGTTGGCCAAATGGTGTAAGGGGTCGGTGAGGGTGGTCAGCCAGGATTGGGCGAGGGCTAGGCCGGTGGGGTCGAGGGTGTAGAGGCGGCGGGTGCCTTCTGGGCGGACCTGGAGGAGGTTTGCTTCTCGCAGGACTTTGAGGTGCTGGGAGACCGCGGGTTGGGAGATGGGCGTGTGGGTGCGGAGGGCGGAGACGATGGCGCCGGCGGGGTGTTCGCCGGTGGCGACTAGTTCGAGGATGTGGCGGCGGATGGGGTCGCCGAGGGCTTCGAAAATGGTGGCGGGGGTGGGCATCAGGGTTCGGGGGTGTCTTCGGGCTCGGTGGTGTAGAAGGTGAAGGTTTGGTCGGCGGCGGTGCGGGCGGCGGTAGGGTCGTCGCCGTCGGTGATGGCGGCTTCGCCCCAGCCGGTGGCGGCGGTGCGGAGGAATTCGCGGCCCTCGGGGGTGGTGTGCAAGGTGAGGGTCAGGGTGGGGTCGAGAGGTTCGTCGGTCGACAGGTGCATGCCCAGGCCGAGGAAGGAGAGGTCCCAGCCAAGGCCGACTGCGCCGGGGCCGTACTGCGTCCAGAAATCGGGGTCCACCGGGGCCTCGTGGATGAGTTCGAGTTCAGTGCCGTCGGCGGTGGGGGTCAGGGTGATCGACAGCCAGGACACCTGCGGGCCCATTTCCCAGGTGACGGCGAAATGTTTTGGCGCGTCACAGGTTTCGACGACGCCGTTGGCGTTGCCTTCGAGCTGGTAGTGGCCGCCGACCTCGAGGGAGCCGGTGACGGGCAGGAACCAGCGGGGGATGCGCTCGATATCGGTCAGCGCGTCCCACAGGTCGGCCTGGTCGGTGGGGTAGACGCGGCGGGCCACGGCGATGCGGGTGGGCGTGCCGGCGCGGGCGCCGGTCCGCACCTCGCGGGTGACGAGTCCGGCGAGGGCGGTGGGATCGGAAAGCAAGGACATGACGGCCTCCTAATATAAGTTGCTACTTATATTAGCGGACGCCGCGCCGGTTAGGGGCTGGGCTGGGGCAGATCGACCTGGCAGTCGTCGACCTTCGGATTCATCCCGAGGTAGTTCAGCGGGCCGGCGACGATGGTGACGGCGATGGTGCCGGTGCTCGCGCAATTGGCCGGGGCGCTGTCGAAATAGTCGCGTTGCGCGGCGGCGACCAGGCCGATGAGCAGCCAGGCCAGGACCAGGACCGCGATCACGCCGCCGAGCCGGGAGCGGCCGCCCCGGCGCATCCGCCGATTGTCGTTCGCATAGGTTCTCATCGTCGTATCTCCTTCTTGCCCGAGCCGGTGCCGGCTCGTGGACTGGTGCGATAGGCGTTGCGGGCGACCAGCGCCAGCACGACATCGGCCGGATCGGCACCGAGTTCGCCCGCGATCTGCGCGGCGGTGGGCATGCGGCCCAGGCGCCGATACAGCACGGCGACGGCCGGGCCGATCGACTGCTGGACGCGGTCCAGCCGCCGCGGCGGCCGCACCGCCCAGTGCAGCTCGCGGAACGAGCGGCGAACCACATCGGTGATCGTGGGTATCGCGCAGCGCAGGAACGGGGCGCCGCGGCGGGGGTCGTAGCGATCGAGGGCCTGCACCAGCCCCGAGCGGGCGGTGTACAGCACGGCCTGCGCGGGCGCCGTGTGGCCGGTGAACTTGCGGGCGATGTGCTCGGCCAGTGGCAGGTAGCACGTGATCAGTTCCTCCCGCAGCACAATTCGGCGCGGATCGTCGCGGCGCAACCCGGTGAGTTCGGCGAACAACGACTCGACGTCGGTGTAGCGGTCCCGGCCCGGCCGGGAAAGGCTTGATGTCGACTGAATGCTCATCGGGGTGCCTCGGATTCGGCGAAGATCGACGGCGATTTCGGCCGGCGGTCACAGCGCGCGGCCGGGGATTCCCTCAGTAGACACCGGTCGCACAGTGATGTCAACGGTGTAGGTCTACACTATGAACATAGCTGGGATCCATTGCGGCAAGGGGGCTTTCCCGTGTTCAGCCCCCGTAGTCCGGGCGGCCCCGTCCGGCACACCCTGGCGGGGCTGGTATGGGCCCTCACCTTCGCCTATCTCCTCGCCGAACTCGTCACCGCCACGGCATGGACGACCGGCTACAGCTTCCGGCGCGACACCATCAGCGATCTCGGGGTCACGGTCTGCGGCCCGCACGAGTGCTCGCCCCTGCACCTGGTCATGAACGCCACCTTTGTGGCGCTCGGGCTGGTAACCATCGTGGGGGCCATCGGTTTTCGCGACTACCTGCCGCACGGGCCCCGGCAGTGGACGATCGTCGCCCTCGCGGTCGTCATCGGCCTGAGCACCGCCGCGACCGGCGTCTTCCCCTCCAACGACGGGATCGTCGTGCACTTCCTGGCGGTGCTGCCGGCCTTCGTCTCCCGGCATATCGTGCTGATCCTGCTCACGGTCTGGCTGTGGCGGCAACGCCGGCTCGTCGCGGTGTGGTCGGCGTTGTGCGCGGCGACCGGAATCACCGGCACCGTGCTGCTGGCCGTCGGTGGGATACAGATCGGTATCACCGAGCGACTCGCCTTCTACCCGCTGCCGGCCTGGATGGCCGTGGTCGGCGCCGCGATCGCGGCCGCGCCGCTGCGGAACGCGTTGCGGCAGCGCCGGGTCAACGTCGTAGCCCTACACTCGCCACCGTGATGGCTGAAACCCCGAGAGCCCGTGCGAATGCCAAGTCCGGCCCGGTCACTCGCGACACGGTGCTCGCGGCCGCGCTGGCGATCGTCGACCGGGACGGCGTCGACGGGCTGTCGATGCGGCGGCTGGCCGAGGCGGTGCGGCGCGATCCGATGGTGGTCTATCGGCACGTGCCGAACAAGGCCGCGGTTCTCGACGGGATCGCCGAGGTGGTGTTCGCCCAGCTGCGGGTGGACGCCACCGACCCGGACTGGATCGCCCAATTGCGCACGGTCGCCCGGGAATTCCGGCTGATGGCGCTGCGGCATCCGAAGGTGGTGCCGCTGTTGGTGACCCGGCCGCTGTCGACGCCGCTGGGGCAGCGCCCGGTAGCGGTGCTGCGGCCCCTGGAAGATGTGCTGGCGTTGCTGATCGGAGCCGGGTTCGCCGGGCCGGACGCGCTGCACGTCTATCGCGCGCTGTTCGGATTCCTCTACGGCCATGTTCTGAACGAACTCCAGGAGGTCGTGGAGCGGCCGGAGGAAACCGACGACGTGCTGCGGCTCGGCCTGCACCGCTTGCCGCTCGCGGACTTCCCGCTGCTGCGCGGTCTGGCCTCGGACCTGGCCTCCTACGACGGCGCCGCCGAACTCGAACGCGGCCTGGACATTCTGCTGGCCGGGTTGGCCGCCACCTTGCCGCATCGCGGCCGGTAGTCGCGCTCAACGGGGCTCGAATCCACCTTCGGATTCCCCAATCGACTCTGCCGCAACTTCTTCCGTGCGCCCCGCGCTGTCGCTCGATGGCATGGTCGTGGCCAGACCGGTGAGCAGGGTGTCGAGTCCGCGTTCGAGTTCGGCGACACCGTCGTAGGCCGCCAGATCGGCGGCGAGACCGCGCAGCAGCGGGAATTCGCCGATCGGCAAGCGGTACAGGCCCAGGCGCAGTAGATCGGTCGACTCCTCGGGACGTTCCACGATTTCCTGGAGCTCGGTGAGGACGTGGCCGTAGAGAAACCCGAACAGCGCGCGATAGATGTGCAGGGCGTCGGTATCGCTGAAATCGGCGCGGGTGAGCAGGGTCAGGATGTGCTCCAGCGGCCGCAGTGTCCCCAGCGGCCGCAGCCCCAGCGGGGTAGCCAGTGGGTGAGTCACCAACAGCGGCACCACATTCGGGTGATCCACGGCCAGCCGCCGGAAGTCGCGCGCGATGAGCCGCAACTGGTGGCGCCAATCGGGGTCGGTGGTGTCCACCGTCAGCTGTTCCAGCACCACCTCCGCGACGCCGTCGAGCACGGCCGCCTTGTTCGCGGCATGCCGATACAGCACCATCGGGTCGCGCCCGAGCGCTTGGCCGAGCCGTCGCATCGAGAGCTGGTCGACGCTGTCGCGGTCGATGATCTCGAGTGCGGCCGCCAGAATCGCGGCGCGGGTGAGCGGGCTGTTCCGGGCGGCCCCAGCCATAGCGGTCCCTACCTGGTTTCCTGCGCGGTATCGCGCTGGAACTCCAGTACACGCTCCCGGCGGAGCCGTGTCAACGATGTAGGTCTACAAGTCTCGAGCGCCGCTACTGGTCGGCCTCCGCCGCGAAGCGGGCGGCGATCTCGGTGGCGCTCACCCGGGCGAGCTCGACCAGGAAGGGGACGCGCTCGGGGATCATCAGGGTGGTGGGTCCGCGCAGGCCGAGGGCGAAACGGCACCGGCCGGCGGGGTCGAGGATGGGGACGCCGATGGTGCGGAAGCCGGGGTCGAGTTCCTCGTCGTTGTAGGCGTAGCCGCGTTCGCGGGTGACGGCGAGTTCGCGGCGCAGTTCCTCGGGACCGGACACCGAGCGGTCGGTGCCCTCGTCGTAGGGGAGCGCGTCCAACTCCTCGGGGGTGGCCTCGGAGAAGGCGAGCAGGGCTTTGCCGAGTGCGCTGGCGTGCAACGGAAGCCGGACACCCTGGAGCCGATGGCCGTCGGATTCGCGCCAGCGGCTGGTGCCGAGCAGAACGGCGTGGATGCTGTGCCGCACGGCGATCGAGGCGTTCGCGCCGGTGGTGTTGGCGAGCTGTTCCAGGCAGGGTTCGGCCAGGTAGATCCGGTGCTGGCGATAGGCGATCTGCCCGTATTCGACCAGCGCGCCGCCCATGCGGTAGCGGCTGGATTCCTCGTTCTTCTCCAGGAAGCCGGCGGTCACGAGCGCGTTGAGCAGGCGGTGCGTGGTGCTCACGGCCAGGCCCTGCTGGCGGGCGATCTCCGAGACGCCGCGCTCGTCGCCGGCCCGGAAGCATTCCAGGACCGACAGGGCACGGGCGACGGTCTGCACACCGGAGGCTTCCACGGCAGCGACGGTAACACAGCCGATTCGCCGTGCACCGCCGATCTTTCCACTATCCGGAAAGGTACGTAGCGGTTGGAAGCCATTGCTGTCAAGCCTTCCGATCCTTGGAAAGCATTACCTCGCCGCGGCACCGGCGAATCCCTACTGTCCCAAGTCATCGACCGCCATCGCGTTCGATTCTCGACTCGGAAGAGGTGCCCCCATGTTCCGCACGCGCCGGCCACACCGTTGGCGTCTCGCGCTCGCGCTAGCCCCCATCGTCGCTGTCGTCGCGGCGTGTGGGTCCGGATCCGCCACCGACGCGGCGAATTCCGAGCTGGTGCTCAAGGTGGTCGACCCGGGCAACTCCGGCCCGATCGCCGTCGGCAAGCGCGACGGCACCTTCGACAAGGCACTCGCCCCGCTGGGCGCGCGCATCGAATGGGTGACCACCACACCGGGCTTCAGCTCGATGCTGAAGCTGTTCAACACCGAGGAACTCGACGTCTCGGGCGCGGCCTTCAGCCCCGTGGTGGGCGCGCTGTCCAAGGACGTGGGCGTGCGCATCGTGGCCGTCCAGGATCCGGCCGGCAAGGATCAGAGCGGCCTCATCGCCCACCCGAACTCCGGCGTGCGCACGGTCGCGGACCTGGTGGGCAAGCGGGTCGCGGTGAATCCGGCGGGCAAGGGCGAGTACATCCTGCTCAAGGCGCTCGCCCAGGCGGGAGTCCCGGCGGACAAGGTGACCCGGGTCCCGTTGCAGCAGAAGGAGGCCGCCTCGGCCTTCGCCACCGGCAAGGTCGACGCCTGGGCCTCGTTCCTGGTGCCGTACCAGGAGGCCAAGGCCAACGGTGGCATCGAGCTCGCCACCGAGCAGAGCCTCGGTTCCAAGGACAACTCGGTGGTGGTGTTCCGCACCGAGATCCTCGACAAGCGACCGGATGTCGCGGCCAAGTACCTCGAGGTGCTGCAGGGCCTGACCGCGCAGCAGCGGGCGAACCCGGCCGGCTTCGAGAACGTCTTCGAGCAGACCGGTCCGCGCGCCCTGAGCGGTCAGCGTCTGGCCGACGCCGTGCGGGTCGGCGCGGAGGCGACCCAGCCGCGCCTGCCCAAGGATTCGGACGCCACCGATCTCTCCGATGTGGTGAACCTGTTCGCCGACAACGGCGTCATCGCCCGCAAGATCACCGCCGCGGACATCTTCTACGACCTGAAGTCCAAGCTGAGCCCGGACCAGCTGACCGCGCTGAAGGAGCGCTGACATGGCTGTCCTCGTCGCCGCGCCGCTGCCGGACACCGCGCTGGCCGCACCCCGCGCCCGGGTCGAGAAGTCCAGGCCCGCCTGGCTTTCGGTGCCGCTGCGCTTCCTGCTGCCGACGCTGATCATCGCGGCCTGGTGGATCGGCTCGGCGACGGGGGCACTGGAACCTCAGGTGCTGGCCGGGCCGGGCAAGGTGTGGACGGCGTTCACCGAACTGCTCGGTACCGGGCAGCTGGTGGATTTCGCGCTGGCCTCCTTCACCCGCGCCGCCCTCGGGGTGGCGCTTGGCGTCGGCCTCGGGCTGCTGCTCGGGCTGGTGGCCGGATTGTCCAGCCTCGGTGAGGAACTCGTGGATTCGACCATGCAGATCGTGCGGGCGGTGCCGTTCCTGGCGCTGGTGCCGCTGTTCATCGCGTGGTTCGGTATCGACGAGCTGTACAAGGTACTGCTGATCGCGGTGGCCACGATCGCGCCGATGTACGCCTACACCTACCTGGGTGTGCGCAACGTCGACCGCAAGGTGGTCGAGGCCGCCCGCGGGTTCGGGCTGACCGGGGTGCGCCTGGTGCTCGAGGTGATCCTGCCGTCCGCGCTGCCCGGCGTGCTGATGGCCCTGCGGGTGTGCCTGTCGATCAGCATCACCGGCCTGATCGCCGCCGAGCAGGTGGGCACCACCGAGGGCGTCGGCTACCTGGTGACCCTGGCCCAGGAATACAACCGCACCGACTACATGGTGCTGTGCGTGGTGCTCTACGCGCTGCTCGGCCTGATCTTCGACGGGCTGGTGCGGATCGCGGAGAAGTACGCCATGCCGTGGCGGCGGCAGGTGGCCATCCGATGACCACCGTCGAGAGCCCGGTCGCCGTCTCGATCGGCGGGCTGCGAAAAGCCTTCGGGGACAAGGTCGTGCTGGATGGCATCGACCTGACCATCCGGCGCGGTGAGTTCGTGGTGCTGCTCGGGCCCAGCGGCACCGGCAAGACGACGCTGCTGCGCCTGCTCACCGGCCTGGAGCTGCCCGACGCCGGGCAGGTGCTGGTGCCGGCGGCCCGCACCACCGTCTACCAGGAACCCCGGCTGATCCCGTCCAAGCGGGTCCTGGCCAATGTCATTGTCGGCCAGCGCCGTTCCCGCGAGACGCGGGCGGCCGGCGTGCGCGCGCTGGCCGAGGTGCACCTGGACGGGAAGGCCCGGCAGTGGCCGGCCACCCTGTCCGGCGGTGAAGCCCAGCGCGCCGCCCTGGCCCGCGCGCTCGTCCGGGAACCCGAATTACTGCTGCTCGACGAGCCATTCGCCGCGCTGGACGCGCTGACCCGGTTGCAGATGCAGGACCTGGTCGCCGATCTGGTGGCGCGGCACCGGCCCGCGGTGCTCATGGTGACCCACGACGTGGACGAGGCGGTCCGGCTGGCCGACCGCGTGCTGGTCCTGGACCGCGGGCGCTTCGCCATCGACACCGAGATCGACCTTCCGCACCCGCGCGATCGCACCGATCCGGCGGCGCTGCGCTATCAGGCGGCCTTCCTCGCCCAGCTGGGCGTCGGCCGCACCACCGAAAACCTCAGGAGCACTTCATGACCGACACCCTCTGGTACACGCGCTGCCCCGTCCCCACCGCCAGCGGCCTGGCGCACAGCCTCGGCTGGCTGGACGAGACCGCCGCCGGCAGCGGCCTGAAGTTCGGGGTGCTGCAGGACGCCGGGCCGGAACTGGCGGGCTTCCACTTCTCGCACCAGCTGTCCGGGCTGGTCCGCGAGGGCGGCAATGTGCCCGCGCTGGCGGCGCGCGCGCAGGGTTCGCCGACCCGGCTGATCGGCCTGACCTGGATCGACGAGGCGCAGGCGATCCTGGTCGGCCCGCAGTCGCAGGTGGCCTCGGCCGCGGATCTGGCGGGCCTGCGGATCGGCGTTCCGGCCTGGGCGCAGGATCAGGCGCGCAGTTTCCCGCGCGCCATGGCGCTGCACGGGTTCGCGAACGCGCTGCGGCCGGGTGGGCTGACCCTCGCCGACGTGCGCGTGGTCGAGGTCGGCGTGGAGCGGGATCCGCAGGTGCGCACCGAGATTCAGGAACGCCGGCGCAGCGTCACCTGGGGCGTCGAGGAACTGCTCGACGGCACGGTGGATGCCATCTACGTGAAGGGCGCGCGGGCGCAGGAGGTGGCGCGCGAGCACGGGCTGCGCGTCGCGGTCGATCTGGACGCCGGCGACAGCAAGCGTCTGCGGGTGAACAACGGCACCCCGCGGCCGATCACCGTGCATCAGGAACTGCTCGACACCCGGCCCGAAGTGGTGGTCGGATTCCTGGCGCAGAGCCTGCGCGCCGCGGACTGGGCGGCCGGTGATCTGGACGGCGTCCGCACGGTGTTGCAGCGCGAAACCCTCTCCGGCCCCGAAGGAGTCGTGGCCGCCTACGGCGCGGAGTTCCATCGTGGCCTGCACCCGTCGCTGTCGGAGGAGCGGATCGACCTGCTCGGTGTGCAGAAGCAGTTCCTCTACACCCACGGTTTCCTGGCCGCCGATTTCGATCTCGAATCCTGGGTCGCGCCCGAACCGCTGGCGCAGGCCCGCGCCCTCGTAGCGGCCGGGACGGTGGCCGCATGACCGAATACCTGTGGCGGCTGCCGAGTCATGGCGACGGCCGCCGGGCGAACCCGGACCTGCGGTTGCGCGGCGGCTTCGGTGGACCCGCGCCGGTGACCCCGGCCACCGATCTGCGACCGGAGCGCTTCGGGCCCTTCGACGACCTGCATCAGATCATCGACGCGGTCGAATTGACCGGCTTGGACGGCCTTCTCGTGCCCTACGATCCGCTGGGCGAGGAGTCCTGGATCGTGGCCGGCGGCGCGCTGCGGGCCACCCGGTACGCGCGGGTGGTCGTCGAATTCCACCCGGCCTTCGGCACTCCCGTGTACGCGGCCAAGGTTTCGGCCACCCTGCAACGACTTTCGGCGGGCCGGCTGGGCTGGCGGCTCGCGGTGGACACCGACGCCACCGACGAGCGGGCCCGCGGCGATCGGGTCGGCGGCGACGCGCGGTACGCGCGGGCCGCGGAGTTCCTGACCGTCGCCAAGGGCGTCTGGAACGAGACTCCCATCGCCGGAGCGGGTTTCAAAGGCACCGGCTTCGAGTACTCGGGCGACTTCTACGACGTGATCGACGGCGGATTCCGCGGCATTCTGTCGGGCCTGTCGTTCCCGGAGGTCCAGCTCACCGGGACTTCGGCCGCGGCCCTGGAGCTTTCGGCACAGCACGGCGACCTGCACGTGTTCACCGAGTCCCGGGACGGCTGCACCGCCGCGCTCGCCGACCTGCGCGGCCGGGCCGAGGCGCACGGCCGTCAGGTGCGCGCCGGGCTGGAGTTGCCGGTGATCGCGCGCGAGACCGAGGACGAGGCCTGGGCGCGCGTCGAAAGGCAGTGGCGCGAAATACATCCCGACGGTCCCGACGCGGCCACGCTGAGCCTGGGCGACGGCCGCTGGGCCGGCTTCGCCGAACTCGGCTACCCGCAGGACATCGGCCTGGTCGGCAGCTATGAGCAGGTCGCCCGCCAGCTCCAGGTGTACGCGGCGATCGGCATCGACAGCATCGTGCTGTCCGGTCATCCGCACATCGAAGAGGTGCATCGCGCCGGTGAGCACCTGCTGCATCTCGCCGATCCGGCCGGACGCGTTCTGAAGGAGGTCACCGCATGACCATCGACATCTATTGGCGCATCGGCATGGAAGGCGACCACGCGTCGCTGCGCACCCCGCGCCGCTACAACCGCGGGCATGCCGGGGGCTACGGGCCGGGCAATATCGCCCCCGCCATCCGGGACGGCGAACTCGACGGTTACGGCTATATCGACCACGTCGCCGCGGTGGCCCGCGCCTCGGAGTCGGCCGGATTCCTGGGCGGGCTGCTGCCGTCCTTCCCGGTCACCGAGGACCCGTGGGCGGTCGCGGCGGCCCTGGCCCGCGAAACCACCACCTACCGGTTCATGGTCGCCTTCCAGCCCGGCTTCCTGCACCCGGTGCAGGCCGCCCGGATGTCGGCCAGTCTGCAACGCGCCACCGGCGGCCGCCTGGTCTACAACATCATCAGCGGTGGCGGCGGCCCGGCCCAATTGTGGTGGGGCGACAAGGTTTCCCACGACGATCGCTATGCCCGCACCAGCGAGTTCCTGGATGTGCTGCGCGGCGTATGGGACGGCGAGCCGTACACCCACGACGGGCGCTTCTTCCGCACCGACCAGGCCGCGCTGCCGCCGGGCCTGGCCGGGCAGCCGTTCCCGGAGGTCTACTTCTCCGGTTCCTCGGGTGCCGCGGTGCAGGCCGCCGGCCGCCACGCCGACTACTACCTGTCCTGGCTGGAGCCGTTCGCGGACCTGCGCGCCAAGATCGACGGTGTCCGCGCGCACGCCGAGAAAGTCGGTCGCACACCGAAGTTCGCGGTCCGCATCGATATCGTCGCCCGGCACACCGAGGAGGCCGCCTGGGCCGAAATCGAGAAGGGCTGGGCCTTCGTCGACCGCGACGCCGCCAATCGTGCCGCGCAGGGCGATTCGGTGGGCGCGGCGCGCATTCAAGGCTGGGTGCCCGAAACCATCACCGGGTACCGGGATCTGGAGGTGCAGCCCAATGTGTGGTGCGGCTTCAGCCTGATCCGCGGTGGACCCGCCTTCGGCCTGGTCGGCAGCTACGAGCAGGTCGCCGAACGGCTGGACCAGCTGACCGAACTGGGCGTCGACGCCTTCATCCTCGCGGGCAACCCGCATTTGGAGGAGGCCTACCGCGTGGGCGAAGAGGTGCTGCCGCTGCTCGGCCGCTCCCGCCTGACGACGCCCGAACCCGTCTCCGCGCTGACCCTCGTGCGCTGAGCCGGCCTTCCCCTTCCGTACTCGACCGTGGAGCAGACATGACCACCACCGAAATCCGGCTCTCGGCGGCCGTGACCGATTTCCTCGCCACCGCGACCCGCGACGCCGAGAAGGTGTTCCGGGTGCTGCGTGAGAGCGGCACCGTGACCGGCAACGGCACCGTCAACTTCGTCGAGCGCGTGCCCGGCGAGGACCTGGCCATCGCGCTGAACGAGCCCGGCCCCTGGGCCGACGACCGCACCGTGCGCCCGGTGCTGGCGACCTTCGACGGAGAAGTGCTGTCCGGCACCGGATCCGCGGGCTTCGTCACCGGCTACGCGAAGGTGTTCCGGGCGCATCCGGAGATCACCTCCGTGGTGCACGTGCATTCGCCGTGGCTGGGCGGGTGGGCGCAGACCCACCGCACCTTCCCCATCCGCTACGCGGCCGTGCAGCGCCTCACGCTGTCCCGGGAGATTCCGCCGCACATCGATCGCAGCATCGGTGCGGGCGAATTCATCCTGCGGCAGCTGGCCGCCGACCCGGATCTCATCGCCATCTTCGAGGCCAACGGCGGCGCGAACGTGCTCGGTCGCGGCGGGCTGCTGGAACTGGGCAAGCTCGTCGTCCTGCTGGAGGAGGGCGCGCAGTACCAGGCCATCGCCGAAACCCTGGGCGGGTCCGCCGAATTCGACCCGTCCAACCTGGCGGTGCAGTGGGGCCGGACCGGCCTCGCCGACGAGGCCCGGCGCCGCGGCCTGATCTGACCCACCCACACGTTAGAAGGAACTCTCCATGCCCATTCGTATCGGCTACTTCCCGCACAACAACTCGCTGTTCGTGCTGCGGCACCGCGGCATCGTGGAACGCACCCTCCCGGACGTGGAGTGGGTGGACCTGCGCGCGCTGCCCGAGTCGCCCCGCGTCGACGTGAAAACCGCGCTGCCGTCCCTGCATTCGGATTGGCTGTTCACCGAGGGCGGCTACGACGTCATCGGCACCGGCTTCACCCCGCCCGTCACCGCGCTGGCCAACGACCGCGATGTGGTCTACCTCGGCATCTCCGGACCGCGCATCGAGAACGGCCGCCTGGTCGCCGAGGCCGGCAGCGGAATCGAATCGGTGGCCGATCTGAAGGGCAAGCGGGTCGGCATCGCGCACGGCTCCTGGCAGACCACCCTGCTGCTGTTCGCGCTGGACAAGGCGGGTCTGGGCTGGGCCGACATCGAGCCGGTCGACACCGACGTGAATGGCGGAACCGCGCTGCTGAACGGCGATCTCGACGCCTGGGTGGGCGCCTACCCGGGTCTGGCCGCCATCGAGGCCGCCGCCGAACTGCGCACCCTGGTCGACACCGAATCGGTGTTCAGCCATCCGTCGCTGTGGTTCACCCGCCGCGAGTTCGCCGAGAACAATCGCGCGGCCCTGGAGGCGATCATCGCCGCGCTCCAGGAATCCGACGCCTGGATCACCGAGAACCCGCGTGCCGCGGCGCAGTACTTCGTCGACGATATCGTCGCGCGCGGCGGCACGGCCGACCTCGACGCGTGGGAAGCCGCCCTGCGGGGACGGCCCTTCGGGGTGAACCCGGTCTCCGAGGCCTTCCTGGACGAGCAGCAGCACGCCGCCGATCTGCTGGCGGCCAACGGCCTGATCCCCAAGAGTGTCCCGGTGCGCGCGGCGGTACTGCCGTGGATCAGTGAGTACGTCGCCGCTACCCAGCCGGCTTCCGTCGCGGGTTGAGGGGTTGCCCGGCATCCGAAATCGGATGCCGGGCAACGCGGTCAGCGGACGGGGCGGTCGCCGAGGATGGCGGCGCGCTCCATCACCCGGCGCTGCGGGAAGTAGTCGTTGACGGCGTAGTGCTGGGTGGCGCGGTTGTCCCAGAACGCGATCGAGCCTGCCGCCCAGTGGAATCGGACCTGGTACTCCGGAATACGGGCCTGCTGGAACAGTTCCCGCAGCAGCTGCTCGCCCTCGTCCGGGTCCAGGCCGGCGATATGGGTGGTGAAGACGGCGTTGACGAACAGCGTCTTGCGGCCGGTGCGCGGGTGCGCGCGCACCACCGGGTGCGCCACCGGCGGGAATTCGGCTTGGCGGCGGGCGAGTTCGTCCGCGCTGAGAAAGCGGCCGAAGGGCAGGGTGAAGTCGTGCACCGCGTCCAGGTTCTCGATGCGGGCCTGGAGGTCGGCGGGCAGGTTGTCGTAGGCAGCCGCCATATCGGCGAACAGGGTGTCGCCGCCGGCGGCGGGCACCTCGAGGGCACGCAGCACCGAGCCGAGCGCGGGCCGCTCACGCCAGGTGACATCGGTGTGCCAGGCGTTCTCGACGCCCGGGTTCTCCGCGTCCTTGGCGAAGCGGACGATCTCGGGCACCTCGCCCTGCGGCAGGAAGGGATGCACCTCGAGCTCGCCCCACAGGCGCGCGAAGTCGCGATGCTGTGTGCCGCTGAGGTTCTGGTCGCGGAAGAACAGCACCTTCCACTCCAGCAGCGCGCGGTCGAGTTCGGCGAACAGTTCCGGGCCCACGGGCTCGCGCAGGTCGATACCCGAGATCTCGGCGCCGATCAGATTCGTCTGCGGGGTCAGGGTGAAGAGCTCGTAGGGGGCGCTGTCCGCGCCGCCGGGTAGCCGGTGCAGAGTGCGGGGGCCGGCGGACAGGGCGCGGCCGGTCAGCGTGTCGCCGAGGGCGGCGTAGGCGGCGGTCATAGTGATCCTTGTTTCGTTGGGGGACTGGGGATTCGGGGTGGCCAGGGGGCGTGCAGGATGGCGGTCGCGGCGTCGACCAGGACGTCGAGGCCGAGGTCGGCGAGATGACCGGGCGGGTCGGGTTCCTGCAGGCGGCGTTCCCGGTCGGCCAGCGCGGTGATGACGAGCATCGCGACCAGGCGCATGCGTTCGTCGAAGATCTCCCGGGCCAGGCCGTCGAGCGCGCGCGCCAGGGCGGCGACGACGAGCCGGACGCTCTCGGCCTCGGGGCGTCGCATGGTGTTGATGACGGGGTCGAACTGTGGGCGCCACAGGGTTTCGGCGATGAAGCGCAGATACCAGCTCGGTTCGCCCGCGCGTTCGTGCAGGGTCGCGGCCAAGGGCTCGACCAGGGCACGCACCAGGTCGGTGACCTCGGGGTCCGAGCCGAGCGCGGTCAGCCGCGCCAGGCGCTGCGCGTTGACCGTGGTCATCCGCCACACGTAGACCGCCTCGACCAGCGCTTCCTTGCTGCCGTAGTGATAGGCGACCGCCGAGGTATTGCGCTGCCCCGCGGCGACGGCGATCTGCCGCAGCGACACCGAGTCGATGCCGAACTCGGCGAACAGCCGTTCCGCCGCGGCCAGGATCTGTGCTTTCGCCGCCATGTTCCGAAGTTAACGCGGATGCGTTAAGAAGCGGACGGATTCGTTCACCGGGATCTTTATTCGGCGGCGGCCCTTCGACGTTGGTATACGCGCGCGACAACGGGGGAGCCGAGGCCGTGCAGCAGGACGCTGCCGGCGACGGTGAGGACCATGGCGGTCAGCGCGAGGTCGGCGCCGTCGTCCTGGAGTTTGTTGAAGGCGAGCAGGGCGAACACGATCGAGGTGGTGCCCCGAGGGCCGAGGCAGCCGATGAGCAGGGTCTCGATCCAGGTCAGGCGGGAACCGATCAGCGACAGGGCGATCGGCACGATTCGCAGGACGGTCAGCACGGCGGCACAGAACAGCCACAGCCGCCAGTCGCCGATCTCACCCAGGATGTAGACGGCGACGGCGCCGAAGGCGAACCACATCACGATGGTGAGCAGGAAGCCGACGTCGTCGATGAGTTCGAGTTCGCGGTGGTGCTCGCCGGGTCGGCGCAGGCGGTGGATCGCGAGGCCGCAGAGGAAGGCGGCGACGAAACCGTTGCCGCCGACGCTGGTCGCGAGCGCGTAGGTCAGCAGCGGGGCGGCCACCAGGATCATGCGCTTGGCCTGTGCGTTGGTCAGCCCGGTGCGATCGGCGTTGTCGAGCAGCCAAGCGAGCGCCGCGCCGACCAGCACGCCGACGCCGAAGGCTTTGAGCGCGGCCGGGATCGCGGTCGCCAGGGCCTGCCCCGGCGTCTGGTGCTGGGTCAGATCCCCGGCGAGGATCAGGGCGAAAATGAAGACGGGGGAGATGATGCCGTCGTTGTAGCCACTCTCCACATTGAGTATGTCGCGGACCCGGGTCGGCAGGCGGCGGTCGCGCAGGATGGCGGTGGCGGGCGCGAAATCGATCGGCACGACCACGCAGGCGATGACGAGCAATACCGCCCAGCCGTGGCCTGGCAGCACCCACAGGCCGAGCCCGACGGCGGCGGCCAGACTCAGCGGCAGAGCGATCAGCAGGACGCGCAGCGCCTGCTTCGGATTGCGGCCGAGAAGTCCGCCCCGCACCTCGGTGGCATCGACGAAAAGCAGGATCGCCAGCACGATTTCGGCGGTGTGCAGCGCCACCTCGGTATTCAGGGTGGCGTCGATGCTGTTGCTGGTGGTCGCGCCGACCAGCGCACCGGCGGCCACGATCACCACCGCGGGGCTGACCCGCCAGGTGTCGAGCTTGGCGGCCAGCAGGCCCCAGATGACGATCGTTGCGGTGATAGCTAGGACCGAAGCAACCATCTCGCTATCTTTTCACCCCGGGCGAGTTCGGCGTGCGAGATGACACCCGTCACGCGCAGTTGACTGAAATTTCAGTCAGGATTAGCTTGGTGGTTGCCGAAACGAGGAGGACAGCATGCGGCGGCGCACATTCGTCCAGACATCGATGGCTGCGATCAGCAGTTTTCTACTGACAGGCTGCGGTGACGAGGCCGCGGACGACGACGGGAGACAGTGGATGATGCCCGAGGAGGGGGACCCGCACGCGCGGACCTGGATGGCGTTCGGCGCGAGCGATCGCATCTGGGGCGCGGATCTGGTGCCGGAGGTGCGACGGAATCTGGCCGCCATCGCCACCGCGATCGCGCGGTTCGAGCCGGTGTCCATGCTGGTGCGGCCCGAGGAGCTGGAACTGGCCCGCGGCCTGATGGGCGGTGCGAATATCGACCTGGTGCCCGCGGCGATCGACGATCTGTGGATGCGCGACACCGGCCCGGTGTTCGTCCGCGGCGCGAACGGCCGGGCGGGCGTCGACTTCAACTTCAACGGCTGGGGCGACAAACAGGACCATCGCCGCGACGCGAAGGTCGCGCGGCTCGTCACCGAGCGCGCCGGGGTCGAACGCCTGAGCACCGACCTCGTGCTCGAGGGCGGCGGCATCGAGGTGGACGGCGCGGGCACCGCGATCATCACCGAGAGCTGCGTGCTCAACAACAACCGCAATCCGGGCTGGAAGAAGCCCGATGTCGAGGCCGAGCTGGCCTATCTGCTCGGGATCGAGAAGGTGATCTGGCTGCCCGGCATCGCCGGGGCCGACATCACCGACGGGCACACCGACTTCTACGCGCGGTTCACCAGCCCCGGCGTGGTCGTCGCGGGACTGGACAACGACCCGGAGTCGTTCGACTACGCCGTCACCCGGCGCCACCTCGACATCCTGCAGCAGGCCACCGACGTGCACGGGCGCCCGCTGCGCGTGGAGATCCTCGAGGGGCCGTCCACCGTGCGCGAGACCTTCGCCGACGACGATTTCGCCGCCGGATACATCAACTTCTACGTCTGCAACGGCGCGGTGATCGCCCCCGAGTTCGGCGACCCCGTCACCGATCCGGCCACCCGCGCCACCCTGGCCCGGCTGTTCCCCGACCGGGAGATCGTGCAGCTGAACATCGACGGCATCGCGGCCGGTGGTGGCGGCATCCACTGCACCACCCAGCAGGAACCGGCCGCCTGACCCTACTGTGAGGAATCGTGTCAGAGCGTCGAACCCAGATCCTCGAAGCCGCCGTCGGCGTGATCGCCCAGGACGGCGTCCGCGGCCTGCGCGTGGAGAAACTCGCCGCGGCGGCGGGCGTCTCCACGGCGCTCATCTACTACCACTTCAAGGACCGCGCGGGCATCCTGTCCGCCGCGCTCGAGCACATCAACCACCGGGCGCTGAGCTACACCGAGCCGCCCGGCGCCGGCCCGCGCGAGCGCGTCGAGGCCATGCTGCTGCTCGAATTGCAGGGCGCCGAGCACGTCCGTGAGACCAGCGTCGCCTGGGGCGAGCTGCGCGCGAGCGCCGTCTTCAACCCTGATCTCCGTGCCCCGCTCCGGGCCACCACCGAAGCCTGGAACTCCGACATCGCCGAGCTGATCCGCGCGGCGCGGGCCGCGGGCGCCTGCGCCGCCGGCGTGGACGCCGCGAGCAGCGCCGAACGGCTCACCACCCTGGTCGAAGGCCTGAGCGAACGCTGGCACAGCGGATCGCTCACCCTCGACCGGGCCCGTGAACTCCTCACCGAGGCAATAGCTCTCGAACTCGACCGCTGACGCCGCCGAATTCCGCTTGCAGCTACCTATTGGCTATTTCATGTTTGTATAGCAAGGTGGGTGGGGAGCTCGGCGTGGCCAGTACTTCGACTGTTTCAAAAGAGGAGTCCTATGTACTA
Organism: Nocardia sp. NPDC050712; assembly: GCF_040654295.1. NCBI lineage: Bacteria > Bacillati > Actinomycetota > Actinomycetes > Mycobacteriales > Nocardiaceae > Nocardia > Nocardia sp. NPDC050712. The sequence continues at coordinate 17,917 of NZ_JBFAHT010000001.1, forward strand.
CAGCAGCGGCAATTACGAGGCGTTCGCGCGACCGCGCAAACCCGAGGGCGTCGAGGACAAAACGGCGTGGTTCGTCGGGGCGGGGCTGGCCTCGATGTCGGGCGCGGCCTTTCTCATCCGGGACGGCCGGATGCCGGGTAACAAGATCACCCTGTTCGAAGAGCTGAAGCTGCCGGGCGGCGCGCTCGACGGCATCAAGGAGCCGAAGAAGGGTTTCGTGATCCGGGGCGGGCGCGAAATGGAGAACCATTTCGAATGCCTGTGGGACCTGTTCCGCTCGATTCCCTCGATGGAGCTCGAGGACGCGAGCGTGCTGGACGAGTTCTACTGGCTGAACAAGGACGACCCGAATTCCTCGCTCCAGCGCGCCACCGTGCGGCGCGGCGAGGACGCGCACACCGACGGCAAATTCACCCTCAGTGATCGCGCCCAGAAGGATGTCGTCAAGGTCTTCCTCGCCACCCGCGAGGAGATGGAGAACAAGCGCATCGACGAGGTGTTCTCGAAGGACTTCCTGGAGAGCAACTTCTGGATGTACTGGCGCACCATGTTCGCCTTCGAGGAATGGCACAGCGCGCTGGAGATGAAGCTCTATCTGCACCGCTTCATCCACCACATCGGCGGCCTGCCGGACTTCTCGGCGCTCAAATTCACCAAGTACAACCAGTACGAATCGCTGGTGCTGCCGCTGTACCGCTGGCTGCTGGACCAGGGCGTGACCTTCCGGTTCGACACCACGGTGACCGATGTCGACTTCGACCTCACCGCCGATCGCAAGCAAGCCACCCGGCTGCACTGGGTCTCCGAGGGTGACGTGGGCGGCATCGATCTGGGCCCGGACGACCTGCTGTTCATGACCATCGGCTCGCTGACCGAGAATTCCGACGAGGGCGATCACCACACCCCGGCGAAACTCGACGAGGGCCCCGCGCCGGCCTGGGACCTGTGGCGCAAGATCTCGGCCAAGGACCCGGCGTTCGGCCGCCCGGAGGTATTCGCGGGCGATATCTCCAAGACCAAATGGGAGTCGGCGACCGTCACCACGCTCGACGAGCGAATTCCGCGCTATATCCAGAAGATCTGTAAGCGCGATCCTTTCAGCGGCAAGGTCGTCACCGGCGGCATCGTCACCGTGCGGGACTCGTCCTGGCTGATGAGCTGGACGGTGAATCGGCAGCCGCATTTCAAGCAGCAGCCCAAGGATCAGATCGTGGTGTGGGTCTACTCGCTGTTCGTCGATGTCCCCGGCGACTACGTGAAGAAGACGATGCAGGAGTGCGCCGGCGAGGAGATCACCCAGGAATGGCTGTATCACCTCGGGGTGCCGGAGGCCGAGATTCCGGAGATGGCCGCGAGCGCCGCCAAGACGGTGCCGTGCATGATGCCCTATGTCACCGCGTTCTTCATGCCCCGCCAGGCCGGTGACCGGCCGGACGTGGTGCCCGAGAATTCGGTGAATTTCGCCTTCATCGGCCAGTTCTCCGAGACCAGCCGCGATTGCATCTTCACCACCGAGTATTCGGTGCGCACCGGGATGGAGGCGGCCTATCGGCTGCTCGATCTCGAACGCGGCGTGCCCGAGGTCTTCAATTCGACCTACGACATCCGCAAACTGCTGGCGGCGACGAGCCGCCTGCGCGACGGCAAGGAACTGCGGCTGCCCGGACCGTCACTCGTGCGCAAGAAGCTCACGGCGAAGCTGGACTCCACCGAGATCGGCGAGATGCTCAAGGAGTACGAGCTGCTGCCGGACGAATAGCGGTTACAGGCCGGCGATCCGGGTGAAGACGGCGCTCGCGCTGTCCTGGCGCAGGTAGACGTCGGCGGGCTGATCGCGGTAGTGCTCGATACCGGAGACCGGCAGGTAGTTGTAGTCGACCACGGTTAGGTCGAGTGGACCGGCCGGCGCGATCAGCTCCACCTCCAGCCCTTCGGGCGGCGGCGCGTAGAACTGGATGCCCTTGTGCGGTACGGGATTCAGTTCACGCCCCGCCACCCGCAAGGCCTGCGGTGCGACGGGGTAGCGCAGGGCGAGGCTGGGCGCGGCCCGCTGCGAGCGCAGCCGCAGGCGCAGTGTTCGTTTACCGGAATCGGTGGTGTCGGAGATGATTTCGGCGGTCGGCGCGGGCAGGGCCTGGGTGGGTGCGGGCGCACTGGCGACGGCATCGGCCCAGAGCGCGGCGAACGGCTGTCCCGGGGCGCTGTCCTCGACGAAGGCATCGGTCCAGCGGTCGGCCGGTGATCGCGAAATCCACTGCGCCTGATCCCGATCAGCGTCCAGCGCGTAGACGAGCTGGGATGTCATGGGGTGCCGCTCGTCGAGGGGATCGAGGGCCAGGCCGGTCGCGGTGAGCGCGGCGGCGAGCAGCAGCGCGGTCGCGGGGACGGCCCAGCCGTGCCGCGCGGGCCAGGTGTGGGTGAGCGTCAGGGTGAGCAGACCGCCGAGCAGGACGATGGTCGGGGTGGCGAGGAACGGTGCGGCGACCAGGCCGGTTTGCAGGGGCGCCCAGACGCCGAGACCGAGGAAGACGGCCGCGGGCAGCAGGAACACGGTCAGGACGGGCAGCCGCCACCGGTGTGGCGTGACGAAGGTGGCCGCGACACCTAAGGCCGCGGCGACTGTCGGAACGACGACCACCTGCGCGGCGGCCGGCGCGGCGAAGGCGAACAGCGCCGCGACCAGGCTCGAGCAGCACAGCAGTCCGGCCGCGGTCGCGGTGGGACCCAGCCAGCGGCGGGACAGCGCGAACCAGGTGGCGAGCACGGCGACCGAGAGCACGATGACGGCCGCGTAGTAGAACTCCGGCCGGTACGGATCGACGAACAGCGGCTGGTACTCGGGCCGCGCGGCCTTCGCCGCCGCCCAGAGCCCGTACACCGCGGCCATGGCGGCCGGGACGGCCACCAACAGCAGTGCCGCGGAACCGAATACCCGCTTGACGCTGGTCTCGCCCGCCTGCCGGACGCGCCAGATCACCCAGCCGGTGCTACCCGCGCCGAGCACCGCCAGCACGACGATCACCCAGATCGGCAGCACCAGCAGGATTCCGAACGGCAGCGGGAAGTAGGCGGGATCGTCCGCGGCGGACGATCCCGCGAGATCCCGGTCGCCGAGCTCGCGGGTCAGTGCGAGGGTGTTCGCGCCCATCTGCTGGAGCGTCGCCCGGTCGACGTGGGCTGGATCGTCGAAAGGGTTGTGGTAGTACGCACTTCGCCCGGCGTAGGCGAAATCCAGCACGCGCGGCCCGGCCGATTCGAAGGCGGCGAAATCGGTATTGCTGGAGGTCTGTTCGCCGGCCAGCGCGGTGGACAGCGAGTCGGCGTTCGGGCGCGGGGCGGCCCCGGCGAGCGTGCGGACCAGGTCGCCGTCGGGCCGGGTGGACCGCCACATGAACACCGGGCCACCGGCGCCGCGCGCCTCGTGATTGATGATCACGCTGCCGCGCAGATCCGGGTGCGCGGTGACGAACGCCTCAGCGCCGAGCAGGCCGGGTTCCTCGGCATCGGTGAGCAGCGCGACCACGTCGTTGCGCAGGGTGGCGCCGCCGGCCCGCAGCGCGCGCAGGGTTTCCAGGACCGTGGCCACGCCGACGCCGTCGTCGTTCGCGCCCGGACTGGAGGCGACGGAATCGTAGTGCGCCGCAAGGTAGATGGTGCCGGTCGAAGCGGTGCCGGGCAGTCGGGCGACGATATTGTCGGCCCGGCCCATCCCGAAGACATCGCGCGCCAGCGCGCCCGGATATCGCCCGATGCCCGTCTGAATCTCGGTTTGCAGGCCCAGTTCTCGCAGCCGGCCGGCGAGATCGTCACGCACCCGGTCGTGTTCGGCCGTGCCGACCGGGTGCGGCCGCTGAGCGATGGCCTGCACCACCTGGAAGGCCCGGCCCGCGCTGAAGACGTCCGCGGCGGCCGATTCGGGGAGATGGCCGTGCGGTTGTTGCTCCCAGGCGGTGGCGGCGGCCACCGCGAGCAGGAACACGAACGCCAGGAAACCGGAAAGCCGCTGTCCTATCCGCACTCTCCCAGCGTAGCCCGCCGCACCGGCGGGCGGCCGGGCTCAGCGCAGGGCCAGCGCGACGAACTGGGTGCTCTGCTTATCGCTGAAGTTGTCGTCGCTGACCAGCAGCAGGGTGCGCTCGCCGGAGGGCAGGCGCGGACCCCAGGTCAGGCCCTCGATGTTGTCGACGGTGCGCAGACCGAGCTCGTTCAGGTCGGCGAGCAGGCGTTTGGCGACGGGACGCGCGCCGGCCAACGGCTGGTCAAGGACATTGGTGGCAGCGCCGAGATCGGCCTCGAAGATCCGGACCCGGTTGCCCGCGCCCTCGACGAAACCGCGTTCCACCACCAGGTATTTCGCCGGATCGAGCGGGTCGGCGGCGAGGATCGAGGTGACGCCGTTGCTGCCGGGGCCCGCGGTGAACACCGGCTCCACCGGATAGGCGTACTGGGCCAGCAACTGACCGGTGCGCGCCTGCACGGTGATCCGGGTCAGGGCGCCGGTCGTGGCGGTGGGCATCGGCCCGTCCGGCAGCAGCGGCGACTCCAGCGCGGTGACGAACAGCGTCCCGCCCGCGGCGAAGGTGGCGGCTTCCAGCGCGCCGTTGCGCTGCGGGCCGGAGTCCGGCCGCATCCGCTCGTTGTCCGGGAGCGGCAACTCGGCCGCGTGCGACCCGTCGGGCCGCGCCACCCGGACCGAGGGATCGAGCAGGCCCTCCGGCGCGCGCTCGCCCTCCTGGGTCCAGAAATAGTCGCCGGTCCAGGGGTCGACCCGGATTTCCTCCGGGTCGACCGTGTTCTGCGGATAGGTCGCACCGGCGCCGTCCCGCAGCGGCCGGGTGCCGGTGAACTCGATCGGGCCGATCCCGTTGCTGTCCACGGTGATCCGCGCGGTGTAGAAGCGCGCGGGCTGCAAGGCCGAACGGTCGTCGCTGATCAGCACGTACTCACCGAGCCGCGGCAAGGCGTCGAGGCCGGAGAGCCCGCCCACCGTGCTGCCCTGGAACTCGAAACCGAACGGGACGACCCGCTCGCCGAGCAGCCGGACCGGGGCGGGCGCGGCGGTGGCGGACGGCGCGAGCACCGCGGTCAGCGCGCACGCGAGAAACAGCAGACGAGTTCGCATGCGCGCCAAACTAACCGGGCTATCGGGCCGGAACGTGAACGCCGGGCAAAACCCCGCTACCGCGCGTCGGCCCGCTTCGGCAGCTTCCAGCCCGGGCGCGGGTAGTGGCAGGTGTAGCCGTTGGGGAACTTCTCCAGGTAGTCCTGGTGCTCCGGTTCGGCCTCCCAGAACGCGCTCGCCGGGGTCACCTCGGTGACGACCTTGCCGGGCCACAGGCCCGAGGCGTCGACGTCGGCGATGGTGTCCTCGGCCACCCGCTTCTGCTCGTCGTCGAGGTAGAAGATGGCGGAGCGGTAGCTGCTGCCCAGGTCGTTGCCCTGGCGGTCCCGGGTGGTCGGGTCGTGGATCTGGAACAGGAACTCCAGCAGCGCCCGGTAGTCGGTCTGTGCCGGGTCGTAGCTGATTTCCACGGCTTCGGCATGACCGGGATGGTTGCGGTAGGTGGCGTGCTCGTTCTGCCCGCCGGTGTAGCCGACCCGTGTCGACAACACTCCGGGCTGCTTGCGGATCAGGTCCTGCATGCCCCAGAAGCAGCCGCCGGCCAGGATCGCTTTGCGCGTGTCGGTCACGCTTCCTCCTCGGTGAAGTGAGTCCGGTACTCCCTATACAACCAGCGGCGGTGCCCCGATAGTTCCGAGACCGGTAGCTTGCCCTTGGTGAGCATTGGTTACGACGCCATCGTCGGTGCGATACACGCCCGGCACGGTCCGCCGCCGGCTGCTGATTGACGATTCCGGCCCGGCCGGTGACCATGAACCATGGGCAACGGCAGGGTGTACGTTCGGCGAACCGCCGGAGTCGGTCGAGCCCGGGTGGTTTGAGCGGTGCGTGACGAATCCGATGTGGCACAGGCCCAGGTCTTCTACGAGCTGCTGAGCGCCGAGGCCGCCACTCTCACCGCGGCGCTCTCGGCCCGGCTGAACCGGCGCGGGCTGCCCCGGGCGAGCACCGAATCGCAGCTGTTGCGGCGGGAACTGCGCGAGGTGCAACGCTGTCTCGACCAGCTGCGCGCGCGGTATCCGGAGGTGCTCAGGCCGTCCGGCTGAACAGCCGGCCCGCCAGATCGACGCCCGTCACCGCGCCCCGCTCGTCGCGGCTGAAGTAGCCGCGGTGCCCGCTGAACGCGCCACTGGTGATCACGTACTCGTCGCCGTCACCGGGGAGCAGGCCGAACTCGAACGGCGCGTGATCGGCCGGTAGTTCCTCCTCGGCGGCGGCCCGGAGCTCCGGCTTGATCAGCACCTCCAGGCTCAGCACCGCGCCGTCGGACCGGATGTCGAAGGTCATGGCGTCGTTCTCGTAGTGCCCGGTCACCTCGGCCGCGCGGACCGCGTCGAACGGGATCGGTTCCGGGTCGCGGTCCAGCAGGCCCAGGTAGTGCTCCAGCGCCCAGCGCACGACGGCCTGGTTGGCGGGAATGCCGTCCGGGCCCGCGTTGGCCACCACGATCAGGGCGAAATCGCGGTCGGGGACGAGCAGCAGTTCGCCGAACTGGCCGATGCTGGAGCCGCCGTGCCCGACGGTCTGCACGCCGTCGATCTCGCGCAGGAACCAGCAGGTGCCGAAGGCGTCCCCGAGCGAGCTGCCGCGCAACGCGACCGTCGGGTCCTGCATCCGGCGTACCGTGCCCGCCGGCAGGATCGGCGCACCGTCACCGAGATGGAAACGGGCCCAGCGCAATTGATCCGACACAGAGGACGCGACGCCGCCACCCGGATTGTTGGCCCGGGTCGGCTTCCACGGGTGCGCGACGCTCAGCGTGCCGTCCGCGCCGATGTCGTGGCCGACGGCGAAGCGGCGGGTCATCGCCTCGCGCTCGGTGAAGACGGTGTTCGCCAGGCCGAGCGGCGCCAGGATGATCGAGGTCACGGCCTGCTCGTAGGTCTGGCCGGTGACCTTCTCGATGAGACGGCCCAGCACATTGAACCCGGCCTGGCTGTAGGAGGCGCGTTCGCCGGGCGCGCCGATCAGCGGTAGTTCGGCCAGCGTCGCCACGAAGTCGGCCAGCGCCCCATCGCCCTCGCCGGTGTCGTTGATGATGCTCCAGTCCAGGCCGGAGGTGTGATTGAGCAACTGCGCCAACGTGATTCGCGCGGCGGCGCGCTCTTCGGCGAGCACGAACTCGGGCAGGTAGCGCCGCACCGGCGCGTCCAGGTCGAGCACCCCGTCGGTGACCAGTCGCATGATCACGGTCGCGGTCAGCGGTTTGGTGATCGAGCCCAGCTGGAACAGCGTGTTCTCGTCCACCGGCAGCGGGTTCTCGACGCTGGTGACGCCGTGGCAGGCGAAGTGCTCGCGGCCGTTCGCCCAGACCCCGATCGCGAGCCCGGGGATCCCGAATTCGGTGGCGGTGGCCGCGGCGATCGCGCGCAATGCGGTGTCCGGCATGGTGTTCTCCTCGGTGTCCGGCGGGCCGTTCGCCCGCTGGACCTCAAGGTGCCGGGGTGCGCTGACAGCGCGCCGACAGCCCGCTGACAGGTCAGACCCAGCCGCGCCGGTTGCCCGGCATCGCCGCCTCGCCCCGCGGGTCCGGCACCACGCCGAGGATCTGGTGCAGCCCGAGGCCGCCGTCCTCGAAACCCAGTGCGGAGGCGGCCATATAGAGCCGCCAGATCCGGGCGCGGCCCGGGCCCACCAGGGAAACCGCACGGTCCCAGTCGTTTTCGAGGTTGGCGACCCACTGCCGCAGCGTCAGGGCGTAGTGCTCGCGCAGCGCGTCCACGTCGCGGACCTCGAAACCGGCGCGCTCCATGGCCAGCACGACCGCGCCGACATCGAGGAGTTCGCCGTCGGGGAAGACATAGCGGCCGATGAAGGAGCGGTTCTGCATGCGGGAGCCGCCGATGGAGGAGATCGCGTGATTGAGCAGGCGGCCCTGCGGCCGCAGCAGCGCGCGCAGCGTGTCGAAGTATTCGGCGCTGCGCTTGGTGCCGACGTGCTCGAACATGCCGATCGAGGAGATCGCGTCGAATTCCTCACCGCGCAGGTCGCGATAGTCCGACAGCCGGATCTCGACCCGGTCCCGCAGCCCGGCCGCGGCGACCCGCTCGCGGGCGAGCTCGGCCTGCTCGTGGCTGATGGTGACGCCGACCACCTGGGCGTCGTAGGTGGCCGCGGCGTGCAGCGCCATCGAACCCCAGCCACAGCCGACGTCGAGCAGCCGCATCCCGGCGCGCAGACCGAGCTTGCGGCAGATCAGATCGTGTTTCGCGCGCTGGGCGTCCACCAGTGGGACAGCCGGATTCGCGGGTGCGGCGCCGTCGTCGCCGGGTGCGACGAAGCGGGCGCAGGAGTAGGTCATGCTCTCGCCGAGCACGAGCCGGTAGAAGTCGTTGCCGACGTCGTAGTGGTGGCTGATCGCCGCCGCGTCGCGCCGCTTGGTGTGCAGACCGCCGCGCAGCGGGCGCACCTCCTCCGGCGGCGGCTTGGGGTGGTGGGTGAGCGCCCCGAGCCGCCCCGCCGCGCCGACCGCGCGCAGCGCCGCGTCCCAGCCCAGGTCGGCATCGCGCGGCGCGGACTGCTGCATGCTGCGCAGGACGGTGAAGACGTCGCCTTCGAATTCGAGTTGGCCCGAGACGTAGGCGCGGGCCAGGCCGAGTTCGCCGGGCGCCCACACCAGGTAGCTCAGCGCGTCCTTGGAACGGATGCGCATGACCCCGCGCGGCTCGGCCGCCGGCGCCATCGTGCTGCCGTCCCAGAACTCGAATCGGATCGGCGGCTGGTCGCCCAAGGCGGTGCGGAGCAGGGGCGCCAAGGTGTCGGCGACGGTCGCGGTGTTGCCCATGGCTCCACTATGGCCGGTGACCTGCGTCGCGGCGGGCAGCGACGCGGGATCAGGCGATCCGCAGCCCGGTGTCCAGGTCGCCGTCGAGCAGGGCCGCGCCGAGCGTGGTCAGCTGGTGCCGCATGGCGTTGCGGTGCCGGTGGCTCGCGATGAGCCCGGCCTCGCGCAGGATCGTGGCGTGCTCGCTCGCGGTAGCGGGGCTGACGCCGAGCCGGCGCGCGAGTTCGGTGGTGCTGCAGCCTTCGGCGATCTCCTGCAATGCGGCGGCGCGGGTGCGGCCGAGCAGGGAATTGAGCGCCTCGTTGGGTGTGCGCGGGCCCCACGCTGTCGCGAAGTCGGCGATATCGCGAATGGCGGGGACGATCAGGGTCAGCGGCGCGGTCTCGTCGACGGAGGAGTGCAGCAGCACCGGTTCCGGCCAGACGAACAGCGCGGGCACCAGCACCAGCCCGCGGCCGCGCAGGTGGCGGTCGCGGCAGGCCTTGCGGGTGGCGACCTCGAGAATCGGCGCGCGCCAGCGCGCGTAGGGGGCGAGCGTGGCGAACAGCCCTTCCACGCCCTCGGTCGCCATGGTGCGGGCCATCCGGTCGACGGCGACCTCGAGGTAGGACTGGACATGGTTCCAGCGATCGGCGAACGCGACCGCGTGGAAGGACTCGAACGCGGCCGCCACCTCGCCCAGCGTGCGGTTGTCGCGATCCGGCAGGTTCGCCGCCCAGCTGGGTATCGGCGTCGACCGGGTGAGGAATTCGTCGCTCGGACCGACCGGGATCTCGCTCACACAGGCGACTTCGCGGCGCAGCTCCTCGCGCGAGGCCAGGTGCAGCGCGGTGATGCCCTCGGCGAGGGTGCGCGCACCCCGGGTCGGGGTGATCAGGTCGAGGAAACAGCCGTCGGCGGGCGCGAGATCGGCGAGCATGCCGAAGTTCTCGGGCATGGCGGTCACCACCTGGGACCGCCAGCCGTCGAAAAGCACTGTGCGACTGCGCTGCACGGTCCGGGTGGCCAGCAGCGTCTCGCCGAGCGCGCCCAGCGGGGCCCCGATCCGCACCCGCAGCAGATCGTCGGGCGTGAAGTGCAGTCGCTTCATCCGAGGCCTCGCAATCTCTTCCCGATCACGCTACTCGGGCTCACCAGCGCCCGTGGCCCGGCGCGGGATTGAACGGATCCAGCGCGATCAGCATCTCGGGCACCGATGGCGGTTCGGCCGGTGCCGGCTCGGTGCGGCGGAACCGCGCGCCCCGCAACCACTCCCGTCCCCGCCGCCACAGTTCGGTGGCACCGTCCGCCAGCACCAGCGGGGCCATCCCGTCGGCACGCACAGCTGCCTGGTTCATCATCTTCAGCCTCCTGGTTAGCTTCCGATCAGCAGCGTATGAACCGGCGGGCGGTGCGCGCACCACCATTCGGCCCTGGCCTAAACACCGAGAATCAGGGTCTTCCCGGAGGCGGTGGGCGGCCCTGGCCTGCGACGATCGGCGCTGTGAAACTTCCTGGTCTGCTTCTGCTCTCCGCGCCGCTGTGCATCGCCGGGTACGGCGTCATCCGGCTCGCGGGGCGGGTCGACGGAGAGTACGGGCCGGGGCCGGATTGGCAGGCGGCGCACCTGTTCGGGCTGCTCGGCATGGTGTTGTTCGTTCCGGTGGTGCTGAACCTGGGGCGCGAGCTGCCGCCGAGCCGGTGGCGCGACGCGACGCTCGTGCTGACGCTGGCCGGGTTGGCGGCCGGCATCGTGCAGTTTCTCGCCGATATCTCGTTCTCCGCGCTGGCCGCGAACAAGGCCGACATGTCGCGGCTGAGCGACCAGTTCTCCGAGCTGCCCGGAGTCCGGCCGCTCGTCTACACCGTGGTCCCGCCGCTGTTCTTCCTGGGACTGGTCGTGCTCACGGTGATGCTGGCCGCGCGCAGGCAGCTGCCGAAGTGGAGCCCACCGCTGGTGCTGGTGGGCGTCCTCCTCGGTGCGGTGGACCTCAATTTTCTCCCGCTCACCGGCGCGGCCATCCTCGTGGCATTGCTGCCCCTGGCCGAACCGAATGTGCTGGGGCGGGTGCGGTTACGCGCCGGACGGTGAGCCGAACCAGTGCGCCAGCGCGGCGCGCAGGGTGGCCGCGGCGGTGCCGGCCGGCTCGCCGATCGGCGCGGCCCAGGCGAGGTGACCGTCCGGGCGGATCAGCAGGGCATCGGCGGGCTGGTCGTCGGCCTCGGCCGCGCGGATGTCGAGGCGGGGCGCCCACTCCCGGGCGACCGCGCGGAGCTCCGGGCGATCGGCGAGATCGAGGAAGACGGGCCGGCCGGCGTGCATGAGTTCGGCGACACTCGTCGTGCCCTGCTCGGTGTGCAGTGTGAGGTCGGGGGCGAAGGCGCCGGTCAGGGCGTGGTGGTCGGCGCCCGGCATGGGATAGCGAATGTCGGAGTGGCCGACCAGGGCACCCATCCGGCGCAGCGCCGGTTCGTCTTGCAGCAGTTCCTGGATGACCTGCCGCAGTGCCTCGTCGGCTTCGTCCCGGCCGCGCCGCAGCGCCACCTGTGCCCGAGTCTGCAGCCGGGCGCGCGCCCCGGCGAAGTGGCGTTCCTCGTGGTAGGTGTCCACCAGGCCGGCCGGCGCCCAGCCCTGCACGTCGGCGGCCAGCTTCCACGCGAGGTTGACCGAATCGAGCATGCCCACATTGAGCGCGGTGCCGGTGGCGGGGAGCAGGTGCGCGGCGTCGCCGGCCAGCAGGATGCGTCCCGCGCGGTAGTTCTCGGCCTGCCGATCCTTGAAGGTGAAGCGCGACAGTCGCTTCGGGTCCGCCATCGGCAGGTCGACGCCGAGCACCCGGCGCACGCTGGCACCGAGCTCTGCCAGGGTCAGCGGCTCCTCGTCGTCGTATTCGGTGGTCTCGTTCTCGGTGGTCATCAGGCTGGTGATTCCGGACTCGGGGTCGGTCGCGAACGCGAACACGCCGGTGTCCAGCCGAGTGAAGCCCGCGTGGACCACGCCCAGCCCGGGCACGTCGATGTCGCCGTTGTCGAGCAACCGCACCGGCGCCGGCAGCGTGACCTGCGCGAGCCGGTTGACTTCCGGATAGGTGGTACCGGGGAATCCGATCCCGGCCAGCTCGCGGACGCGGCTGCGGCCGCCGTCGCATCCCACCAGGTAGCGCGCAGTCACCGCGTAAGTGCCGTCCGGGCCGCGCACTTCCGCGGTCACCGTGTCGTCGTCCTGGCGGACGCCGAGGACCTCGTGGCCGCGGCGGATCTCGGCGCCCAGGTCGCGGGCGTGCGCGTCGAGCAGTCGCTCGATCTCCCACTGCGCGATCGGCATCGCGTGCATCGGGGAATCGGTGAGCTGGGTGAGGTCCAATTGCAGCGTGCCGAACGGGAACCGCGGCGCGATGTGCGGGTCGCTGCTGAGTTCCTCGAACCGGCCCAGCAGCCCACGGAAGCGCAGGTGATCCAGGATCCGGCCGCCGATGCCGCTGGCCTTCTGGGTCTCCCGCGGCACCAGATGCTGCTCCAGCACCAGCGGCCGGACACCGGCCAGGCTGAGCTCGGCCGCCAACGTCAGGCCGGCCGGTCCGGCGCCCACGATGATCACGTCGATGTCGCTCAAGCTCTGCTCCCAAATCTCTACCGGTGTTGCCATCGGCGGGCAATTCTGCGGCAGGACCGGGGTCTTGCCGCAAGCCCCCGGGTGCGCTATATCTTTAGAAGGGGAAACGATCGCTCGGCGATGCCGTTTTCCGGATTCACGCCTCGGTGGTGCCGGGGATTCCGTCTTCCACTACATAGCTCGTCCGGGTTTCGACCGGCGCGCCCGTCCGCGTGACGAACGGAACCACGCGGAAATCGGTGCGGCACAGAGTTTTATCGAGCGTCAGCCGCAGATAGCCGCGCTGAGCATTGAAGAACTTCAGATCTGGATTGGCGGCCAGCAAGCGCCGCCCGTGCTCGGTCATGTCCGCGCCGTTGCCGTTCGTGGTGATCGAGGTGCCGGTGAATTCGGCCCCGACCACGGGCGATTCGGGGCGGGCGAAATCACTGCGGAGGTTGCCCGCGCAGTTCTCGTGCTTGTCGCCGGTGAGCACGACCAGATTCCGCACCTGCCGCCGCGCCGCCGTGCCCAGCACGGTGTTGCGATCGGCGACATAGCCGTCCCAGGCGTCGGTGGACACCCGGACATCCGGGCCGGGGTCGGTATCGACCTCGCCCAAGGCGACCTGGTTGCCGAGCACCTGCCAGCGCGCGGGCGAGGTGGTCAGGCCGTCGACCAGCCACTCCCGTTGCGGCGCACCGAGAATCGTGCGGTCGGCGGCGAAACGCTCGGCGCAGCCGGTGACCGGATTCTGGCTGCACGGGATCGCGCTGCGGTACTGCCGGGTGTCGAGCATGGTGACCTCGGCCAGATCACCGAAACGGTAGCGCCGGTGCAGGCGCATGTCCGGCCCGGCGGGCATTTGCGCCAAGCGCAGCGGCTGATGCTCGTACATCGCTTGGAAGGCAGCGGCGCGGCGGCGCAGGAACAGCGGGCCGAGCAGCGCGATATCGAAGCCGAGGCCCGGGTTGTCACCGGCCCAGTTGTTGTCGATCTCGTGGTCGTCCATGGTGACCAGCCAGGGGAACGCGGCGTGCGCGGCCTGCAACGGCAGTTCGGCCTTTGCCTGCGCGTAGCGCAGGCGATAGCCGCGCAGGTCGACGGCCTCGTCCCGCGGAAAGACATGGGGCGCGGTGCCTTCCCGGCGGTGGTTCCAGGCGCGCTCGTAGATGTAGTCGCCCAGGTGCAGCACCAGGTCGACGTCCTCGCGGCTCATGTGCTCGTAGGCGGTGTAGTAGCCCGACGCCCAGGACTGGCACGAGGCGACCGCCAAACGCAGGCGCGCCGAGGCGGATCCGGCGGCCGGGGCGGTGCGGGTGCGGCCGACCGGGGAGATCGCCGAGCCCGCGCGGAAGCGGTAGAAGTACCAGCGATCCGGTTCCAGGCCACGCACTTCCGGGTGCACGCTGTGCCCGAGTTCGCGTGCCGCGACAGCCGTGCCGCGGGTCACGACCTGCTGGAAGTTCTCGTCGTGGGCCACCTCGTAGTCCACGGTCACCGGGTGCAGCGGCATGCCGCCGTTGCCGTCCGGCGCGAGCGGCTCCGGCGCCAGCCGCGTCCACAGCACCACGCCGTCGGGCAGCGGATCACCCGAGGCGACGCCGAGGGCGAACGGATAGGTGCCACGCCAGCGCGGCGCGGGAAACACCCCGCTACTGGCCGTCGCCGCCCCGGCCAGCCCGGCGATGCCGAACGCCAGCAGGGCGCGCCGTGACAAAGACATACATCAGGGTACGTGCGCGACGGCCGAGGTGCGGCAGGTCACAGGCCGGGTCTCAGTAAGCTGACGGCTCCACTCCAACCCCGGGAAAGAGATCATGGCGCAGTTCGAGAACGTCAGTGTGGCGAAGCAGGCCAATGTGTACTTCGACGGAAAGTGCGTCAGCCATGCCCTGACCCTGGCCGACGGCACCAGCAAGTCGGTCGGCGTCATCCTGCCCGCCACCCTGACCTTCAATACCGGCGTGCCGGAGATCATGGAGCTCGTCGCGGGCGAGGCCAAGGTCACCCTGGCCGGTGCGACCGAGCCGGTCACCTACCGCGGCGGCGAATCGTTCGAGGTGCCGGGCGACAGCTCGTTCCAGATCGAGGTCCTCGACACCGTGCACTACGTCTGCCACTACGGCGGGTAGGTTTAGCCGCCGCCGATCGCGGCATGCTCGTAGCAAGAGTCATGTCCGCAATCGGAAGGAGCTACTCATGTCGGGTCGGCTGGAAGGCGTGCGAGTTCTGATCGCCACCTCGAATACCGGGGTGGAACGCGACGAACTGGTGGTGCCGCTCGGCGAACTGCGTGCCCTGGGCGCGCAGGTGGTGCATGCCGCACCGAAGAACGAGGCCGTGCAGACCTTCCGGCACGACACCCAGCCCGACGAGGAGTTCCAGCCCGACGCCGCCCTCGACGACGTCGCGGCCGCCGACTTCGAGGTGCTGGTGGTGCCCGGCGGCACGGTGAACGCCGACAAACTGCGGATCGAGGACCGCGCCCTGGCGCTGGTCAAGGACTTCGCGGGCGCGGGCAAACCGATCGCCGCGATCTGCCACGGCCCCTGGCTGCTGGTGGAGGCGGGCCTGCTGCCCCGCAAGACGCTGACCTCCTATCCGTCGCTGCGCACCGACATCACCAACGCGGGCGGCAAGTGGGTGGACGAGCCGGTGGTGCGTTCCCCCGAGGACGGCTGGCAGCTGGTCACCTCGCGTAACCCGGGCGACCTCGGCGCTTTCGTCGAGGGGATCTGCGCCGCGGTGGAATCGAAGAACTGACGGTTCGAGGCCCGGGTCGGGTACCCGGGCCTCGTCGCGTCCGGGCGATCAGCCGGCCTGCGACAGCGCGACGGCCTGACCGACCAGCGCCGCGTCGTCCACGGCGCGGGCCAGGAAACGGCCGACACTGGCACGCGACACCGTGTGCACCACCGGCTGCCGGGCGGTGGCGGGCATCGTGTCCCGCGGGTCGTCGGTCAGGTTGACCGGGCGGGCCAGCACCCAGTCCAGCCCGCTCGCCCGCACCAGCGCTTCCTGGCGCTCGGTGTCGGTGATCTGCGGCGCCAGGACCACCCGGTAGAACAGCCGATTTGCCCGGGTCAGACCGGGTTCGGAGTCACCGGCGCCGAAGGCGCTCAGTACCACCAGTTTCCGGACGCCGTGGCGGCGCATGGCGTCGACGACCGTGCGGGTGCCGCGCGAGCGCACCTGCATCGGGGTGTGCCGCGGGCCGAGAATTCTTACCCGCAGCGGGTTTTCGCTGATGCCGAGGGCGACGACGACGGCGTCGTGCCCGGCCACGGCCCGGTCCACATCGGCGGGGTCCAGCGCGTCGCCGGTCACGTAGCGCAGCCGCGGCCGGTCCGTGTCGTGCGGCGTGCGGGTGAATGCGGTGACGTCGTGGCCGGCCGACAGCAGCTGCTCGACGGCGGCGCGACCGGATCCACCGGTCGAGCCGATGACCAAAACCTTCATGGGGGCTCCTCAGGATTGGAATGGATTGCCTGACATCCAGTCTCGGAGCGGAGAGCTGGACGCACCATGCCCGGACGTCGAGGTTTCCTGCTCGATCGTCCAGCGCTGTGGACGGCCGCTCTTCGCGCGCCACATACTCGGAGCATGTTGGTCGAACCGGTGTGGCGCTCCGCGGACGCGCTCGGACAGGCGCTGCATCTGCTGCGGATGAGCGGCGTGTTCTACGGCCGCTCCGATTTCACCGAACCGTGGGGTGTCGCGCTGCCGGTCTGGCCGGACTGCGTGATGTTCCACTTCGTGGCCGCGGGCACCTGCTGGCTGGAGGTGGAACCCACTGGCGGCCAGTGGCTTTCCGCGGGCGACCTGGCCTTGGTCCCGCACGGCACCGGGCATCTGCTGAGCAGCGCGCCCGGCGTGCACGGCGTCGCCCTGGACGCGCTGCCGCGGGAGCTGGTCAGCGAGCGGTACGAGATCCTGCGCCACGGCGGCGGTGGCGAGCCGGCGACGGTGATCTGCGGCGCGGTGCGCTTCGACGATCCGGCGGCGCGGCATCTGCTGGAGCTGCTGCCGGAGGTGATCCGGGTGCGCCGCGCCGATTCCCCGCAGGGCGCGTGGATCGACGCGACCCTGAGATTCATTGCCGCGGAGGCGAAGCAGCTGCGGCCCGGCGGCGAGACGGTGATCACCCGGCTGGCCGACATCCTGGTGATCCAGGCCATCCGCTCGTGGATCGAGGAGGATCCGGCCGCGCGCACCGGCTGGCTCGGCGCCCTGCGCGACCCACGCGTCGGCCCGGCCATCGCGGCCATCCACCGCGATCCCGCCCGGCCCTGGACCTTGTCGACGCTCGCGGCGGAGGCGGCGATGTCGCGCTCGGCCTTCGCCGCGCGCTTCACCGAGCTGGTCGGCGAGCCCGCCATGCAGTACCTGACGCGCTGGCGCATGCATGTCGCGCGTACCAGCCTGGAGCGCGAGGACATCGGCGTCGGTGAACTCGCGCACCGCCTCGGTTACCAGTCCGAGGCGGCCTTCGGTCGTGCCTTCAAACGGGTGATCGGCACCTCGCCGGGTGCGGTGCGCCGACCCCGCGCGAGCTAGCGCAGTGCGTCGGCCCGCGGGTTGCGGTCCACGCTGAAGTACGTCTTGTCCTGGGGGAGTAGCCAATTCGGTCCGACGAAGAACTGGCGGGCGACGTCGTCGTCGAAGGCCAGGTAGCGCAGGTAGGCCAGCGCCGTGCCCGCGGACAGGTAGGCGTCCAGGCCGTCGACCGGCGAGAAATGGCTGACCCCATGGGCATTGGCGATCCAGGCGGGGCGTTGAAGTGCAGGTTGTACTGCCACCAGCGCACCCAGGCGAAGTCGGGGACCACGAAATCGTTGTAGCCGGTGAGGAACAGCGTCGGTACCTCGATCAGCGCGCCGACCGCCAGCGGCCCGGGCTCGATGGCCAGGACGCCGGCGACCCGCAGCTCCGGATCGATCGCGGCCGCGGCCCGCGGCAGCGCGGCCCCGGCCTGCAACGCGGCCTGACCGCCCGCGGAGTGCCCGCCGAATACCGTGCGGCCCAGGTCGATCCGGCCGTGCAGTGGGGAGCTCGGATCCCGGTTCGCGAGCACGGCCGTCGCCAGCCCGAGCGCGGGCACGTGGGCCAGGGAGTTGACGTAGTCGTACGGGATCACCACCACGAACCCGTGGCTGACCCACTGCCGCGCCAGCGCGTCGTACATGCCGGGGTTGGCGTTGATGCCGGGCACGAAGACCAGCAGCGGGGCGGGTGCGCTCAGGTCGGCCGGGTAGTAGGTGTTCACGCCGATCGGCGACTCCAGTCCGTTCGGGAACGCCTGGGTGCAGGTCGGGTTGTCGCGGTTGCCGAAGGCGTGCACCACGATGTGCTGCACCATCCCGAAGATCGAGTCCTGGCAGGGATTGGTGCGCACCGTCGTCGCGACCGGGTGCGGCCCGGTGTGCTGGAAGTAGCTCTGGGCCGTGGTTCCCGGGGCGATGTCCTCGGCCGCGGCGGCGCCGGCTCCGGCGGCGAGTGCCGCCACCGTCACCGCGAGTGCCGCCGCCGTCCGCAGCCGTGCGCGAAAGCTCATAACCAGGACCACCCTGTCCATTGCTTGTGAAACCATGCAGTCTCGAATCACAGAAGATACGCGGATGTGGCGTGCGACACAATGGCTGCCCGGGTGATCTTCCGGGGAGCACCCTCGGGCAAATCGATAGCCATGAATTTGCTTGCAGGCCATGGGCATTCGCTACCGCAGGTGATCGGCGGGCCCGGCCGCGGTGGTTGCCGGGACGCCGCCAGGGCTTCTGCCGGACATTCGTCCAGTTCAATGCCGGTGTCGGCCCGGCGCGGCGCTGTGCCGGCGAGCCCTGCCGGTCGGTCGGTGTTGATAGCATGGCGTTTCTAGCCGACCGGATGCGGGCAGCGAACCGGAATGCCACCGCGAGAGAGTCCTTTCCATGCAGTTTGAAATCGTCGAGCGGGACGAGACGTGGGTCGCCGGACTGCCGGTCCGCAGCCCCAAGCGCGCGCTCGGGGAACTGCGCGACCATGATCTCGAGGCGGCCTGGGCAGCGGTGCTGCACCAGGATCTCGGTGGTCCCCTGGCCAGTGCCTTCACCGACTACACGGGCGAGCTCGGCACCTACAACACCCAGATCGTCGGGTATCAGTGCAGCTCGTTCGACCAGGTCACCCGTGGTCACCTGGTGGCCCGGATGCCGGGCGGCACCTACGCCCGCTTCGCCTCGGTCGGCAACTTCCCGCGGGTGATGACCGACCTGTGGACCCAGATCGCCTACGCCGAGGAGCACAAGCAGATCCGGCGCACCTACACCGGTGACTTCGAGTGTTATCCGCACGCCTACAAGATCGAGCTCTACCTCGCGGTCGAGGCGTCATGACTTACACCATCGCGGTGCGCAATGCGGCGATCTACGGTGGGCTGGTGGTGCCGCGGGTGCGGCCCAGCTTCAAGGTCAGCAACAGCGATCTGATCGAGTTCCTCAAGGATCGGCTGCGCGAGCGCTCGGGCGACAAGCATCCGATGTACACGGTGTACGTCCCGGATCCGGCGGGCAATTACAACGCCATCGTCAGCTTCGAATATCGTGCGGCGGAAGAGATTCCGGTCGGTGACCTGCTGGTGCATGTGCCCAAGGGTGTGTACGCGCGGTTCGAGCCGAACGGCGATTACCACGACCCGGTCGAGGATGTCTGGGCGCAGGTCGACGACGCCACGGCCTCGGCGGAGATCACCCGGGCCTATCGGGAGGAGATCGAAATCTGGCGGGGGCCGCAGTCGGTCGAGCTCTTCATCTCGATCCTGATCTAGTTGCGGAGAGTTAACCTGATTGGAACCGACTGGTCTCCAGATTCCACCGGTAGGTCAATCATGATCGTTTGACCTGGCGGAATTTCCGATCACCCGAATAGTTTTCGGAAGATTAGCCAGACGCCTGGTCAATTCCTGTCGGATGACGGATACTGCCCTAGGCAAACTCGTTCTGACCTTTTCGAGCGATCTGCAAGCAATCGCTACGGACGCGGATTTACCACGCCCGTCAGCCCTGGATCGGAGGACGTGCGCAGGCATGAACGGTGACGTTGGTCCCGGTGGGGACTATCGGCCGCTGATCCTCGACGAGTCAGCCCCCGCGGATACCGCCATGCTCACACAGCTGCGCAAGTCGCCCCGCGTTCGTATCCACGATCTGCGCGACATGCTGCGCCTGGAACTCGGCAAGATCACCAACCCGGCGCCCGCCGCGCCCGAGGACCGCTGGGTCTACTACCCGTGGCGGCGCACCCTGGTCGGGCTGCTGGACGAGACCTCCTACCGCGCCATCCGGCTGGACCGCAACCGCAACAAGCTCACCCGCGCCGAACAGCGGCGGCTGGGCGAGCTGAGCATCGGCGTCGTCGGCCAGAGCGTCGGCCACGCCTGCGCCTACACAATCGCCCTGGAGGGCGGCTGCGGCATGCTGCGCCTGGCCGACTTCGACGAGATCGAGCTGTCCAACCTGAATCGGGTGCCGGGCAATATCTTCGACATCGGCGTGAACAAGTCCATCGTCACCGCCCGCCGCATCGCCGAACTCGACCCGTACCTGCCGGTCGAGGTGTGCGTCGCCGGCGTCACCGAGGACTCGGTGGACGAATTCCTCACCGGGCTGTCCATCGTCATCGAGGAATGCGATTCGCTCGACATCAAGTTCGCGGTCCGCGAGGGCTCGCGCCGCCAGCGCATCCCGCTGCTCATGGAGACCAGCGACCGCGGCCTGTTCGACGTCGAACGCTACGACCTGGAACCCGGGCGCCTGCCCTTCCACGGACTGCTCGGCACCACCACCGGCGCGGATCTGCGCGGGCTGAGCACCAAGGACAAGGCGCCGCACGTCATGCGCATCCTGGATCCGGCCGAGCTGTCCGTGCGGATGGCCGCCAGCCTGGTGGAAATCGACGAAACCGTCACCACCTGGCCGCAACTCGGCAGCGAAGTGCAGCTGGGCGCGGCCGTCGTGGCGACCGCGGTGCGCCGCATCGGGCTCGGGCAGAAACTGTCCTCCGGACGCGTGCGCGTCGACCTGGAACACGGGCTGGACGCGCTGGCCGAGCCGGAGCCGGTCGAGGAGGCCGCGGCCGAGGGCGGCGAGCCACCGGCCGACGTGCCGGCCACCACACCGTCGGCGCGCGTGCGGGAATGCGCGCAACGGGCACCGTCCGGTGGCAACACTCAGCCGTGGGTGCTGCGCGACAGCGACGGCGGGCTCCGGATGGATCTGGTGCGCACCGAATCCTCGGCGCTCGACATCGGTTACCGCGGCAGCGCCGTCGCGATCGGCGCGGCCCTACACAACGCCCGGGCCGCCGCGGCCGCCCACGGCATGCTCGGCCCGCATCGCGTCGTCCAGGACGACGCCAGCGCCCTGAGCGCGCTGCTGGAGTTCGGGTCCGGCGACGACGCGCTGCTGGCCCGCGACTACCCGGCCGCGCTGGCCCGCGAGACCAACCGGCGCCTGGGCAACGGCGCGGCGCTCTCCGAGCAGGTGCTCGCGAGTCTGGCCGCGGCCGCCGCCGCCGAGGGCGCCACCATCCGCTACGTCACCGGCAGCGCCGATCTCGACCAGGCCGCCGACCTGCTCGGCAACTCCGACCGCATCCGCTATCTCACGCCCCGGCTGCACGAGGAGTTGTTCGCCGAACTGCGCTGGCCCGGGGAGGACCCGCTGACCGGAATCGACGTCCGCAGCCTGGAGCTGACACCGGTCGAACAGGCCAAGATGCGGATGGCCCGGCGCTCGGATGTGATGACCCGGCTGCGCGAGTGGTCGGCCGGCAACGCCCTCGGCGAATACACCCGGGACCGGGTCAATTCCAGCTCCGCGGTGCTCGCGGTGACGCTGCCGTATTCCGGCGGCGCGCCCGGTCTCGCCGACTACGCGACCGCCGGCGCGGCCACTCAGCGGGTGTGGCTGGAAGCAGGTCGCCGTGGTCTGGCCGTGCAACCTGTCTCCCCGGTGTTCCTCTACGCGCGGCACCCCGAGGAGTTGATCGCGATTTCCCCCGATTTCGCGGATACACTGACTTCACTTCAGGGCCGTTTCCTGGACCTGCTGGGAGTGCCTGAGCATGAGATCATGGCATTGGTGCTTCGCCTGAGCTACGCGGCAGCAGCCACGGTTCGCAGCAGGCGGCTTCCCTCCGGGGAGGGCAGCCGGCAGGGCCGGTGGGGCGGGTCGGAACAGCCGGGCGCGGGCGACCGCAGCTAGCACGATCGGAGACAGGGTGCCTCGCCGAACGCTCGACTCGTTGGTGACCGAAGTCGCCGCCGAGTTGATGGGCGTCGACGCCACGACCATGGTGGCGGCGAGCGAACGCGTGCTGGCCAAACTGGTCGAGCATTTCGACGTCGACTTCAGCTATCTGCGCCACACCGAGCGCGAACGCCGGGCCACCGTGCTGATCGCCGAGTGGCCACACCGTCCCGAGGTCCCCGACCCGGATCCGCTGAAGGTCGTCTTCTTCGAACACGCGGACTCGGTCTTCCGCGAGCTCGAGCACGCCGTCGAGCCGATCATCGTGCGGCCCGACGTGCAGACCGCCGATTATCAGGAGACGATCCGGCGGTCCTCCGGCATCCCGACCGTCGCCATGGCGGCGGTGCCGCTGGTCTCGCGCGGCGAATCCACCGGCGTGCTCGGCTTCATCAAACAGGGCGACCGGGATTGGAGCACCCGGGAACTCAACGTGCTCAAGGCGATCGCCGCGCTGTTCGCGCAGGTGCAGGCCCGGGTGGTGGCCGAAGAGCGGTTGCGCTACATCGCCCTGCACGACGACCTGACCGGGCTGGCCAACCGGCGCGCGCTGCTCGAGCACATGGAGGACCGGTTGCGCTCCGGCGCGCCCGGCCCGGTGGCGGCGCTGTTCCTGGACCTGGACCGGTTGAAGGCGCTCAACGACTTCCTCGGCCACACCGCCGGAGACAACTTCATCCGCACGCTGTCCTCCCGCCTGCGGGAGAACCTCGACGGGCACGACATGATCGCCCGGCTGGGCGGCGACGAGTTCGTCATCGTGCCCGCCAAACCGATGGACGCCGTCGCGGCCGAACTCGAGGCCACCCGCATCCAGCAGCTGATCGGGCGGCGGGTGACCGTCGGCGGGGAGTCGGTCAGCCGGGGCGCGAGCGTCGGTGTGGCCGTGGGCATCCCGGGCGAGACCACGGTCGCCGATGTGCTGCGCCGCGCGGATCACGCCTTACTGTCGGCGAAATCCGGTGGCGGCAACGGGGTCGCGGTCTTCACCGACGCCATGCGCGCCCAGTTCGAGTTGCAGGACGACGTGGAACTGAACCTGCGTGGCGCGGTCTCCGACGGGTCGCTGCTGCTGCACTACCAGCCCGAGGTCGACCTGCGCACCGGCCGGATCGTCGCGCTCGAGGCGCTGGTCCGCTGGATGCATCCGACTCGCGGCCTGCTGCCGCCCGCCGCCTTCGTCACGGTCGCGGAGGCCACCAATCTCGCGGGTGAGCTGGGCCGCTGGGTGATTCGCTCGGCCTGCGCCCAGTTCGCCGAATGGCGCCGGCGCGGGCTGGCCTCGAATGTGGTGATGCGCATCAACGTGTCGCCGGTGCAGTTGGTCAGCCTGGATTTCGTGGAGCGGATCGAGGACATCCTGCGGCTGTTCGGCATCGACGGCAGTTCGGTCTGCCTGGAGATCACCGAGCACGTGGTGGTGCAGGATCTGGCCCGGACCCAGGTGACGCTGCGCGGCCTCAAGCGGATGGGCGTGCAGATCGCCATCGACGACTTCGGCACCGGATACAGCTCGCTCTCGCATCTGAAGGCGCTGCCGGTCGACGCGGTGAAGATCGACCGCGGGTTCGTGCAGCGGCTCGGCGCCAGCACCGATGACCTGGCCATCGTGAAGTCCATCATCGGGCTGGCCGGGTCCTTCGGGCTCGGCGTCGTCGGCGAGGGTGTCGAGACCGCGGTGGCGGCGCGCACGCTGGTCGGGCTGGGTTGCTATCGCGCCCAGGGGTTCCTGATCGCGCGGCCGATGCCCGCCGACGAGGTCGAGGCGCACCTCGCCGTGGGGCGGATCCCGCTGGATCTCGAACTGCCGCGGGCCGGGCGGGGTACCGCTCCGCGCTGACGGTTCTTCGTCTGCTGTTCACGCCGAGTTGCGCGGGACTACTCCCGCGCACTGCCGATCCGTTGAACGATCGGTGGGTGCGCATAGTCCAGCTGGCGAACTTCTACGGTCCGCGCTCGGGTGGACTGCGCACCGCACTGCATCACCTGGGTGCGGGGTACGTCGCGGCGGGCCACGAGGTGGTGCTGATCGTGCCCGGAGCGCGCCGCACCGAGGAGATCCTGCCCAGCGGCGCGCTGCGGATCACGCTGCCCGCCTTGCCGATTCCCGGGACCGGCGGGTATCGCGCGGCCGACCCGCGCCGGGTCGCCGATGTGCTCGCCGGACTGCGCCCGGACGTGCTCGAGGTCTCGGATCGGCTGACCCTGCGCGGTTTCGGTCGCTGGGCGCGCCGCCGCGATGTCGCCGGGGTGATGATCTCGCACGAGCGGCTGGACCGGCTGCTGGGCCAGGTGCTGCCGGGGGCCGCCGCCCGGCGGCTGGCCGACATCGCCAACCGGCGTACCGCCCGCGAGTACGACATCGTCGTCTGCACTACCGATTTCGCGCGCGCCGAGTTCCAGCGGATCGACGCGCCGAACGTCGAATTGGTGCCGCTCGGGGTGGATCTGGAGCTGTTCAGTCCGCACCGGCGCGATGGGCGGCTGCGGGCAGACCTCGGGGTCGGGGATCATCCGCTGCTGGTGCACTGCGGCCGGCTCTCGGTGGAGAAGCGGGTGGACCGCGGTATCGCGGCGATCGCCGAACTCCGCAGGGCCGGAACCGAAGTCCGCCTCGTCGTGGCCGGGGACGGGCCGCGCCGCGAGGCGCTGGAACGCCGGGCCCGCGCCGTGCCCGCCCTGTCCTCCGGCCGCTCCGCCGTCCACTTCACCGGCTTCATCACCGACCGCCGCATGGTCGCCAAACTCCTGGCCACCGCCGACATCGCCCTCGCCCCCGGCCCGCACGAAACCTTCGGCCTCGCCGCCCTGGAAGCCCTGGCGGCCGGCACCCCCGTCGTCGCCAGCCGCTCCTCCGCCCTGGCCGACATCCTCACCGCCGACTGCGGCGCCGTCGCCGCCGACGACCCCACCGCCTTCGCCCACGCCGTCACCACCGTCCTCGCCCTCCCACCCCGGGACCGCCGAAAAGCCGCCCGCACCAGGGCCGAACAATTCACCTGGCCCCGCGCCGTAGCCGGCATGCTGGCGGTTCTGGGCCGGTGATGGGGGGTGTCCCCCCAATATTGGGGGGTGTGGTGGGGAGGGAATTCGGCTATGCAGGGCGGGTGGGGCAGTAGCCTCCGGGTGAAGTGAAATGGGCTACGGATTGGGGTTCGGGTGCGCGGGATCGGGCAGCGGGGGATCGGCCGGAAGACGGTGCGAGGGGCCAAGACCCTGGTGACGGGGGCGGCCAGTGGGATCGGGCGGGCGACCGCGGTGGCCGTGGCCGAGGCGGGCGGGGAGCTGGTGCTGACCGATATCAACGCGGCCGGGCTGGCGGAGACCGAGGAGCTGATCCGGGCGCGGGGCGGGGTCGTATTGGCCAGTCGCGCACTGGATATCACCGACTACGAGGCGGTGGCGGCGTTCGCCGAGGCGGTGCACGCCGAGCATCCCAGCCTGGACGTCGTCATGAATGTGGCGGGTCATTCCATCTGGGGAACGGTGGAGAACCTGGAGCATCAGCACTGGCGGCGGATGGTCGACGTGAATCTGATGGGGCCGATCCACGTGATCGAGACCTTCGTCCCGGCGATGGTGCGCGCCGGGAAAGGCGGTGCGCTGGTGAACGTCTCGTCGGCGGCGGGCCTGATCGCGCTACCCTGGCACGCCGCCTACAGTGCCGGTAAGTACGGGATCCGGGGCGTCTCGGAGGTGCTGCGCTTCGATCTGGAGACACACGGGATCTCGGTGCACCTGGTGACGCCCGGCGCGGTGAACACCCCGCTGGTGCACAGCGTCGAGCTGGTCGGCATCGACCGCAGCGAACCCCGAGTCGAGCGCCTCGCAAAGCGATTCACCAAGCACGCCGTGCCGCCGGAGCGGGTGGCGCAGGCGATCCTCAAAGGCATCGAGCACAACCGGTTCATCGTCTACACCTCGCCCGACATCCGGTTCGCCTACTGGTGGGCCCGGAAGTTCGCGCTCCCTTACGAACTCGTGATCCGTCAGATGAGCGCGCGCTTCAACCGGTTGCTGACTGCGTCCCGGGCTGGCAGTTGACGACGGGTTTGCCGGGCGGGCAGTTGATGTGGGTGTCGAGCACGACGGCGCCCGGGCCCTGCGCGCCGAGCTGATCGCGCTCGTTGACCAGTTTGCAGCTGCCCAGCGACAGGCAGCCGCAGCCGATGCACCCGGTCAGGTTGTCGCGCAGGCGAGTCAGCTGGGTGATGCGGTCGTCGAGGTCGCTGCGCCAGGTGGTGGACAGCGTCTCCCAGTCACGGCGGGTGGGGGTGCGGCCCTCGGGGAGCTTGTCCAGGGCGGCGCGAATGTCACTGAGCGGGATACCGACTCGCTGCGAGATCCGGATGAAGGCGACGCGGCGTAACGTCTCTCGGGCGTAGCGGCGCTGATTGCCGCTGGTCCGGCGGCTGGTGATCAGGCCCTCGCGTTCGTAGAAGTGCAACGCGGAAACAGCGACTCCGCTACGCTCGGACAGCTGCCCGGGGGTCAGCTCCTTCGTTCGCCAATCGGCAGTGGTCATGCACGCTCCTCCATTCACCTAAACAATACTTCAGGTTAGGGGAGGCTGGGGGCAGAATCGGACCAGCGGCCCGTAACGGCACGACATCCGTGCGAATTCCGTGCTCAGCGGCCTCCGGCGAACTACGGTCGGGTGATGGGAGCAGACGCACAGGCACGCGGCGCCGAATCACGTCTCGGCGTGACCTCCGAGGTCGGAACCCTGCGCACGGTGCTGCTGCACCGGCCGGGCGACGAGCTGCGGCGGCTGACCCCGCGCAACAACGACCAATTGCTGTTCGACGGGATCCCCTGGGTGGAGCGCGCGCAGCAGGAGCACGACACATTCGCTGGAGTGTTGCGCGATCACGGCGTCGAGGTGCTGCTGCTGGCCGATCTGCTCGCCGAGACCCTCGAGGTCAGCGGCGCCGCCCGGATCCAGGGCATCACCTCGGCCGTGGACGCCCGCAAGCTCGGGCACGCGCTGGCCGACGAGCTGGCCGCCTTCCTGCGCGGCGTCCCCGCCCGGGACTTGGCCGACCTGCTGATGGCCGGCATGACCTTCGACGAACTACCCTTCGGCCCGGACGCCGCCTCCCTGGTGCGCCGGATGCACCACGGCGGGGATTTCGTCATCGCCCCGCTGCCGAATCTGCTGTTCACCCGCGATTCCTCGTTCTGGGTCGGCCCGCGGGTGGCGATCACCTCCCTGGCGCTGCCCGCCCGGATGCGCGAAACCTCGCTCACCGACCTCATTTACGCCTTCCATCCGCGCTTCCTCGGTGTGCGCCGGGCCTACGAATCCCATACCGCGCCGATCGAGGGCGGTGACGTGCTGCTGCTCGCCCCCGGCGTGGTGGCGGTCGGCGTCGGCGAGCGCACCTCACCCGCCGGCGCGGAAGCGCTGGCGCGCAGCCTGTTCGACGACGATCTCGCGCACACCGTGCTGGTGGTGCCGATCGCGCAGAACCGCGCCACCATGCACCTGGACACCGTCTGCACCATGGTCGACACCGACGCCGTGGTGATGTACCCCGCCGTGCGGGACACCCTGCAGGCGTTCACCATTCACCGTGAGGACGACGGCGGCGTCACCATGCGCGGCCCGGACCCGTTCCTGCCGGCCGCCGCCGAGGCGATGGGCATCGGGAAACTGCGGGTCATCGACACCGGACTCGACGGCGTCACCGCCGAACGCGAACAATGGGACGACGGCAACAACACCCTGGCCGTCGCGCCGGGCGTGGTCCTGGCCTACGAGCGCAACGAAATGACCAATGTGCGGCTCGCCGACGCCGGAATCGAGGTGCTGCGGATTCCCGGATCCGAGCTCGGCTCCGGTCGCGGCGGCCCACGCTGTATGTCCTGTCCACTATCCCGAGATGCTGTGTGAGCCCGCCATGTTCGCCCTGACCATCGACCACGAGTCGTCTGTGCCCCCGTACGAGCAACTGCGGCTGGGGGTGCTGGCCCAGGTCCGTTCGGGAGAGCTGACCGCGGGCACGAAGATCCCGACGGTGCGCGCGCTGGCCGCGCAGCTCGGGCTGGCGCCGAATACGGTGGCCCGCGCCTATCGCGAGCTGGAGGCCGACGGCGTGCTGGAGACGCGCGGGCGGCAGGGTTCGTTCATCGCCTCCTCCGGCGATCCGACCCGGGACGCGGCCGGCCGCGCAGCCACCGACTACGTGGCGGCGATCCGCCGGCTCGGCGTCGACGACGACACCGCGGTGCGCTACATCAGGTCGGCGCTGGAGGCTTAACGCCAGCTGGGCAGCCAGAGATGGTCGTGCCAATTCGACTGGGTGATCGGCAGCGCCGTGAGAATCGGCCACAGCCAGATGAAGTTCGCGATCACCAGCCCCAGGTACAGGCAGATCGTCAGCAAGCCGAGACTGCGCCGCTCGCTCGGCAGATAGGTGCCGGCCGGGCTGCGCGGAATCGTCCAGCCGGGTCTGCGCAGCACGAAATCCCGGGCCGGGCCGAGTAAGTCACCGAGGACCAGCGCCACGCCCATCATCAGGAAGGGCGCCAGCGCGACCGCGTAGAAGTAGTACATCTGCCGGTCCAGGGTGAGGAACCAGGGCAGCAGGGCCGCGCCGTATCCGGTGAGCACCGCGGCGTAGCGCCAGTCCCGCCGCACGGCGGTGCGCCAGATCATCCAGCCGAGCACCGGGAACGCGACCCACCAGATGGCGGGGGTGCCGATCAGCATGACGGCTTTCACGCACTGCGAGGCGCCGCAGCCGGTGACATTGGTGTCGGCGTAGTAGTAGAGCATCGGCCGCAGGCCCATCGGCCAGGTCCACGGCTTGGACTCCCACGGGTGATGATTGCCGGCCGAATTGGTCAGGGTCTCATGGAAATGCAGCGATTCGCCGCTGTAGAACCACAGCGAGCGCAGGGCGTCGGGAAGGAACGACCAGGTTCCGCCGGTGCCGACCTGGTTGCCGACCGCGTACCGGTAGACCCCGTCCTCGCTGGCGAACCAGGCCCAATACGTCGTGAGATACACCCCGATCGGAATCAGCACGATCGCGTACAGCGCGGGCCCGACATCGCGCACCAGCGTGCCGAGCCACGGCCGGCGCACCCCGTAGGCCCGCCGCGCGGACACGTCGAAGGCGACGCTCAGCAGCCCGAACGCGGCGATGAAATAGATGCCGGACCACTTGGTGCCGCAGGCCAGCCCGAGCAGCACACCCGCCCCGAAACGCCACCAGCGCACGCCTAGTCGTGGCCCCCACTCGGTCGCGGTGATGCGGCGCTGCATGTCCACCAGCGCCATGCGTCTGCGCACCTCGTCGCGATCGACGATGAGACAGCCGAAGGCCGCGGTGACGAACAGCGCCATGAAGATATCGAGCATGCCGATGCGCGAGGACACGAACAGCAGGCCGTCGGCGATGGTCAGGATGCCCGCGATCGCCCCGATCAGCGTGGAGCGGGCCAGCCGCCGCACGATCCGCACGATCAGCAGCACCAGGATCGTGCCCGCCAGGGCCGCGGTGAACCGCCAGCCCCACCCGTTGTAGCCGAACAGCCATTCGCCGATCGCGATCATCTGCTTGCCGACCGGGGGATGCACCACCAGGCCGTAGCCGGGGTTGTCCTCCACGCCGCCGCCGGTGAGCATCTGCCAAGCCTGTGGGGCGTAATGCTTCTCGTCGAAGACCGGCGTCCCCGCGTCGGTCGGATAGTTCAGCATGGTGAACCGCGTGACCGCCGCGATCACCGTCAGGAACGCCGTCACCAGCCAGCCGCGCACCGTGTCGGTCGGCCCGAAATCGAGGGAGGGGCGTAGCGGTGCGGGACTCGACCACGAAGGCACGGCCCCGAACGGTGCGGTCGCGCGGGAGGTCACCTGGGTCACGCCCCGATGTTATTCGGTCCGGCGGACAAGGTCGCGCACCGGCAACCGCGCCGTCCCGAGGAATCGTGGCCACCAGGCGCTTTTCGGCGCACACCGCCGGGCGGCGCCGGACAGGCGAACGGGCATGCGAGCGCGGCGCACTAGGCTCGGGTCGGTCCGGCGCGCGCCGGACCTGACGTTCAGACGGGAGAGCGGTGGCGGAGGACTCGACAGCGACCGGCCGGCTGGTGCTGGCGGCGACGCCGATGGGCGATGTCGGGGACGCGTCACAGCGCCTGCGCGACGCGTTGGCCTCGGCCGACGTCGTCGCCGCCGAGGACACCCGGCGCACCAAGACGCTGGCCAAGGCGCTCGCGGTGGAGATCACCGGCCGGGTGGTGAGCTTCTACGACCACGTGGAGGCCGCGCGGATCCCGGCGCTGCTCGCCGATATCGAGGCCGGGCGCACGGTGCTGCTGGTCACCGATGCCGGCATGCCGTCGGTGAGCGATCCCGGGTATCGCCTGGTCGCGGCCTGCGTCGAGCAGGACCTGCCGGTGACCTGCCTGCCCGGCCCGTCCGCGGTGACCACCGCGCTGGCCCTGTCCGGCCTGCCGGTGGAGCGTTTCTGCTTCGACGGTTTCGCGCCCCGCAAGGGCGGTCAGCGCCGGGAGTGGTTGCGCACCTTGGCCACCGAACCCCGCGCCTGTGTCTTCTTCGAGGCCCCGCACCGCCTCGACGATTGCCTGGCCGACGCGGTCACGGTGCTCGGCCCCGACCGCCGCGCCGCCGTCTGCCGCGAGCTCACCAAGACCTATGAGGAGGTCAAACGCGGCACCCTGGCCGAACTCGCCGCCTGGGCCGCGGACGGTGTCCGGGGCGAGATCACGGTCGTGCTCGAGGGCGCACAGCCGAAGTCCGCCGATCCGGTCGACCTCGTCGAGGAGGTGGAAGCGCTGACCGCCGCGGGCCTGCGTCTCAAAGACGCCTGCGCGCACGTGGCCGGCGCGAACAACGCCTCGCGTAAAGAGCTCTACGACACGGTGCTGGCCGCGCGCCGCGACGACGCGGACGACTGATCCGGTCCAGTGTTTCCCAGCCGGTCCTGGCCGTCCCGGGGCGCCGGCGTGGATGATCGGTGTATGACCACTCTCGAAAGCAAGGCCAAGGCTTTTCTCCAGCTGCACCAGCCCGGTGATCCGGTGGTGCTCCCGACCGTGTGGGACGCGTGGTCGGCGCACCTCGCGGTCGCCGCGGGGTTCCCGGCGCTGACGATCGGCAGTCACCCGTTGGCCGACTCGATCGGCCGTAAGGACAACGAGGGCATGACCTTCGCGGAGGCGCTGACCCGGGTCCGGCAGATCACCGAGGCGGTCGACGTGCCGATCTCGCTCGACATCGAATCCGGCTACGGCCTGGATCCCGCGCAGCTCATCGAAGGGCTGCTGGACGTGGGCGTGGTCGGCCTGAACATCGAGGACACCGTGCACAGCGAGGAGGGCCGCCTGCGCACCGCCGAGGAGCACGCGGCGTTCGTGGGTGAACTGCGCCGCTACGCCGACGCCGCGGGTGTGCACGTGGTCGTCAACGCCCGCACCGACCTGTTCGTCCGTCAAGACGGTGACGAGGCCGACCGGGTGGACCGCGCCATCGCGCGGCTGAAGCTGGCCGCCGAAGCGGGCGCGGATGTGCTGTACCCGGTGGGCCGGCACTCCGACGCCGACCTGCGCCGCCTCACCAGCGAACTCCCGTTGCCCGTCAACGCGATCGGTGTTCCCGGCCAGCCCGCGAAGGCCTACTTCGCCGAGCACGGCGTGGCCCGCGTCAGTTTCGGCCCGTTCCTGCAGGCCGCGCTGGCCGAGGAGACCAACCGCCTGCTCGACGGCTGGAAGTAGGAACTCCCCGTCGTTCCGGCCCGCCCGGGCCGGAACGACGCGGGGCTACTTCTTCTTCGGGTCGCCGTAGCGCGGGTAGACCGGCTCCGGTGCGGGCAGTGCGACGCCCGCGACCAGCGGGGTGGCGATGTCGGTGAAGACCCGGCCGTCCTGCGCGAGCAGGGCCAGGATCTTGGCGGCGGAACCGGGCAGGACCGGCTGCACCAGGATGGCCACGATGCGGACCACCTCGAGGGTCACGTAGAGCACGGTGGCCATGCGCGCGAGATCCTCGGGGGTGCCGGACTTGCGCAGCGTCCAGGGCGCCTGCGCGGAGAAGTACCGGTTGGTCTCGGCGAGCACCTTCCAGATCGTGTCCAGCGCCAAATGCATCTGCTGGGCGTCGTATTCGACCCGCACCTTGTCCAGCAGCGCGTTCGCCTGGTCGAGCAGGGCGCGATCCTCGGCGGTGAACTCACCCGGCGTGGGCACCTGGGCGTCGCAGTTCTTGTTCACCATGGTGAGGCTGCGCTGCACCAGGTTGCCGAACTCGTTGGCCAGGTCGGCGTTGATGCGCGAGACGATCGCCTCGTGGCTGTAGCTGCCGTCCTGCCCGTAGGAGATCTCCCGCAGCAGGAAGAAGCGGACCGCGTCCAGGCCGTACTCGGCGACCAGTTCCAGCGGGTCGACGGTGTTGCCGACCGACTTCGACATCTTCTCGCCCTTGTTGTACAGAAACCCGTGCACGAACACGCGTTTCGGCAGCGCGATGCCCGCCGACATCAGGAACGCCGGCCAGTACACGGTGTGGAAGCGGGTGATGTCCTTGCCGATGATGTGCAGATCGGCGGGCCAGAACCGCTGGAACGCGGCCGAATCCGTCGCGGGGAAGCCGACGCCGGTGAGGTAGTTGGTGAGCGCGTCCACCCAGACGTACATCACGTGATCGGGCTCGCCGGGCACCGGCACACCCCAGTCGAAGGTGGTGCGCGAGATCGACAGGTCCTTCAGGCCGGCCTTCACATAGCTCGTCATCTCGTTGCGAGCCGTGCTGGGCGCGATGAATTCCGGGTGCTCCTCGTAGAGCGCGAGCAGCCGGTCCTGGTAGGCCGAGAGCCGGAAGAAGTAGTTCGACTCCTCGGTCCATTCGACCGGGGTCTTGGTTTCGGTGGAGATGCGGCTGCCGTTTTCGAGCAGCGTGGTTTCCTCGTCGGTGTAGAACGCCTCGTCGCGCACCGAGTACCAGCCCGAGTAATTGCCCAGGTAGATATCGCCGTTGGCGAGCATCCGGTTCCAGATCTCGACGCAGGCGCGGCGATGATCCTCGTCGGTGGTGCGGATGAATCGGTCGTAGGTGACCTCGAGCGCCTTGTCCAGCGCCTCGAACACATCGGAGTTGCGCGCCGCCAGTTCTTCGACGGGGATGCCCTCGGTGAGCGCGGCCTGCTGCATTTTCTGGCCGTGCTCGTCGGTGCCGGTCATGAAGAAGACGTCGTACCCGTCGAGCCGCTTGAATCGGGCGATGGCATCGGTGGAGATGTACTCGTAGGCATGCCCGATATGCGGCGCACCGTTCGGGTAGGCGATGGCCGTGGTGACATAGAAGGCGGGGCGGTCGACTTCGCTCATGGTGTGTCTACTGTAATGGCCGTGCTATTCGACGCTCACGTGAATATCCCCGTAACCGAGGTGCAGGCATGAGCGGCAAACGGCCCGCACCGGATTTGCCGGAACCGCTCGCGCCGCTCGTCGACGCGCATACCCATCTGGACGCGTGCGGTGCGACCGACGCCGAGTCGACCAGGGTGATCGTCGACCGGGCCGCCTCGGTCGGCGTCGGCACCATCGTGACCGTGGCCGACGACCTGACGGCCGCGCAGTGGGCGGTGCGGGCCGCGAACTGGGATTCCCGGGTCTACGCCGCAGTCGCGCTGCACCCGACCCGCGCCAACGCGCTCGACGACGACGCGAAGGCGGAGCTGGAGCGCCTGGCCGCCGATCCGCGCGTGGTCGCCGTCGGCGAAACCGGGCTGGACTACTACTGGCCCGGCAAGCTGGAGGGTTGCGCCGATATCGAGACCCAGGTCGAGGGTTTCCGCTGGCACATCGATCTGGCCAAGCGGCTGCGCAAGCCGCTGATGATCCACAATCGCGAAGCCGATCATGATCTGCTCGCCGTGCTGCTGGACGAGGGCGCGCCGGAAAAGGTGATCTTCCACTGCTTCTCGTCCGACACGAATATGGCGCTGTCGTGTGTGGCCGAGGGCTATCTGCTGAGTTTCTCGGGCACCGTCAGTTTCAAGAACGCCCACGAACTGCGCGAAGCCGCCAAGGTGGTGCCGGACGAGGCGATTCTGGTGGAGACCGACGCGCCGTATCTGACGCCGCATCCGTTCCGCGGTGCGCCGAACGAGTCGTATTGCCTGCCTTACACCGTGCGCGCGCTGGCGGAGGTGCGCGAACAGGATCCACTGGAGCTCGCGAAGATCACCACGGCGAACGCCCGGCGGGTTTACGGGATCTAGTCCGTCGCCGAGCGGACCCCTGGTGTTACCCCCGTAAGAGGGCTTGATTCGCTATTTGTGTCGCAGATCACTATTCTGGCTCCCGTTCGTGATTTACCTGCGGCTCCGATATTTGATCGTGATGTTTCAAAGCCGCAGTTACACGCCCTGCGGTTGTCCACTCCCTCTCCTCTCGTTATCGTCCTGTGACCATGTCCCCATTAACGCGGATCAACCAGTCACGCTCGCCGCTGCTGTACGCAGCGGTCGCAGCGTTGCTGATGACGTTGATCGTCGGTTCCGCGCTGGCGATCGTGAACCGCAAGCACGTCACCGTCGTCGTCGACGGCGCCCAGGTGACCCAGGCGACCATGTCCCGCAATGTCGCGGGCGTGCTGCGCGCCGCCGGCTTCGACGTCACCGACCGCGACTCGGTGCGCCCGGGGCTGGCCGCCGCCGTCGCCGACGGCGCCACCATCGTGCTGAATCGGGCCCGCGAGGTCACGCTGACCATCGACGGCAAGCCGCAGCAGGTATGGACCACCGGTCTCACCGCGGGTGAGGCGCTGGACCAGTTGAAGATCCCGAACGATCGCTTCGTGGCGCCCGCCCGCACCGCGCCGCTGCCGCTGGCCGGCGCGACGCTGCAGGTCGCCAGCCCGCGGCCGGTCGCGCTGCTGGACGGCCTCGGCGCCTTCGTCGACGTCCGCATCGCCGGGCGCACCATCGGGGAAGCCCTTGCCACGGCGGGCATTCCGCTGATCGAGCAGGACAGCGTCGAGCCCGCCGCCGACACCGCGCTGACCGAGGGGATGCGAATCACGGTGACCCGCAAGCGGGTCGAGAACGTGACCGAGACGCTGCCGCTGGATCCGCCGGAGAACGTCATCGAAGACCCCAGCATGAATATGAGCCGGACGATCGTGGAGAACAAGGGCGTGCCCGGTATCCACGATGTCACCTTCGCGGTCACCAAGGTCAACGGCCAGGAGGTGGACCGGAAGCCGGTCGCTTCGAATGTCACCGTGCCCGCGCAGCCGAAAACTGTGCGCAAGGGCGCCAAGCCCGGCACCGAGGTGCCCACGGTGAAGGACGGCGCGATCTGGGACGCGCTCGCCCGCTGCGAAGCGACCGGCAACTGGTCGATCAATACCGGCAACGGCTACTACGGCGGTTTGCAGTTCGATCAGAGCACCTGGGAGCGCCAGGGCGGGTTGAAGTACGCGCCCCGTGCCGATCTCGCCACCCGGGAAGAGCAGATCGCGATCGGGGAAGTGACGCGCGGGCGGCAGGGCTGGGGCGCCTGGCCCGCCTGCACCAGCCGGCTCGGCATGTGAGCGTCCTTGTGCGCCGGTATAAGAAACCCTGTGGGTTCTCTAAATAGCCCGGGAATAACCAAAACTCAACTGTACGCTCGTCCAGGTTTGTTAATGGGTCGGGTGTAGAGGGGTTTTCGATGCGAAGAGTTCCCGGTTGGCAGCGTGCGATCGCGATTGCCGCGCTGTCCGCCAGTTCCGCGTTGCTGGTGCATGTCGCGCCCGCGCACGCGGAGACGCCCGGGGCGGTGATCTCGGCGACGGCCAAGCCCGGCGGCTGGCGGGGGATGCCCGACGGTACGGCGAGCTCGGTGCTCGACTACTGGATGACCGGCTCGGACGGAACTCCGAAACCCGCCAGCGGCGCGCTCTTCGTTCCCGCGGGCACGCCGCCGCCCGGCGGCTGGCCGATCATGGCCTACGACCACGGCACCAGCGGGCTCGGCCCGGGCTGCGGCGGTCAGTCCAACCCGCGCGGCACCCGCGAGGACGCGA
The DNA here is from genome assembly GCF_040654295.1 of Nocardia sp. NPDC050712. Taxonomy (NCBI): domain Bacteria; kingdom Bacillati; phylum Actinomycetota; class Actinomycetes; order Mycobacteriales; family Nocardiaceae; genus Nocardia; species Nocardia sp. NPDC050712. Next base: position 53,722 of record NZ_JBFAHT010000001.1, read on the forward strand.
TCATCCAGCGCATGGTGGGCCTGGGCTTCGCCGTCGTCGCGCCCGACTACCTCGGTCTCGGCAACTTCGACACCGGCGCGCACCCGTACCTGGAACAGCGCACCGAAGCCACCGCGACCATCGATCTGCTGCGCGCGGCCCGCGCCACCCACGCCGAACTCTCCCGGACCTGGGGCGTGATCGGCTTCTCCCAGGGCGGCCAGGCCGCGCTGGGCACCGGCCACCTGCAAGCCACCTACGCACCCGACCTGGACTTCCGCGGCACCATCGCGGTCGACCCGGAGTCCGACGTGGAGAAGGTGCTGCCGCTGGCCGGTCCGGCCATCCCGCGGGTCGAGGGCACCGACGGCATGCTCGGCTTCTACGTGTCCATCCTGGCCGGGCTGCGCGAAGCGCGCCCCGACGTGGACGTCGACAGCTATCTGACCCCGCTGGGCAAGCAGGTGCTCGACGACGCCGGCTCGGAATGCTTCGCCGGAATCTACACCCGGGTCAAGGGCCTGAGCATCGGTGAACTCATGGCGAAGCCGCTGGCGGACGAGCGCATCCGCGCCGCGATCAACGAGTACCTGACCGTCCCGACCAGCGGTTACGACGCACCGATCCTGTTGCTGATCAACGTGACCGACAAGACCGTGCCCTCGCCGCTGCACGGTGCGCTGGCCGCGCAGCTCGCGGGCAACGGCGTGCGCTTCGACACCATCACCGGTACCGGTGAGCACTGTGAACTGAACCCGGCCATGCTCGCGGGCATCGACGGCTTCCTGGCGACCATCAAGGCCACCCCCGCCCAGGCCTGAGCCCGGGCGATCCCGAACTCGCCGTGGCCGAGACTCCCCGTCCGCCACGGCGCGCTCCGGCCGGGACCCGTACGCGCCGTGCGGGTCCCGGCCGGTACTTTCCCGCTGGCTTGCCGTCCGGTAACGGGGTGCTTCCGACCTGCGATTTCCCAGGTAGCGGGGGCCGAGGAAAGGCATGGCGATGAACTTCGTCAACGGGATCGCGAACGCGGCGTACCAGTACCTGATCGGAGCGCCGGAAGACGTGTGGATGGGCTGGCTGCGGTTCGCGTTCGGGCTGTAGATCGGATCGGAGCACAGGCACCGCACCCGCCGGGCGGCCGGTGCGGGGTTGGTAGGTTCTTGTGGTGTCCGAATCTGAGGTTTCCGCTCGTGGGAGCGCCGCACTGCTGGGTCCCGCCGAGGTGCGCACGCTGGCCGAGCGGTTCGGCGTCCGGCCGACCAAGCAGCTCGGACAGAACTTCGTGCACGACGCGAACACGGTCCGGCGCATCGTCTCGGCCGCCGGGGTGGGGCGCTCGGACATCGTCCTCGAGGTCGGCCCCGGCCTGGGTTCGCTGACCCTCGCGCTGCTCGACGTGGTCGATTCGGTGGTCGCGGTCGAGATCGACCCGGTGCTCGCCGGGCATCTTCCGGTGACGGTCGCCGATCGCGCGCCCGAGCTGGCCGATCGGCTGACGGTGGTCGAGGCCGACGCGATGCGCGTGCGCGCCGACGAGCTGCCCGCCGCGCCGACCGCGCTGGTCGCGAACCTGCCCTACAACGTGGCGGTTCCGGTGTTGCTGCACCTGCTGGCCGAATTGCCCAGCATCACCACGTCCTTGGTGATGGTGCAGGCCGAGGTCGCCGACCGCCTGGCCGCCGAACCGGGCGGCCGCATCTACGGCGTCCCCAGCGTGAAGGCCGGCTTCTTCGGCCAGGTCCGCCGCGCGGGCCATGTCGGCACCCAGGTCTTCTGGCCGGTCCCGCGCGTGGAATCCGGGCTGGTCCGCATCGAGCGCTACGCCGAATCCCCGTGGCCCATCGACGAAGCGCATCGCCGCCGCGTCTTCGCGGTCGTCGACGCCGCCTTCGCCCAGCGCCGCAAGACCCTGCGCGCCGCCCTGGCCTCCTGGGCCGGTTCGCCCGCCGAGGCCGAACGCCGGCTGGTCGCCGCGGGCATCGATCCCACCGCCCGCGGCGAAACCCTCGACACCGCCGCCTACGTGCGTTTGGCCGCGCAGGCCTGATCGCTCAGCGGTGGTGCGAATGGCCACCGGATCCGGCGGAATCGGTGGCCGTGACCGTGAATTCGGCCGTGTGCACCGAATTGCCGTGTGCGAAGTCGAGATACAGGCGGTAGTCGCCGGGGCTGGGCGCGGTGGTGTGGAAGACGACATCCGGACCCGGTGGTGTCTTGCCGACCTCGCCCTGGGGATGGGTGTGCAGATACGCGAGATCGCCGGCGCGCAACGCGACCAGATGGGCGTAAGCGCCTAGGTAGGGCTGTAGATCGGTGACGGGCCGGCCGTCGCGGGTGACGGTGAAGCGCAATTCGCTGCCCGCGGTGCTCTGTTCGCCGTCCAGGGTCACCTGGTAGCCGTCGACCGTGGCGGTGCGGGCCGGGGGTGGAAGTGGTTGCGGCACGGCGTTTCCGGCCACCGTGAACGACCTGCCCAGGACCAGGTCGGCGCCGGTGGCCGTGGGCACGAAATCGGTGAAGACGCGGTAGCTGCCGGGCTGGGCCCAGGTCCAGTCGATGGACCAGGTGCCTGCCGCGTCCATGACCGGATGCACGTGGCGGTACTCGGTGGCATCGGCGCGGACGACGACGAGATGCAGCTGCTTCTCGTGCTGGGTGGTGAACCGGGTGACCGCGGCGCCGTCGGGCCCGGTGATCCGGAACCGCAGCGCCCCGGGCTGATTCGGCTCGGCGGGCGCACTCAGATCGGCCAGGGTGTAACCGGACTCGCTCGCGCTGAGTCCGGTCGCACCCGGCGTGCCGGTGGCCGCCGCGTTCTCGGCCGGGTCGCCCACCAGGGCTCCGATGCCGAGCGCGACGCCGAAGAGGACGACGAGCGCGCCGCCCGCCGCGACCAGTTTGAACCGGTCCTGCATCAGGAGGCGACCTCGTAGCCCGCCTCGTCCACGGCGGCGGCGATTTCGGCGTCGGTGACCGGGTTGCCGCTCTCGACCCGCACCGCGCCGGTCGCCAGGTCGACATCGACACTGGTCACGCCGTCGATCTTGCCGATCTCCGATTTGACCGCGCCGACGCAGTGCTCGCAGGTCATGCCTTTGACGGTGTAGGTGCTGCTGGCCATCGTCCGACTCCTTCGCTCGTCTTCAGTGCGGCCGGGACATCTCCCGGCCGCTTCAACATACCCTCAGGGGGTATATCGCGCAATGTCGCTCAGTGGGTCGCCGACCAGGATGGCCAACTCGCCATGGCCATGTCGGCGACCGTCGTCAGCTCGGCCGCGGTCGCGCCGTCGCGCGCGGCCTGCGACATACCTTGCAGGACGGTGCCGACGTAGCGCGCGAGCACCCGGGCGTTGGCGTCGGCCGGCAGCAGGCCCGCGTCGATATCGGCCTGGATGTGCTCGGTGAACGCCTCGATATTCCGATTGCGCAGGCCACGCAGCATTTCCGCGACCTCGTCGCTGGTGGTGTTCATTCCGGCGCTCATCACCAGGCAGCCGTGCGGGCACTCCGGCCGGGTGTACTCCACCGCCGCCTCGCGCAGCATGCGCCGCACCGCGGCGGTCGCGGTGGGTTCCTGTTCGAGAGCGCGCGGCATGAAGCCGCCGTAGCGGGTGGCGAAGACCTGCACCACCTCGGTGAACAGCTTGGCCTTGTCGCCGAACGCGGCGTAGAGGCTGGGCGCGCCGATGCCGAGCGCGGTGGTCAGGTCGCCGATCGAGGTGGCCTCGTAACCGCGGCTCCAGAACAGGCGAACGGCCTTGTCCAGCGCCGCTTCCCGATCGAAGGAGCGGGGTCGTCCGCGGGTCGGTGTGGCCATGGCAAACATTCTATAGCGCTCGTTAGATAATGTGCTATCTTCCTTTCTGTAGCGATCGTTAGAGAAAGGAACCCCGTCATGGGCGCACTGGCAGGTAAGACGGCTCTGGTCACCGGCGGCAGCCGCGGCATCGGGCGCGGCATCGCCGAACGGCTGGGGCGCGACGGCGCGCGCGTCGCGGTGCACTACAACGGAAACGCCGAGGCCGCCAAGGCGACCGTGGCCGCGATCGAGGGGGCGGGCGGCTCGGCCTTCGCCCTGCGCGCCGAACTCGGCGTGCCCGGCGACGCCGAAACCCTGTGGGCCGCCTTCGACGCGCACGCCGACGGCCTGGACATCCTGGTCAACAACGCGGGCATCGACGGCGTGCGCGAGCCGATCGGCGGCACCGGCGAGGCCGACTTCGACCGCGTGTTCGCGGTCAACACCAAGGCGCCGTTCTTCGTCACCAAGTTGGGCCTGGACCGATTGCGCGACGGCGGCCGGATCGTCAACGTGTCGACGGGGCTCACCCAGGGCGCGCGGATGCCGCAGCTCATCGCGTACACCATGACCAAGGGCGCGATCGACTCGTTCACCCAGATCCTGGCCAAGGAGGTCGGCGCGCGCGGGATCACCGTGAACGCGGTCGCGCCGGGCGTGATCGACACGGATATGAACGCGGGCTGGCTGCGCAATCCGGAGACCGAGGCCGAGGTCGCGAGCTGGTCCCCGCTCAATCGGATCGCCCAGCCGGCCGACGTCGCCGACATCGTCGGCTTCCTGGCCTCCAGCGACTCCCGCTGGGTCACGGGGCAGTGGATCGACGCGACCGGCGGCGTGCTGCTGTAACCGAATGATGAATGGCTCGTCGCGGGGCCGCCGGTGTCGGAGCTACCCATTAGAGTTGGGCACCGTGTTGTCAGTAGTGCCAAGCCCCGTCACCGTGCGCGCGCCCTCCAAGGTGAATCTGCACCTCGGAGTCGGTGACCTGCGCGCCGACGGCTACCACGATCTGACCACGGTGTTCCAAGCGCTTTCGCTCAGCGACGATCTGCACCTCTCGCCCGCCGCCGCGCTCACCGTGAAGGTGAGCGGCGAGGGCGCCGCCGACGTGCCGACCGATCGCACCAATCTGGTGTGGCAGGCGGCGGTCCGGCTGGCGCGCGAGGCCGGGCGGGCGCCGCTGGTGGAAATCGCCATCGCCAAGGGCATTCCGGTGGCGGGCGGGATGGCCGGCGGCAGCGCCGACGGCGCCGCCGCCCTGGTCGGGCTGAACGAGCTCTGGGATCTCGGCCACACCCGCGACGAATTGCTGTCGATGGCGGCGGAATTGGGCAGCGATGTGCCGTTCTCGCTGCACGGCGGCACGGCGATCGGCACCGGGCGCGGCGAACAGCTGCTTCCGGTGCTGTCCCGCAACACCTTTCACTGGGTCATCGCCTTCGCCAAGGGCGGCCTGTCCACGCCGTCGGTCTTCGCCGAGCTGGACCGCCTGCGCGAGCTCGGCGATCCGCCCCGCCTCGGTCCGCCCGAGCAGCTGATGCAGGCGCTGGCCGCGGGCGATCCGAAACAGCTCGCCCCGCTGCTGGGCAATGATCTGCAAGCGGCGGCCGTGTCGCTGAAACCGGAACTGCGCCGCACGCTGCGCGCGGGTGTCGCCGCCGGCGCGCTGGCCGGCCTGGTCTCCGGTTCCGGCCCCACCTGCGCCTTCCTGTGCGAAAGCGAAAGCGCGGCGGTCGAAGTCGCGGCCGAGCTCGCGGGCGAGGGTGTCGCGCGCAGCGTCCGCACCGCCAACGGCCCGGTCCCGGGTGCGCGCATTCTGCCGCCGGACAGCCAGGCCAAACGCTGAGCGTTCAGTCGAGGAGGTCGGCGAGGCGGTCGACCTGGGCGGGATCGCCGCCGTAGCAGTAGAAGATGACCTCGTCGGCGCCGAGTTCCTCGAATTGCGCGCTGGCGGTGTGGATTTCTTCGGGGGTGGTGCGCATGCCGGCGACCATGTAGTCGGCGCGGCCGCTGAATTCGTAGTAGGCGGACATGGCCGAACGGGCCTCGGCCACCGAGTGATCGGGGCCCAGGGCGACGTTGAGCTGGGCGACGATGCGCGGTTCGCCGGTGCGGCCGTGGTCTTTCCAGGAGCGGCGCACGGTGTCGAAGAGGCCGCCGGCCCAGTCGGGGGCGGCCGCGGCGAGGAAGCCGCCGCCCCAGCGGCCGACGCGGTCGAGCGCGGCGGGTTGGAATCCGCCGAACAGGAGTTCGGGTCCCGCGGGCTGCGACGGGGCGGGCCCGATCGGTCCGCAGCCGGGGCTGTGGGGTTCGCCGGCCCAGAGCCGGCGCAGCAGGCCGAGTTGCTCGTCCATGCGGCGGCCGCGGGTGCGCAGGTCGGTGCCGGAGGCGAGGTGGTCGTCCTCGCGGCCGCCGACGCCGAGGCCGAGCACGAAGCGGCCGCCGGACATGAGGTCCAGGGTCGCGGCCTGCTTGGCCAGCAGCGACGGTTCGCGCAGCGGGGCGATCAGTACCTCGGTCTGTAGTTTGATGCCCGTGGTGGCGCCGGCGAGGACGCCGAGCGCGACCAGCGGTTCGGGGTTGTCGTAGACCAGGCGGTCGAGCAGGCCGAGGGTGCTGAAATCGGCCGCGTCGGCGCGGCGGGCCCAGTCCAGGAGCTGGGCGGGCTGGGAAATGGGCAGGCCGATGCCGTATTTCATGGAGAACCTCCAGGTGGGAGTCTGCGAATAGCGCAGGAGGGGAAACAGCGTCCGTAACGAACACTGTTCGTTACGGGCGACTTTAAACGAACGTCGTTCGTCACGCAACCCCGGGCGGCAACCGGCGTCGGTGCCGCTGGGTACCCTTGCCGAGGGCAACTATCTGGCCCGGTGGCAAAACTCGGAAGGATTCATGTCCAACCTGATCAACCTGGAGCAGGTCTCCAAGAGCTTCGGCATCACGCCGCTCTTGGACAACGTCTCCCTCGGCGTGCACGCGGGCGAGCGGATCGGTGTCGTCGGCTTGAACGGTGGCGGCAAGACGACCCTGCTCGAGGTGCTCACCGGGATCGAAGCGCCGGACAGCGGCCGGGTGAGCCGGGTCGGCGGGCTGCGCGTGGCCGTGGTGACCCAGCGCGGCGTCCTGCCGCCGGGGTCGACCGTCGGATCGGTGGTGCTCGCGGGCCTGGCCGACGACGCCATGACCGACAGCGTCGACGAGCACGAATGGGCGTCGAACCCGCGCATCCGCACGGTGATCGAGGGCATCGGCATCGAGGGCCTCGGCATGGACACCTCGGTCGACAATCTCTCCGGTGGTGAGCGCCGCCGCGTCGCACTGGCCGCCGCGCTGGTGCGCGAGCTGGACCTGCTGGTGCTCGACGAGCCCACCAACCATCTCGACGTCGAAGGCGTGCAGTGGCTGGCCCAGCACCTGCTGAACCGCCGCAGCGCGCTCGTCGTCGTCACACACGATCGCTGGTTCCTCGACACGGTGGCCACCAACACCTGGGAGGTCGTCGGCGGCAAGGTCGAGAGCTACGAGGGCGGCTACGGCGACTGGATCTTCGCGCGCGCCGAACGGGCCCGGCAGTCCGACGCCACCGAGGCCCGCCGGCAGAACCTGGCCCGCAAGGAGCTGGCCTGGCTGCGCCGCGGCGCCAAGGCCCGCACCTCCAAGCCGCGCTACCGGGTCGAGGCCGCCGAGGCGCTGATCGCCGACGTGCCGCCGCCGCGCGACAATGTCTCGCTGGCCGCGTTCGCCCGCAAACGGCTGGGGCGCGTGGTGGTCGAACTCGAGGACACCACGCTGACCACCCCGGACGGCCGGGAACTGGTGCGGGACCTGACCTGGCGGCTCGCGCCGGGCGAGCGGATCGGCCTGGTCGGCGTCAACGGCTCCGGCAAGACCACGCTGCTGCGCGCCCTCGCGGGCGAGGTGGAACCCGCCAGCGGCAAGCGAATTCAGGGTCAGACGGTCGAGATCGGCTGGCTGCGGCAGGAACTCGACGACCTGCCCACCGATATGCGCGTGCTCGAAGCGGTGCAGCAGGTGGCGCAGCGAATCATGCTGGGCGACAAGGAGATCTCCGCCGGTCAGCTGGCCGAGCGGCTCGGCTTCACCCCGGCCCGCCAGCGCACCCCGGTCGGTGATCTCTCCGGTGGTGAACGCCGGCGGCTGCAGCTGACCCGCATCTTGATGGCCGAGCCGAACGTGCTGCTCCTGGACGAGCCCACCAACGACCTCGACATCGACACCCTGCAGCAGCTCGAGGATCTGCTCGACAACTGGGCGGGCACGCTGGTGGTGATCAGTCACGACCGCTACCTGATCGAGCGCATCGCCGACTCCACCTGGGCGCTGTTCGGCGACGGCAATCTCACCAACCTCCCCGGCGGCATCGACGAGTACCTGCGCAAGCGCGCCGCCCAGCTCAACCCGGTCGCGGCTCGCACCCTTCCGGGCGCGGAATCCGGTGCGCCGGTGACGGATGCGGCCGCGCACCGGGCCGCGCGCAAGGAGCTCTCCAAGCTCGAGCGCAGCATCGAGAAGCTCGACCAGCGCGAGGCGAAACTGCACGCCGCCCTGGCCGACGCGGCCTCCGACTCGGGCAAGCTCGTCGCTCTCGGCGCGGAGCTCAAGCAGGTCCGCGCCGAGAAGGAAGCCGCCGAGGAGCGGTGGATGGAGCTCGCCGAAGACGTCTGAGCGCTAGACCGCTCCGGGTACCGGGCGGGCGTTCTCCGGTAGCGGGTCCGCGAATTGCCAGCCCTCGCCGAGCAATTCGTCGACCGCCGCCACCGCGGCGGCCAGCCGCGTCGCCCGGTCGCCGCGCATGATCCGGAAGCGCCGGCCGGTGCGGGTGAGTTCGGCCTCGAAGCGGCCGGTCATCCATGGGCGCAGGTGCGCGCCGTCGCGCAGGCCGTCGTCTTCGAAGTCGACGCCGGCGTGGTCGGTCAGCAGGTACAGGTCGCGCCGGGTGCGGGCGGCGATCTGTTCGACCTCCGCGTTGCGTCCGCCCAGGTACCGCTCGTGCCAGATCCCGGTGGCGAAAGAGTCGGTGTCGCAGAGCAATACCGGGCCGCCCCGGCGGGCCGCGTCCTGCTCGCGGGCGTCCTGTTCGCGAGCGATCAGCGGGAACTCCGCGGTGCCGAAGGAGATGTCCGCCCAGGTGGCCGCCGGGTCGGCGGCGCGCGCGGCCGCCAGTTTCTCCGCGCTGTACTGCCGCCCGTATTCGGCGACCCAGGCGGTGTCGGGCCAGCGGCGCCGGTAGTGGCCGGCCAGATCCCGCGACAGCGTTGTCGTGCCGGTGGATTCGGCGCCGAGGACCACGACGCGGCGGGTCAGGGCGGCCCGCACGGGCGGTCCGAGGAATTCCCAGCAGGCCACCGGGTCCGCGCGCACCGCCGTCGCGGAGACCGGGAACCGGGTTCGGCCCGGATCCACACTGATCTCCGCGGCGCCGAAGCGTCGCGCGAGTTCGGCCCCGTAGCCCTCCGAGGTGAAGACGGCGTCGACCCGATCGGGGACGGCCGCGCGGAAGATCGCCATGTGCGCGTCCCAGATCGCGGGGTCGTGCAGGTCGACGGGGATATCGTCGATCGCGCCGACCACCGCCGCGCCGGGGTGCGCCTCGCGCATCCACGCGACCCGCTCGGCCAGCGGGATCGATTCCACGGCCGACGCGCACACCAGCACGGTGAGCCGCGCACACCGTGCCGCCGCGGTCCGCACCAGATGGTGGTGCCCGGCATGCGGCGGATAGAACTTGCCGAGCACCAGCCCGTGACCGAAGCGGATCATGCCGCGGCCCGGACGGATTCGCGCGCTCCCGGAACGGACAGCGACCGCCGCCAGCGCAGCAGCCCGGCCACGCACAACGCGAGGAACCCGGTGTACAGCACGGCCGTCAGATACAGGTCCTTGTGGACGTAGAGCGGAATGTAGACCAGGTCCGCCGCGATCCACAGCCACCACGATTCCAGCAGCTTGCGGCACTGCCCGTAGGTGGCCATCAGCGACAGCCCGGTGGTGAGGGCGTCCCAGAACGGCACGCTGGAATCGGTGGCGCCGCTGAGCAATACGGTGAGCGCGCCTACGCCCGCCGCCCCGGCCCCGGCGAGCACCGCCCATTCGGCAGGTGTGGTCCGGCGGACCGGCAGCGCCGCCGTGGCACCCGGAGCGCCGCCGTGCGTGCGGAAGTGCTTCGGCAATCCTCAGCTGGTGCCGGCGGCGCGATCCCCGTCGACGACGATCGGCAGGCAGGTGCGGATGAAGTCGGCGCCGAAGGCGGTCAGCACGATGCTGCGGTAGTAGACCTTGGTGCCGAAACCGGAGCGCTTCAGGATGGTCCGGGCCGCGGGCTCGGCCTCGAGGAGTTGGTAGCGGTGCGGGTTGCCCACCGGTTCCGGGGCGAACTCGATCAGGCCGAGGCGGGCCAGGTTCGGCAGGTACTGCTGGGTGCGGTTCGGGAATCGCAGGCCGGCGTGCTCGCCGATCAGGTTCAGGCCCGAGACCCGGCGGTCCGAGCCGAGCGCGCGCGGGCGTCCGGTGCGGATATCGAGGGCGGGCTGCGGGCCGTCGGTGTGCAGGAAGCGCAGGATGCGGGCCTCGTCGGGCGTCAGATCCGCCAGCATTCGCGCGAACGCCGGATGGATATCCGGTTGCTCGGCATGCGGACTCGCCGACAGCCGCAACAGCGCGGCGCCCTGCTCGTGCAGCGCGGGTACCGCGGAACCGGCCGTGGCTCCGGGAATGCCCAGCGCCCGCCGCACCGCGCCCTTGAACTCGGATTCGGCCTCGGCGAGCACCTCGGCGGGCGGCGAACCGGCCAGGCTGCCGCGCACCACTGTCTTACCGACATCGGCCGCGGTGCCCACGCTCCACGCGGTGGCCTTGGACGCCGCCGTAATGGCAACGCGCGCAACGCCGACCCCGGCCCGGACGGTCTGCCGGGCCGACGGGCGGGTGCGCGCCGGTTGTTCGGGAACTGGCAGGGGAGTTACCGGCCGCCGCGCGATCTCCGCCGACGGCGTCGCGTCGGTGGATCGCCCGGCGGCCGAAATATCGTCGCCGGCGCCAGATTCCGTCAGAGCCATGTCGTTGCCACTCCCGTTCCGAAGATCAGGATATGAGCGTATCCGGCAAACAGGCCCAGCACGCCGCCATGCAAAAAGAGGAGCCATTCGTCCTGTTTGATGGCCGAGCGCAGCATGTCCACGAAGTCCGGCGGCGAGAGCTGCGACATCTGCTTGGCGATGTAGTCGTTGATCTGGCGGCCCTGGCGGATGTTGAAGTCCGGGTCGGCGAAGGCGATCGGCGCGATGGCCTTCGCCTCGTTGGTCAAGGTCTCTTGCAGCGAATCGTATTCGCGGCTGCCGAGCATGAACTTGACCGCGGGCCGAGCCGGGCCGAGCGCGCGGTCGGCGGCCGGGCGCAGGGTGTCCTCCAGCATCTGCATGGTGCGATCCGAGCGCGGGCCGTTGAGCAGTTCGTCGCCGATATTGGCGACGGTCACCACTTGACTGGACACCAATTCGGCGTAGCCGTCGGTGATCTCGGACTGGCGCTTGATCAGCAGGCCCTGCCGCCACGGGCACCACCACTTCGGGTAGGCCGGCGCGAAGATCATGTTCAGGCCCACGTAGTTGACCACCCAGCCGATGATCACGCCGCCGACCGGCAGCACCACCAGCGAGGACCAGCCGGACAGGTGCAGCACCGCGACCAGCACCACGCCCATCGGCGCGCCGAAGTAGAAACCGAAGTTCTGCATGAACCGCAGCTCTTTGGCGCCCAGCACCTGGAACAGCGTATTCAGCAGGTGCGGGCGGGCCTGGAAGTAGCGGATCACCATTTGCTTGACGTCGAGCAGCTGATCGATATTCGCGCCGAGTTCCTCGGTGAGTTCGCGCAGAATATCGGGCAGCTGCTGGCGCACCCGGGCGTGCACCATGTCGCGCACTTGGCTCGGCAGGTTGTACCAGAGCTGGGGATGTTCGCGGCGCAGGATTTCCTCGACGATGTCCTGAATCTGCGTCTCGGCGATGGTGGTGAGATGCTCGGCGAGTTTGTCGGGCTCGAGCTCGCGATAGAAATCCGCGACGCTGCCGAGTTTGGCCAGGCCCTTGTCCACGGCGATGCTGGCCATTTTGTCCGCACGCGAGGGCACGATGCCCTGCCAGCCGATGCGGCCGTCGTAGCTGAGCAGCGGCAGGACCTGAATTCGCTTGGGCAGGAACGGAAAAACCGCGCGCAGCCCGGGTAGGTGGACGCCGTGGAAGGCGATCGGCTTGAACAGCATGAGGATGCCGGTCCAGTTGGTGATGTAGCCGATGATGCCCGTGAAAAGCGGGATTGTCAGTAGCTCCAGCAGGATTGTGGGGTGCACTCCGAAGACGCTCTCTAACACGACACCCTCCTGCCGACATACCGGTGACCGCCGCCTCACCGGCACATCAAGTTAGCACCACAGCCGTCTGATTGTTACGTCAGCCACCAGCGCCGTACCAGACAGCCGGAGACGTCAGTCACAATCGTCGGCCGGAATGTCGCATCCGACGGGCCCGGCGGCGAGAATGAGCGCGACCACATTTCCGGTGCGGAGGTCATCGGTTGTGACCCGCGCGGCTCTCGGTTCGGGGTACCCGGAGCCACGGCGGGCAATAATCTGTGGGCAGATTCGTTCATCGGGCAATACATCGGAGAAGACGTGGCAGACGACAGGACCGGACAGGAAATCACCCGAGCCGGTTCCCGTTCGGTGGAACGCAGCTCGGATGTCGAACAGCGGCAGATCAGCAACGAGGCCCGGCTGATCCGCGGTGTGTTCCGGGCGGCCGGGCTGGCCGCCGGCAGCGCCGTGCGCGGCGGCCAGTGGGCGGTGAACACCTCCTTCGAGGTCACCAAGGAGATCGCGCAGGCCGCCCTGGACGGCGAGTCCTCGGCCGATATCGCCGAGCGCACCGGCAACGCCATCCGCTCGATCGCCCGCAGCGCGCTCGGCGTCACCGAGGGGTCGGTGCGCGAGATCGTCAGCTACGTACCGACTCCCGGCAACAACAACAGCACCAACGGCCCCGGTCAGCAGCCCGCCCTGACCATGGGGACCCAGGTCCGCTCGGCCAGCACCCAGGAGCTGCGCCGCCGCGGGGACGCGCTGCTCGCGCGCTCCGCCGACGTCTACTTCACCGAGCACGTGCACCCGGCCTACGACCGGATCCTGGATCAGCTGGCCCCCGACGAGGCCCGCATCCTGCGCTTCATGGCGCTCAACGGCCCGCAGCCCGCGGTCGACGTGCGCACCAACCGCCCGCTGGGCATCGGCTCGGAACTGGTGCGCGGCGATCTGACCTCGGTGCCGGAGCAGGCGGGCGTGCGCTACCCGGACCGGTCGCGCTCCTATCTGATCAACCTCAGCCGGCTCGGCCTGACCCTGACCTCCGATGATCCGGTGGTGCTGAGCCGCTACATGGTGCTCGAGGTGCAGCCGGTGGTCGAGGCGGCGCTGAAGCAGGCCGGTCGGGCGCCGAAAATCGTGCGCAAAAGCCTCCGGTTGACCGAGTTCGGTGAGGACTTCTGCCGCACCTGCTTCACCATCGGTAACTGATCCGCCGCCCTTCGGCGAGAGATTGATAGCGAGTTGATACAAATCTCCTGAAGCATCGCGGCTTCAGATGGGATTGTTGAAGTATGGGATCGGCCGAGCATCAGTTGAATAGTCGGGGGACCGACGATGTCTCGGCCATCTGCCGTCTGAAGTACCGATATCTGCGCACGCTCGACACCAAATCCTGGGACGAGTTCGCCGACACCATGATTCCCGAGGCGACCGCCACCTACAGCGAGTACCTGCAGTTCGAATCGCGGGAGGCCTTCCTGGCTTTCATGCGCAACACCCTCGGGCCGCACGTCATCACCGAGCATCGCTGCGACCATCCCGAGATCGACGTCGATGGCGATACCGCCACGGGCACTTGGTATCTCGCCGACACCGTGCTGATCCCGGCGCACAACATGCTGCTGCGCGGCGCCGCGTTCTACACCGACCGCTACCAGCGCTGCCAGGACGGGCACTGGCGGATCGCGCACACCGGCTACGAGCGGACCTACGAGGTCGTGCTCTCGCTCAGCGACTTGCCGAGCCTGCGGATGACCTCCAGCCGGTGGGGGCTGATCGCCCGCGAGGACGGTATCGCCGCGGTACAGAAGGACCCGGACCCCACCCAGCCCTAGTCCGCGGCCGCCACCAGCGGTTCCAGCGTCATCTTCGGCATTTCCTTCTCGATGTACTGCAACCGCCACTTGTCGCTGAACAGCGCCAGCAGCACGCCGTCGGTGCGGGTGAACACCTCGACCCCGCGCTGGCGGCCCAGTTCGTCGGCCGACGCGGCATCGGTGCGCCGGGCGATCGTGTACGGCAGGAAGTCCAGATGCGTCTCGACGTTGTACTCGCCCTGCATGCGGGCGGTGACGACCTCGAACTGCATGGGGCCGACGGCCGCGAGCACCGGCGAGGCGTCACCGCGCGCGTCGTTGCGCAGCACCTGCACGACACCTTCGGAGTCGAGCTGGTCGATGGCCTTGCGGAACTGCTTGTACTTGCCCGCGGACTGGGCGCGCAGCACCGCGAAATGCTCCGGCGCGAACGAGGGGATCGGCGGGAACTCCACCTTCTTGTCCACGTACAGCGTGTGGCCCGGAGCCAGCGCGGTGGCGTTGACCAGGCCGACCACGTCACCCGGGTAGGCGGTGTCGACGGTGGTGCGGTCCCGGCCGAACACCGTCAGCGCGTACTTGGTCGCGAACGGGCGGCCGGTCTGCGCGTGCGTGACGACCATGCCGCGCTCGAACTCGCCGGACACGATCCGCATGAACGCCAGCCGGTCGCGGTGCGCGGTGTCCATGCCGGCCTGCACCTTGAAGATCACCGCGCTGAACGGGTCGGTGGTGGTGCGGGCGCCGCCGTTGATATCGGCGCGCGAGCCGGGCTCGGGCGCCAGCGCGACCAGCGTTTCCAGCAGCTGGCGCACGCCGAAGTTCAGCATCGCGGAGGCGTAGATCACCGGGGAGGTCTGCCCCGCCAGGAACATCTCCTGGTCGTGGTCCTGGCCGGTGGCCGAGAGCAGTTCGCTCTCCTCGGCGGCGGTGGTCCAGGCCTCGCCCTCGCGGGCCTCGGCCTCGGCCGGGCTCAGCATTTCCTCCGGGGCGATGGTCGCGCCACCGGCGGTGCGGGTGAAGTGGATGTACTCCTCGGGGGCGCCCTCGGTGCCGCGGCGCAGCAGGCCGCGGAAATCGCCGGCGATGCCGACCGGCAGGAACAGCGGCGTGGGGGTGAGGCCGATCCGCTCGCTGATCTCGTCGAGCAGTTCCAGCGGCGCCTGACCCGGGCGGTCCCACTTGTTGATGACGGTGATGACCGGGATGCCGCGATGGCGGCAGACCTGGAACAGCTTCAAGGTCTGCGGTTCGAGGCCCTTGGCGGCGTCGATCAGCATGACCGCGGCGTCGACGGCGGTGAGCACGCGGTAGGTGTCCTCGGAGAAGTCCGAGTGGCCCGGGGTGTCGACCAGGTTGATCACATTGTCGACATCGGAACCGGCGGCGCGGTAATTGAACTGCAACGCCGTGGAGCTGACCGAGATGCCGCGGGCCTTCTCCATCTCCATCCAGTCCGAGACCGTCGACTTGCGCCCGGCCTTGCCGTGGATCGCGCCCGCCTCGGAGATCATCCGGGCGTGCAGCGCCAGCGCCTCGGTGAGCGTGGACTTGCCCGCGTCCGGGTGCGAGATCACCGCGAAGGTGCGGCGGCGGGCGACCTCGGCGGGCAGTCCCTTGGGAGTCACCTCGCGCGCAGTCGTCTCGTCGGCGAGTTCCTCAGAGGAGGTCACGGGACAAACCTTTCGCGCGGGCGGCAGCAGACAACCCTTCCAGCTTAGGCCGTCGGCGCAGTACCGCCCCGACCCGGGGTTTCGGCGCAAATGTACGGCGCCTGACCTCCCGATTAATTCCGGGCCATCGGCCTGCGGTACAGTGTTCGGGTTGTCTCGGCGAGGGTGTCCGCAGACGTTTTCCGATGAATGCGACACCGTGATCGGCGTGGCGCGGCTTGATGGCCGTCGTCCTCGTTTGTCTTCGCCCGACGAGTAGACCAACTGTCAGGGTTCGATTCCCTGGCCCACAGCTGACAGCCACCGTAGAGCCGTAGGAGTACATCTAGTCATGTCCGACGCCAATCTTCTCGAAGCCGCCGTACGCACCGAGTTCGGCAAGGGCGCTGCCCGCCGCACCCGTCGTGCCGGCAACGTGCCCGCCGTCCTCTACGGCCACGCCACCGACCCGCAGCACCTGTCGCTGGACGCCAAGGCGTTCTCCGCGATCCTGCGTCAGCACGGCACCAACGCCGTGCTGAGCCTGGTGATCGATGGCAAGCAGCACCTGGCGCTGACCAAGTCGGTCGTGGTGCACCCGATCCGCCGCTACATCGAGCACGCCGACCTGCTGGTCATCAAGAAGGGCGAGCGGGTCACCGCCGACGTCCTCGTGTCCGTGGTCGGCGATCCCGCCGCCGGCACCCTGGTCACCCAGGACGCCACCACCATCTCCATCGAGGCCGACGCGCTGAAGCTGCCCGAGTCCATCGAGGTCTCGATCGAGGGCGTCGAAGCCGGCACCCAGATCAACGCCGGTGACATCGAGCTCCCCAAGGGTGTCACCCTGGTCGTCGACCCGGAGACCCTGATCGTCAACATCATCGCCGCCCCCGAGGCGGAGACCGAGGAGACCGACGAGGCCGCCGAGGGCGATGTCGAGACCGCCGAGGGCGCGTCCGACGAGGCCGCCGAGAGCGCCGAGTAAGAAATCTCCTGGTCTTGACCGACTCCGTGCCGGCGCTCGTAGTCGGACTGGGTAACCCCGGTTCCGAATACGAGCGCACCCGGCACAACATCGGCTTTCTGGTCGCCGACGTGCTCGCGGAGCGCGTCGGCGGCCGTTTTGCCGTGCACAAGAAGTCCGGCGCGGACCTGTTGCAGGCGCGCCTGGACGGCCGTCAGGTGCTGATCGCCAAGCCCCGGTCGTTCATGAATGTCTCCGGCCGCCCCGTCGCGGCGCTGGCCAAATTCTTCTCCGTGCCGCCCACCGAGGTCATCGTCGTGCACGACGAACTCGACCTGCCGTTCGGCGCGATCAAACTCAAGCGCGGCGGCGGCGAGGGCGGGCACAACGGATTACGTTCCGTCTCCAGCGCTTTGACCACCAAGGACTACCTGCGCACCCGCATCGGCATCGGCCGCCCGCCGGGTCGCCAGGACCCGGCGGACTATGTGCTCAAGCAGTTCGCGGTGCCGGAGCGCAAGGAAGTGCCGGTGATCGTCGAGCAGGCGGCCGACGCCGTGGAGCTGCTGCTGCGCGTGGGGCTGGAAACCGCGCAGAACCAGCTGCACTAGAGCCGCGGCCCGCCTAGGTGCGCGTCGCCAGGACCAGCGCGAACCGGGCCTGCGGATCGGTCCACACGTGGTCTGTCGCGAATCCCGCGGCGCCGAGCTCCTTTTGGAGGCCGAACGGCGTGAACTTGGCCGAGATCTCGGTCCGCAGCTGCTCGCCGCGGGCGAATTCCACCGTCAGGTCCAGGTCGCGCACCGTGACGGTCATGTCTTCGGTGGCGGCCAAGCGCATTTCGATCCACTCCTGCTCGGAGTCCCAGAGCGCGACGTGGGTGAACTTCTCCGGTTCGAAGTTCGCGCCGAGCCGATTGTTCAACACGTACAGCACATTCCGGTTGAACTCCGCGGTGACACCGGCCGCGTCGTCGTAGGCGGGAACCAGCACCTCGGGCTCGATGACCAGGCCCGCGCCGAGCAGCAGGTGCTCGCCCGGCTCCAGGACGTCGTGGATGCCGCGCAGGAATTCCGCGCGCTCGGCGGGGACCAGATTGCCGATGGTGCCGCCGAGGAACGCGATCATGCGCCGGCCGCCGCCGGGCAGGTTGTGCAGGGTGTCGGTGAAGTCACTGACCACGCCGTGCACCGCGAGACCGGGGAACTCGGCGGCCACCTCGGCCGCGGCGGCCTGCAATGCCGACGTCGAAACATCTTGGGGGACATACGTCTTCAACGGACCCTCGGCGCTGAGCGCGGTGAGCAGCAGTCGGGTCTTGGCGGCCGAGCCCGCGCCGAGCTCGACCAGCACCTCGGCCTGTGCGGCACGCGCGATCTCCCCGACGACCCGCTCCAGCAGGGCCCGCTCGGTGCGGGTCGGGTAGTACTCCGGCAGCTCGGTGATGTGTTCGAACAGCTCGCTACCGCGGGCGTCATAGAACCACTTGGGCGGCAAGGACTTCGGGTTCGAGGTCAAACCCCGCCGGGCATCGCCGCGCAAGGCCGCGGTGAGGTCGTCGTCGGATAGGTAGATCTCCAGCGTCGGTGCGGTCATGGTGGTACGCCTTTCGGTTGGACTCGAAGGTGTTGCCGGGGTGCGAGTTTCGGGTGCGGAGCTCACCGGGCCGCGGTCCGGACGTCGGCCAGCGGCTCGACGGAGAGCCCGCCGGGACGCGCGGTGACCAGGCAGCGATCCGGGATCGGCTGCCAGCGTGGATCGTCGTCGTACGGTTCGGAGGACAGGATCGCCACGTCGTCGGTGACCAGCGCCGACAAGGCGTGGTACACCGTTGTCGCCCAGAGCTGTTCGCCATCGCCGAGCAGGAGATTCAGTCGCGCGTCCGGGGCATGGGTCAGCACACTGGTCGCCAGCAACGCGAGCGCGGCGCCGGGGGACTCCACAAAACCCTCGGGCCCCGCCGAATCCAGCAGTTCACCCAGCAGCACCCACAGCGCGGCCGAATCGGTCGGCGCTTCGGCCTCCAGCAGCCGCGCCGTCTCGAACAGCCGCGTCGCGCCCCACTGGGTCGCCGCCACATCCAGATTCGACGACACCGCGGTCAGCGCGCGCCGCCACTCCGGCACCACGCCGTTGTGACTGAACGCCCACCGCCCACTCACGAACGGCGCACATGCCGCCCGCTCCACCGGCATCCCGGCCGTCGCCGACCGAATCGAAGCCAGTACACCCACCGATCGCAACTGCGGTAGCACCTCTTCGACCGCCGGATCGGTCCAGATCGGATCCGAATTCCGATACCGGCCGGCAACCAGACCGCCGCCTACCGCGGAATCCGGCACCCCGCCCCGCCCGGAGATATCCCCGCGCCCGGCCGTAACCTCTTGCGCCGCAGCCGCTTCGGCATCGTCGGCCCGCCACCACGCGACGCCGAACCCGTCCGCGTTGATGGTGCCGCCGCCCCGCATCTCCCGTGGCGCCCAGGCCTGCGTTCGCAGCGAATGCGTTCCGCGGGTGAGCAATTCGCCCACCGACGTGGTGGGCCCGACATAACCCAGATGCCTGCACATCAGCGTTCCTCCGGGTGGAGGTCGCGGGCCAGGCGGAAGCCGGCGAAGATCTGGCGGCGGATGGGGTGATCCCAGTTGCGGAAGGTGCTGCGGCAGGCGACGGGGTCGGTGCCGAAGGAGCCGCCGCGCAGGACCCGGTAGTCGCCGCCGAAGAAGACGTCGGAGTATTCGTCGTAGGGGAAGGCGCGGAAGCCGGGGTAGGGGTCGAAACCGGAGGCGGTCCACTCCCAGACGTCGCCGATGAGCTGGTGCACCCCGGCGGGGGAGGCCCCGGCCGGGTAGGCGCCGACCTCGGCGGGTTCCAGGTGGCGCTGGCCGAGATTGGCGGTGCGGGCGTCGGGTTCGGTGTCGCCCCAGGGGTAGCGGCGGGCGGCGCCGGTGGCCGGGTCGTACCGGGCGGCCTTCTCCCATTCGGCCTCGGTGGGCAGGCGTTTGCCCGCCCAGGTGGCGTAGGCCTCGGCCTCGAACCAGCAGACGTGCACGACCGGCTGGTTCGGGCGCAACGGCGTCAGGACGCCGAACGAACGCCGGAACCATTGCCCGTCGGTGTCGCGCTCCCAGAACTGCGGGGCCACCAGCCCGGCTTCCCGCCGGTGCGCCCAGCCGGACTCGGACCACAGCTCCGGGCGGTCGTAGCCGCCGTCGGCGAGGAAGGCCAGGTACTGCTCATTGGTCACCGGCACGGCATCGATGGCGAAACCGGGCAGCTGCCTGCGGTGCGCCGGGCGCTCGTTGTCCAGCGCCCACGGTTCGGTGGACGTACCCATGGTGAATTCGCCTGCCGGGATGATGATCTCGCGGCCGACGAGCTCGCTCGTTCCGGTGGGCGCGGGCGCGGCGTGCAGCACCGCCGCGCCGGAGCGCAACTGGTGCGTGGCCAGCATGGTCTCGTCGTGCTGCTGCTCGTGCTGGGCGATCATGCCGAACGCGAAGCCGCCGTCGACGAGCGCGTCGCCGCGTAAGGCGCTGG
The DNA here is from genome assembly GCF_040654295.1 of Nocardia sp. NPDC050712. NCBI lineage: Bacteria > Bacillati > Actinomycetota > Actinomycetes > Mycobacteriales > Nocardiaceae > Nocardia > Nocardia sp. NPDC050712. The sequence goes on from NZ_JBFAHT010000001.1 coordinate 73,861, forward strand.
CCTCGAGCACATCCCAGACCTTCTCGCGCACGGTGCCGACGTAGCCGCGGGCCTGGGTGGGATCGAGCAGCGGCAGCGCCGGGCGATTGGCGCGGGCATGCTTGAACGCGTCGTACAGCTCGTCGATATCGGAGCGCACGGCTTCGCGCCGCCCGACGTCGCGCACCAGCCACAGCTCTTCCTGATTACCGATGTGCGCGAGATCCCACACCAGCGGGCTCATCAATCGCGAATGCTGCGCCACGAGTTCGGCTTCGTCGAGTACGTCGGTCAGCCCGAGCGAACGCTGACGCGCTCGCGTCAGCACCTCGGCGATTCGGCCGCGCAGTCGCTCGGTCTCGCTGTTGTCGGTCGCGGGTAGGTGCTCGGTGGTCACGGGAGTTCCTCCAAAGTCGTTGATCCGCTGCCGGACCGGCCACGCGCCGCGGTGTCGTCGCCGGCCGCGGCGGCGCGGAGGGGAGTGCTGTCGTCCCGGAATTCGGTCGGGGTCTGTCCCCGGTGACATCGGCGCGAGGCGTTGTCCAGTTCGACGGCCGAAGCTTCCGTGCCCGCGTGCGCCGCCGCGAGTGCGAGCAGATCGACCGCGACGGCCCGGATTTCGGGTTCGGCGAGCCCGTGGCGGGCCGCGTCGAGCCAGCGCCCGGCGGTGGACGCGGTCAGGGCGGTCGCCTCGGCCACCACCGCCGGGGTCGCGAGCAGGGCTTCGACGGCGAGGATCGGTGTCGCCCAGCCGCGTTCGGGTTGCGCGTCCAGGTAGCGGACTTCGAGATGCCCGGACGCGCGTACCGGCGGGAACAGGGTGGTCAGGTGGTAATCGAGGTCGGCAAGGCCGGGGCGGCGGCCGATCTCGTCATCGAGGGCCCCGGAGAGCCAATCGGCGAAGGTCGCGCCCGGCGGGGCGGCCCAGCTTTCGGTCTCGCCCTGGCGGACGCACAGCAGCGGGACGTCCAGCGCCCAGCTGCTGTAGGACTCGATCGGGTCGGCCCAGCTCTCGGCGGGCGGGCGGGTGCGGGCGTAATCCAGGCGCAACCAGGTCCGCATGCGTTGGGAGGCCCAGGCGCCCGCCGGGGCGCCGCGCAGAAAAGGGGAGCACGCGAACGCGGCCAGTAACGCCGGCCCGACGGTATGTAGCGCTTTCCAGCGCGCGGCGACTTCGGCGCGATCGGCGCCCGCGTCCACGCTGACCTGGGTGGCGGCGGTGTTGCACATCATCAGCTTGCCGAAGGGGCCGATGCCGCCGAAGGATTGTTCCATCGCGTGATAGCGCGGTAGTCGCAGCAGGCGCTTGGGGCGGCGGTCGGCGTCGGCGGCGAGGGCGACGATGCGGATGGCCCGGGATTCCAGAAGTTCGCGCAGGTGGCGGGCATCACTGCCGAGCTGCTCGCACAATTGTGCGGCGGTGCCGAACGGGGCGCTGGAGAGTTCGATCTGACCGCCGGGTTCGATGGTGACCCGGCTGCCCCCGGGCAATGCGTGTGCCGGTGAATCGGGGGCGATGGACCGCGGTGCGTAGGGTCCGAGAGCAGCGGCGAATGCAGCCGGCTGCGGGCGGGGGGCGGCGGCGGGGCCGCGGGCGGACGAACACTCACCCTGCACGGTGAGCCATTCGAGTTCGGCGCCGATCAGCGCGGGTGGGCCGAGCTTGAAGCAGACACCGCCGACATAGGCTTCCGCGGCGGCGCGGGAGGACAATTCCCCCGACGTCGTCGTGCGCCCGGGCGATTCCGACTGTGCGAGCGTGACCGCCATACCAACCTCCGCCGTGGATTCTCAGTGCTGTGCGAGCCCACTCGATCCGGGCCGCGGGGGTGCTGCCTACCTCGGTACTGCCGTGGCGTCGAAACGCCGACCCAAACCAGGGTAGCGAGGGGGACCGACAAGAAACCGACTAGAAACAAAACTTCTCGGCCGACCTGGCCTGCCCGAGGCGCTAGGGTCGTTGACATGTTGGACGAGAGTCGCGTGCGGGCCGACACACCGGGGTGCGAGTCCGAATCCGGGCTGGTTTTCCTCGACAGCGCCGGTTCTTCGCTGCCACCGCAGGTCGTGCTCGACACCGTCATCACGCATCTGCGGCGTGAAGCGGCAGTGGGTGGCTACCGTGCGGCGAACGAGCGCCTCGACGATCTCGCCGCCGTGAAGACGGCGATCGGCACGCTGATCAACGCCGATCCCGGCGCTATCGCGCTGAGCGACAGCGCCACCCGCGCCTGGGCCGATTTCTTCTACTCCGTACCCCTCGGCCCCGGTGATCGCATCCTCGTCTCCGGCTCGGACTACGCCTCCAATGGCATTGCGGCACTGCAACGTGCGCGCGCCACCGGGGCGCGGGTCGAGCAGATTCCCACCGATCCGAGCGGGCAGATCGACCTCGACGCCATGGCCGAGCTGGTCGACGAGCGCGTGAAACTGGTGTCGGTTCTGCATGTTCCGACCAACGGCGGCCTGGTCAACCCGGCGGCCGAGGCGACCCGGATCGCGCATTCGGTGGGCGCGCTCGTCCTGCTCGACGCGTGTCAGTCCGCGGGTCAGATCGCGCTGGACACACAGGAACTCGACGTCGACGCGCTCTCGGTCACCGGCCGGAAATGGTTGCGCGGCCCGCGCGGCACCGGATTCCTCTATGTCCGGCCGGAATTGGCCGCCACCATGGAACCGCAGCGACTGGATCTGCACGGCGCGCAGTGGACCGCGCCCGACAGCTACCAGCTGGCACCGGACGCGAGCCGCTTCGAGTTCTGGGAGTGCGACGTCGCCGGGCGGCTCGGCCTCGGGGCCGCGGTGCGCTACCTGCTCGAGCTGGGTCCCGAGCAGGTGTACGCCGCCGTCGCCGCCCGCGCCGAGCACCTGCGCAAGACGCTGCCCGAGATCTCCGGGGTCACGGTCCGCGATCTCGGGTCGCGGCACAGCGGCATCGTCTCGTTCACCGTCGACGGCGTGCCCCCGATCGAGGTGCGCGATCGTCTCGCGGCCCGCGACATCACCGTCACCGTGAGTCACGCGAGTTCCACCCTGCTGGACATGACCGCTCGCGGCCTGGACGCCGTGGTGCGCGCCTCCCCGCACTGTTTCGTGAGCTACGACGAACTGGACCGCTTCGTCGCGGCAGTCGCCGAGCTGTAGCGCCGGATGTCGCAGCGTGAACTCGTCGTCCTCGGCACGGCCAGTCAGGTCCCGACCAAGGTTCGCAACCACAACGGCTACATCCTGCGCTGGGGTTCGGAAGGGGTGCTCTTCGATCCGGGCGAGGGCACCCAGCGGCAGATGACCTACGCGGGCGTCTCGGTCACCGACCTCACCCGCATCGCCATCACCCATTTCCACGGCGACCACAGCCTCGGCCTGCCCGGCATCGTGCAGCGCATCAACCTGGACCGGGTGCCGCACCCAGTGCACGCCTACTACCCGGCCTCCGGCGAGGTGTACTTCGAAAGGCTGTGCAACGCCACGGCTTTCCGCCGCAATGTGGAACTACGCCCGCACCCGATCGCGGCCGCCGGGCCGCTGGACGCACCGGACGCGCCGTTCGCGATGACGGCGGTGGCGCTCTCGCATCCGGTCGACACCTTCGGCTACCGGCTCACCGAGCCGAGCAGCCAGCGCATTCTGCCCGCCCGGCTGCGCGAGCTGGGCGTGCACGGGCCCGCCATCGGGCAACTCCAGCAGGAGGGCGCACTCGACATCGCGGGCCGCACGGTCACGCTCGCCGAGGTCAGCACGCCGCGTCCGGGGCAGAGCTTCGCCTTCGTCATGGACACCCGGCTCTGCGACGGCGTCTACGAATTGGCCTCGGGCGTGGATCTGCTGGTCATCGAGGCGACCTTCCTGGACGCCGATGCCCGGCTCGCCGAGGAGTACGGTCACCTCACCGCCGCGCAGGCCGCGCGGGTCGCGGCCGAATCCGGCGTCCGGAAGCTGGTGCTCACGCACTTCTCGCAGCGTTACCAGTCGCTGGAACCGCACCTGGCCGAAGCTCAGAAGCACTTCTCCGGCGAGATCGTCGTCGCGCGGGATCTGACCCGGATCCCGCTGCCGCCGCGGCGCTGAGCCGGCTCAGGCCAGGTGTAGCTCGAGTACCTGGCCGACCAGCGAACCCGGGTCGGCGGCGGGGGCGATCAGCCCGAGACTGCGGTTGGCCTGGAGCGTGGCGATGCCGTGCAGATTGGTCCAGAGCACCAAGGCCCGCGCGGCCGGGTCCGGCGCCCGCGTGACCGCGCTGACCAGCGTGGTGAACTGGCCGAAGATCGGCAGGGTGGTGGCGCGCAGGTTCTCCCCGGAGCCTTCCAGCAGGTCGTGCCGGAACATCAGGGTGAACATCTCCGGGCGATCGGCGGCGAATTCGACGTACTCGACGGCCATGGCGCGCAGGCGATCCCGGGGTGTGCCGCCGGGGTCGATCCGCGCGAACCGTTCGATCAGGTCGGCGAAGCCGCGAGCGGCGATGGCGCCCAGCAGGGCCTGATGGGTGGGGAAGTGCCGGCGCGGCGCGCCGTGCGAGACGCCGGCGGCCCGGGTGATGGCGCGCAGGCCGAGCTGACCCGCGCCCACGTCTTCCAGCAGGTCTACGCCGACGCCGATCAATCGCTCACGCAGGGTTTCGGTTTCGGCCACGGTCACATTGTCTCTCCTGCGTGGAATCACTCATGCGGTGGGTGTAGACACTGTCTACAATGGTCGCGTAGACAGTGTCTACCAAACTCGCGTCGGGAGGAAGATCCATGTGGTACTGGCTTTTCAAACACGTCCTGCTCGGGCCGCTGCTGCGGCTGCTGGGCCGGCCGAAGGTGGAAGGCCTGCACCATGTTCCGGCGGACGGCCCGGTCATCATCGCGGCCAACCACCTCGCGGTGATCGACTCGCTCTATCTGGCGCTGATCCTCCCGCGCCGCGTCACCTTCCTGGCCAAGCAGGAGTACTTCACCGGCACCGGGCTCAAAGGTCGTTTCCAGCGCTGGTTCTGCACCGTCGCCGGCCAGGTCCCGGTCGATCGCACCGGCGGCACCGCGGCCGCCGACGCCCTGGCCGCGGCCACCCGCATCCTGACGGCGGGCGGTATCTGGGCCATCCACCCGGAGGGCACCCGCTCCCCGGACGGCCGGATCTACCGCGGCCGCACCGGCACCCTGCGCGTCGCCATGGCCACCGGCGCACCGGTCGTCCCGGTGGTCCTGTCCGGCACCGACCGGATGAACCCGCGCGGCAGCAAACTGCTGCGCCCGGCCAAGATCCGGATCAGCATCGGCGCACCCCGCTACTACTTCGCCGCCGACCAGCAGACCACCCCGCGCACCGCCACCGACGCGCTGATGCGCGAACTCGCCGCCCGGTCCGGGCGCCCCTACGTCGACCGGTACGCCACCACCTTCGTCGCACGCTGATCCGGCGCGGTCCAATTCGCCCGGTGCACAACGGGACCGGGCAAACGGTTAACGCCGATCGAACGGCGCGGGATAGTGGAGAGGAAGCAGCCCGGTACGTCGATGAGGGAGTCGGACGTTGAGCAGGTTCACCGACGAGATGTACGCGACCGCGCAGTCCTCCCAACGGGGCCTGGTGACCGGCGAGCCGAACGCGCCGAAACGCCAGGGCTGGGGTGAGATCCACCAGCTCTCGCGCCGGATGGCCGGCGGGCTGGCGGCGGCCGGGATCGGGCACGGCGACGCGGTCGGCGTGCTGGCGGGCATGCCGGTCGACATCGCTCCGGTCTGCCAGGCGATCTGGATGCGCGGCGCCTCGATCACCATGCTGCATCAGCCGACACCGCGCACCGACCTGGTGGTGTGGGCCCGCGACACCGAAACCGTGCTGCACATGATCGAAGCCCGCGCCGTGGTACTCGGCGCGCCGTTCGAAGCCGCCGAGCCGATCCTGCGGGAACGCGGGATCGCGGTGGTCCGCATCGGCCAGTTGCCCGACGGCCCGGACACCGACCCGGTGCCGACGGCCGAATCCGATATCGCCCTGCAGCAGCTGACCTCGGGGTCGACCGGCGTGCCGAAGGCCGTGCAGATCACCCACGGCAACTTCTTCGTCAACGCCTACGACATGTTCAACCGGGTCAAGTTCCAGCTGGACCAGGATGTGATGGTCAGCTGGCTGCCGCTGTTCCACGACATGGGCATGGTCGGATTCCTCAGTGTGCCCATGCAATTCGGCGCCGAGGTGGTGTGCGTGACGCCGATCGACTTCCTGACGCGCCCGCTGCTGTGGGCCGAGCTGATCGACAAGTACCGCGGAACCGTCACGGCGGCACCGAATTTCGCCTACTCGCTGCTGGCCCGCCGCCTGAAGCAGGCGGCCGAGGGCTCACTGGATCTGAGCAGCGTCCGCTACATGTGGAACGGCGCGGAACCGGTGGATCCCGACACCATGGCCGCGCTCGCCCGCTCCGGAGAGCGCTTCGGGTTGAATCCGATGGCGCTCACCCCGGTCTACGGAATGGCGGAAACGACACTGGCCGTGTCCATTCCGGATCCGGGCAAGGGGCAGGTGCTCGACGTCATCGACGCCGATCTGCTGGAAGCGGTGGGCAAGGCGGTCCCGGTGCCCGACGAGCACGCCCACCACGGCAACATCCGCAGGCTGCCCACCCTGGGCTATCTGGTCGACGGACTGGAGGGCCGCATCGTCGACTCGGAGCGGCAGTCGCTGCCCACCCGTTCGGTCGGCGTCATCGAATTACGCGGCCCTGCGGTGACTTCCGGCTATGTGACGGTCGACGGCTTCCGCCCGGCCCAGGACGACGGCGGCTGGCTCGACACCGGCGACATCGGCTACTTCACCGAGGAGGGGCTGATGGTGGTGTGCGGCCGTATCAAGGACGTCATCATCATGGGTGGCCGCAATATCTACCCGACCGATATCGAGCGCGCCGCCATGCGGGTGCCCGGCGTGCGCCCCGGCAACGCGGTCGCGGTCCGGTTGGACGCGGGGCAGAAGCGCGAAAGCTTCGCTGTCGTAGTCGAATCCAACAGTCACCAGAACTCCGACGAGGTCAAGCGGATGGAGCGCGAGATCGTGCACGAGGTGGTCTCGGAGGTCGGGGTCCGCCCGCGCACCGTCGCCGTGCTCGGGCCGGGCGCGCTGCCGAAGACGTCCTCCGGCAAGCTGCGCCGCGCCGCGACCGCCGTGCACCTGCACTAGCCGACGACGGCGGTGAACCATTCGACCAGGGGGCGCAGGGCTTCCCAGCCCTTGCGCACTTCCTTGCCGGCGCGCGGAGATTCGAGCCAGTCGGGCGCGCCGAGTTGCTTGCCGCAGCTGATCGCCTTGTGCCGGAGCAGGTCGATGCGCGGGTGGTCGGCGTCGTAGCCCTTGGGCTTGGTCTTGAGTTGCTCGCCGCCCAGGGTGAAACCCGCCTTGGTGAGCTTTGCCAGGATGGCCGCCAACTCGGCGCCGCGCACCTCGTCGTCGATGATGGCGCGCAGCTGCGCGAGCTGGGCCGGCGTGCCGCTGTAGAAGCCGCCCGCCAGGAACAGCCCGGCGGCGCCGATCTGCACGTACCAGCCGACCCCGGGCGCCGGGCTGACGACCGCGCCCTGATGGTCCTTGTAGGGGATCTTGTCTTTGGAGAAGCGCACGTCACGGTACGGGCGGAAGATCTTCGCGGTCCCGAAATCCGGTTCCAGTTCGGTGGTCAGCGCGAGCATCGGGGCGCGCACCGACGCGTCGTAGATGTGCTTGTGCGCGGTCCAGAACGCCTTGGAGTTGTCGGCCTCGAGATCCTCGTAGAAATCCAGTCCCGCCAGGGGGAACCCGCTGAAACTCATACCGAGAACCTAGAGCATGCCGATCAGTAGGCGTTGCTGTCGTCGTAGTAGCCGAGCCAGACGAAGTAGGAGAAGAGCAGGCCCAGGACCAGCCCGACACCCGCCGCGATGGCGGCCCACTTGCCCAGCGACTCACCCTTGTTGCGACCGACCAGGCCGAGGATGATTCCGGCCGGCCCGAACAGCAGCGGGCACAGGAACAGCGCGAGGGGTGCGCAGATGAAACCCAGGATCGAGAACAGCTGGGTACCGGACCGCTGCGTCGGCGTGCCATAGGCGCCCTGCGGATATTGGCCCCCCGGATACGGGTAGGGCTGCTGCCCGGATTGGGGGTAGCCGCCGGTTTGCGGCCCCTGCTGGAAAGGTTGGCCCGGTTGGTAGGACTGTCCCTGCGGGTAGGACTGTCCGGGATAGGGCTGACCCTGCTGATATGGCTGGCCCGGATTCGCCTGCGGGTAGGGCTGACCGGGATAGGACTGGCCCTGCTGATAAGGCTGGCCCGGTTGGTAGGACTGTCCCTGCTGGTAGGGCTGACCGGGGTAGGGCTGGCCCGGCTGCCCCGCAGCGGACTCACCCTGCTCCCAGGGCCCCGCCGGATACGGCGGGTACCCCGCACCGGTCGACGCCGACTCCGGCGTCTGCGAATATCCGCCACCGGTGTAGGTCGGCGCGCCAGGTGTCGGAGACGGTGACCCGGACTCGTACGGCGACGCCTCCGCGGCCCGCGACGACCACTGCTCCGCGGAATCGGGCTCACCCGCCGCGGACTTGGATAGGGAGGGCGTCGGGTCGGAATCCTGCCCGGACTGGGGCGCGCTACCGGTCAGCGGTTCCGGCGACTCGTCCGGGTTCTGCGGGTTGGTCATAGCGCTCTCCTCGTCGAAGTACGGGTCAGCTGCCACGCGCGATCGCTACATCAGGAATCTTTACAGATCGGAATCGTCGACGATGTCTACGGCGGCGACCTCGGCGGGTCGCTCGTCCTCGCGCTCGGCCTCGGCCCGCCCGTCGCCGCGGCGCCACTCCTGGTCCAGTTCCTCGCCGATCCCGAGCCGGCCGTCGGCGTCGCCCTCCCGATTGCGGATCCGCAACTCGTTCGGCGGATCCTCGACATTGCGCTCGTATTCGCGGATCTCGTCGGCCTGGTCGTCGTCACCCATGTCTTGATCGAGCCGTTCGCCGTTCATGCGCCCGTCCTTCTCCTCGGGTTCAGTACCTCCACGAGCCTAGCGGCGTGCGCCGGGGGTGACGAGCGACTAGGCCGAGTCGAGCGAACTGAAAGCGGCGATTCCCAGCAGGATCAGGATCAGGGCCAGGGCGACTGAGACACCGTTGGCGATCGCGGCCCACTTGCCGAGCGGCTCGCCCTTGGAGTGGCCGACGACGCCGAGGATGACCCCGGCCGGGCCGGAGGCGATCATCGGGAGCCCGCAGAAGAACAGGACCGAGGCCGCCGATACCGCGAGGCAGGCGAAGCTGGCGATCGACCAGGCCGGAGCCTGCGTCGGCTGGGCGTAGGGCGGGGGATAGCCGGGCGCGCCGTACCCCGGGTAGGGCTGCTGGTAACCCTGCTGGGGATAACCCGGCTGCTGGTACGGCTGACCGTAGGCCGGGTAGGCGGGCGGCGCCGGTGGCGGTGCGAAACCTGGATACGCGGGCGGTGGCACGGGCTGCGAGACGGGCGGGGTGTACGCGCCCGGCGCGGGCTGCTCCGGCTGCCAGACCTGGGTCGGGTCGGCCTGCCCGGGCTGCCACACCTGTGTCGGATCGGCCTGGGGCGGCGCGCCGTCCTGCGGCTGCTGCGACTTCCACAGATCGATGGGCTGCTGCGGATCCTGCGGCGTGCTCATGGGCGAGTCCCCTCCCGGAATCGAAATCGCCCACCATCGTCACACGCCGCTACCTGCCGGGCAAACAACAATGGCCCGGACATCGAGTCCGGGCCATTGTCGGGGTATGTCAGGCGTTGCCGTTGAAAAGGCCCGTCACGGAGCCGTTCTCGAAGACCTCGCGGATGGTGCGGGCCAGCAGCGGCGCGATGGACAGCACCGTCAGCTGCGGGAACTTCTTGTCCTCGGTGATCGGCAGGGTGTTGGTGACCACGACTTCCTTGGCGCCACAGGTCGAGAGCCGCTCGGCGGCCGGGGCGCTGAGCACACCGTGGGTGGCGGCGATGACGACGTCGAGCGCGCCCGCCTCCTTGAGCACCTTCACCGCGCCGGCGATGGTGCCGCCGGTGTCGATCATGTCGTCGATCAGGATGCAGGTGCGGCCCTCGACGTCACCGACCACGCGGTTGGCCACGACCTGGTTGGGCACCAGCGGGTCACGGGTCTTGTGGATGAAGGCCATCGGGGCGTCGGCGAGGTTGTTGGCCCACTTCTCCGCGACCTTCACCCGGCCCGCGTCCGGGGAGACGACGGTGACGTTCTCCAGCGGGTAGTTGTTGCGGATGTACTCGACCAGCTGCACCTGCGCGTGCATGTGATCGACGGGTCCGTCGAAGAAGCCTTGGATCTGGTCGGTGTGCAGGTCGACCGTGATGATGCGGTCCGCGCCCGCGGTTTTGAGCAGATCGGCGACCAGGCGCGCGGAGATGGGCTCGCGGCCACGGTGCTTCTTGTCCTGGCGGGCGTACGGGTAGAACGGCAGCACCGCGGTGATGCGCTTGGCCGATCCACGCTTCATCGCGTCGATCATGATCAGCTGTTCCATCAGCCACTTGTTCAGATCGGGGCCGGGAAAGCTCTGCAGCACAAAGGCATCCGAGCCACGCACGGATTCCTCGAAGCGGACGAAGATCTCGCCGTTGGCGAAATCGCGGGCGGTCTGCGGGGTGACGTGGACGTCGAGTTCCTTGGCGACCTGCTCGGCCAGCTCAGGATGAGCGCGTCCCGAGAAGAGCATCAGGTTCTTCTGGTTGTCGATCCATGACGCGGTCACTGCTAGTTGCCATCCTTTTGCTCAATTGCCTGACTCGACATCTCCGTCGGAGGCCTTGTTCGCTGCCTCCGCCGCACGCGCCGCGGCCGTCCCGGGACGGTGACGCTGCACCCAGCCCTCGATATTCTTCTGCGCCCCACCCGAGACCGCCAGGGCCCCCGGAGGAACGCTTCTGCGCAGTACAGTACCTGCCCCCGTATAGGCGCCGTCACCCACCGTCACCGGCGCGATGAACATGGTGTCGCTGCCCGTCCGGACGTGCGAGCCGACCACCGTGTGGTGCTTTTTCACGCCGTCGTAATTGACGAAGACACTCGAAGCGCCGATGTTGCTGTGCTCGCCGATGGTGGCGTCGCCGACGTAGGTCAGGTGCGGCACCTTGGAGTGGGCGCCGATGGTGGCGTTCTTGGTCTCGACGAAGGCGCCGAGCTTGCCGGAGTCGCCGACCACGGTGCCCGGGCGTAGATAGCTGAACGGCCCGATGGTGGCGCCGGGCCCGATCGCGGCCTGCTCGCCGTGCGTGCGAACCACTTTCGCGCCGTCGCCGACCAGTACGTCGGTCAGGGTGGAATCCGGCCCGACCTCGGCGTCCTCGCCGATGACGGTGGTGCCGAGCAGCTGCACGCCGGGCTTGAGCACGGCGTCGCGGCCGATCCGCACGGCCGCGTCCACCCAGGTGGAGGCCGGATCCATGATGGTGACCCCGGCGCGCATGTGGCGCTCCAGGATGTAGCGGTTCAGGGTGTTCGCCGCCTCGGACAGCTGCACCCGGTCGTTGACGCCGGTCACCTTGTTCGCGTCGACCAGGCGGGCGCCGTGCACCGGATGGCCGGCCTCGCGGGCCAGCTTCAGCACGTCGGTGAGGTAGAGCTCGTGCTGGGCGTTGGCGGTGGACAACCGGCCCACCATGGTGCGCAGCACGGCCGCGTCGAAGACGTAGACACCCGAGTTGACCTCGGTGATCGCGGCCTGCTCGGGGGTGGCGTCGGCGTGCTCGACGATCTCGTTGACGTGGCCTTCGGCGTCGCGGACGATGCGGCCGTAGCCGTTCGGGTCGTCCGGCACGAAGGTCAGCACGGTGACCGCCGAGCGTTCGGGATAGCTGCGGTGCTCGTCGAGCAGCGCGGACAGGGTGTGCCCGTCGAGCAGCGGTACGTCGGCGGAGGTGACCAGCAGGTCACCACCGAAGTCGGCCGGCAGTGCCGCGAGCGCGCACTGCACCGCGTGCCCGGTGCCCAATTGCTGTTCCTGCAGGGCGGGAGTGATCTCCCGGCCCATGATCTCGGCCTCCGCGGCTACCGCGGCGCCGACCTGTTCGCGGTCGTGACCCACCACGGTGATGAGAAAGGCGGGGTCGATCTCGTTCGCCGCATGCAGCGCGTGCGCGAGCATGCTCCGACCGGCCAGCGAATGCAGCACTTTAGGGGTCTTAGACCGCATTCGCGTCCCGGCTCCGGCTGCGAGAACGACGACGGCGGTCTGCTGTGGCATGAATCTCCCTCGGCTGCCTGTCATCGTGCATGGCGGCGATAGGCCATCGTGCCGCCGATGTGCTCCGCCGCCAGGACTCGAACCTGAACTATCTGAACCAAAATCAGAGGTGCTGCCATTACACTACGGCGGATTGCCACACCGGCGGATCGACACAAAACCCACCGCTGTGCCAGCGGCACGGGAAAGATCCTCGCATACTAGTCCGCCTCCTCGCGAATCTTGGCGGGGCCTCGGGGTGGGCGTGTGGCGCCGCTGTCTGGAACAGTTGTCGACGGTAGTGCTGGTCGTAGCCGAGGAGGCACGTGGTGACTTCGGGTGAGCCGCAGCGGGTGACCCGTCCACGCATGACGGGGACCCAACGCCGGCAACAGTTGATCGAGATCGGCCGGGTGCTCTTCGCCGAACGTGGCTACGAGGCCACCTCGATCGAGGAGATCGCGCAGCGGGCTCAGGTGTCCAAACCCGTTGTGTACGAACACTTCGGTGGTAAGGAAGGCCTGTACGCGGTCGTTGTCGACCGCGAGATGTCGATGCTGCTCGACATGATCACCTCCTCGCTCACCCACCATCGGTCCCGGGTGCGGCTGGAACGGGTTGCGCTGGCGCTGCTGACCTACATCGAGGAACGCACCGACGGATTCCGGATCCTGGTGCGCGATCAGCCCGCCGCGACCGGCGACGGCCGCTATTCGAGCCTGCTGAACGAAGCGGTGAATCAGGTATCCCATATCCTGGCCGGAGATTTCGAGCGGCGGGAGTTCGATACCAGTCTCGCCACGCTGTACGCCCAGGCGCTGGTCGGCATGGTCTCCACGGCCGCCACCTGGTGGCTGGACGTGCGGGAACCACCGAAAGAGGTTGTGGCAGCACACCTGGTGAATCTGTGCTGGAACGGGTTGAGTCATCTGGAGGCCGCGCCACGACTCAGCTCACAGGGAACCAACGGCGTGCCCTGGGCGCGCCGCGATGGGGACTGAGCCGTTTTGTTAACCAGTGAATTGCGCTGCGCCCCCTGGGGAATGCTCGAATTCGCTGTCGCACGCTCACCCAGTGGTACGGTTCACCCATCCTCTGGGTGCTGTTCGAGCGGTATGTCGGTCTAATTCGGGATGTCGGTCTACTTCAGGATGGCTGGTTTTAGGGATGACAGGCGGATCTGATGGCTAGGCAAGCGCGCGCGGAGATCACCCGCGACTCCGTCCTTGCGGGCGCTGCCGATGTCTTTCTGCGCTTGGGCTACGCCAACGCGAGCCTCAGCGAGATCATCGCGCAGTCCAATGTGACCAAGGGCGCCTTGTACTTTCACTTCGGCTCGAAGGAAGAGCTAGCGCGCGCCGTAGTGGATCAGGGCAACGAGCGGCTCGTCTCCTCGTGCCAGGGTTTCTTCGACCCGCGCGTGCCCGCGCTGGAGGCGTGCATCGGCATCACCTACGTGGTGGCCGATCTATCGATGAACGATCCGATGGTCGGCGCCATGCTGAAGCTGACCCACCAGATCGGCGACTACCGCGGCGCCCAGGGCGACAATATCGCCAAGACCTGGGGCGATACCTACCGCTTGCTGTCCGAGCGGGCCATCGCGCAGGGTGACCTGGAGCCCGGTCTGGACCCGGAGGTGGTGGGCCTGCTGCTGCAGGAGGTCACCGCGGGCGTGCACATCGTGGCGGTCGGCACCGAGTCGATCGACCAGATGGCCACCCGGATGGAGCGGGCCTGGTATTTCCTGCTGCCGTCCATCGTTCCGGCCGAAAAGCTGTCGTACTTCCGGGAATTCGCGGCGCGCCGGTTGCGTCGCTACGTGCCATAACGTATTCGCTGCGTAGCAACCCCCGCGGAGGGAGTTTTGCGACCGACCGTTCGCGGCCGTCTCGCGTCCGAGCAGCCGAAGCGCATGCGCCGCAGGCGCGAGTCTCGGCTGCTCGGACGCGAGACATCAGGGGCCGCGAACATGCGGTGCCGCAGGCGCCGCCAATCCAACACTGACTAGACTCGGTTGGCCGTTAGGAAACCCCGCCTGAGCTCAGGAGTCGTCGATGTCCACGCACCGCCCACCTCTTGCCGGACTGGCCGCGGTGGCCGGGGCCGACAGCGCCCTGCGGACCGTTGCCGAGCTGGTCGGGAAGTCGACCGTGGAGCTGGTCGCGCCGAGTTCGGTGCGGCCGTTCGTGGCGGCCACCCTGGCGGCGCAGCGGCCGCTGGTGGTGGTGACGGCGACGGGGCGCGAGGCCGATGATCTGACGGTCGAGCTGACCGAGATCCTGGGCGGGAGTGTCGCGGTGTTCCCGTCCTGGGAGACGCTGCCGCACGAGCGGCTCTCGCCCGGGGCCGACACGGTGGGCCGCCGGCTCGAGGTGCTGCGCCGGCTCGCGCACCCCGAGGACACGATGTTCCCCGAGCCGCTACGCGTGATCGTGACGACCGTGCGCTCGCTGATGCAGCCGATGGCGGCCGGCCTGGGCGATATCGAGCCGATCGTGCTGCGGGTCGGCGCGGAATTCGACTTCGACGAATTGCTCACGCGCCTGGTCGAATTCGCCTACAGCCGGGTCGACATGGTGGGTAAGCGCGGCGAGTTCGCGGTGCGCGGCGGCATTCTCGACATCTTCCCGCCCACGGCCGATCACCCGGTCCGGGTCGAGTTCTGGGGTGACGAGATCACCGAGGTGCGCGCCTTCTCGGTCGCCGATCAGCGCTCGCTCGCCGAGGTCGACGTCCCCGTGATCGTCGCCACGCCGTGCCGCGAGCTGCTGCTGACCGACGCGGTGCGCGAGCGCGCCGGCGTGGTCGCGCGCGACAACGCCGCCGACGCCGCCCTGGTGGAGATGCTGGACAAGCTGTCCGAGGGCATCCCGGTCGAGGGCATGGAGGCGCTGCTGCCGGTGCTACAGCCCGGCGAGTTGCGCCTGCTCACCGAGGTGCTGCCCGTGGGCACCCACCTGCTGCTGTGCGATCCGGAGAAGGTGCGCACCCGCGCCGCCGATCTGGTGCGCACCGGCGCGGAATTCCTCGAAGCCTCTTGGACCGCAGCGTCTTTCGGTGGCGCGGCGCCGCTGGGCGGGCACGGGCTCGATCTCGCGGCCTCGGGCTACCGGTCGCTGACCGAGATCCACGAGAGCGCCGACCGGCACGACCTGCCCTGGTGGACGCTGAGCCCGCTGGCCTCCGGCGATCCGGCCGAGGTGGTGCTCCCGGTCACCGGCGGTACCTCCGCGCGCGGCTCGGAGGAACTGGTCGCCACCATCTTCGCCGCGCTGCGCGCCCACGTGTCGACCGGCGGCCGCGCGGCCGTCGTGGTCGCGGGACACGGTACGGCACAACGCATTCTGGAACGTCTGGCCGACGCCGAGGTGCCCGCCGCGGCGCTCGAGCCGGGGGCCGAACCCGTCGCCGGGGTGGTCGGGGTGCTGTGCGGTTCGCTGCACGACGGCCTGGTCCTGGCCGACGTCGGCTTGGTCGTGGTCGCCGAGTCCGATCTCACCGGCAACCGGGTCACCGCGCCCGGCGAGGGCAAGCGGATGCCCGCCAAACGCCGCAACCAGGTGGACCCGCTGGCGCTGAGCGCCGGCGACATGGTGGTGCACGATCAGCACGGCATCGGCCGCTTCGTGGAGATGATCGAACGCACCATCGGCGGGGCTCGTCGCGAATACCTGGTTATCGAATACGCGCCCGGCAAGCGCGGTCAGCCGGGTGACCGGCTGTTCGTGCCGATGGAGTCGCTGGATCAGCTGTCCCGCTATGTCGGCGGCGAGCTGCCGAGCCTGTCCAAGCTCGGCGGCTCGGACTGGGCGAATACGAAACGCAAGGCGCGCAAAGCCGTTCGCGAGATCGCGGGCGAGCTGGTGCAGCTGTACGCGGCCCGTCAGGCCGCGCCCGGGCACGCGTTCGGTCCGGACACGCCGTGGCAGCAGGAGATGGAAGACGCGTTCGTCTTCACCGAGACGGTCGACCAGATGACCGCCATCGCCGAGGTGAAATCGGACATGGAGAAGGCGGTCCCGATGGACCGCGTGGTGTGCGGCGACGTCGGCTACGGCAAGACCGAGATCGCGGTGCGCGCCGCGTTCAAGGCGGTGCAGGACGGCAAGCAGGTCGTGGTGCTGGTGCCGACCACCCTGCTGGCGCAGCAGCATCTGCAGACCTTCACCGACCGCGTCGCCGGGTTCCCGGTCAACGTCAAGGGCCTGTCCCGCTTCACCGACCCGGCCGACGCCCGCGAGGTGATGGCGGGCATGGCCGACGGCTCGGTCGACATCGTGGTCGGCACGCACCGCCTGCTGCAGACCGGCATCCGCTGGAAGGATCTCGGCCTGGTCGTCGTCGACGAGGAGCAGCGGTTCGGCGTCGAGCACAAGGAGCACATCAAGGCGCTGCGGACCCACGTCGACGTGCTGACCATGTCCGCGACGCCGATCCCGCGCACCCTGGAGATGAGCCTGGCCGGCATCCGCGAGATGTCGACCATTCTGACCCCGCCCGAGGAGCGCCACCCGGTGCTCACCTACGTCGGTGCCTACAACGACAAGCAGGTCACCGCGGCCATCCGCCGCGAATTGCTGCGCGACGGCCAGGTGTTCTACGTGCACAACCGGGTGTCCTCGATCGACAAGGCCGCCCAGCGGATCCGCGATCTGGTGCCCGAGGCCCGGGTGGTGGTCGCGCACGGCCAGATGAACGAGGACACGCTCGAGGCGACCGTGCAGGGCTTCTGGGAGCGCGAATACGACGTGCTGGTGTGTACCACCATCATCGAGACGGGTCTGGACATCTCCAACGCCAACACCCTGATCGTGGAGCGCGCCGACGCGCTGGGCCTGTCCCAGCTGCACCAGCTGCGCGGGCGGGTCGGCCGCAGCCGGGAGCGCGGCTACGCCTACTTCCTGTACCCGCCGGAGAAGCCGCTCACCGAAACCGCCTACGACCGGCTCGCCACGATCTCGCAGAACTCCGATCTCGGCGCCGGCATGGCGGTGGCGATGAAGGACCTCGAGATCCGCGGCGCGGGCAACGTGCTCGGCGCCGAGCAGTCCGGTCACGTCGCCGGCGTCGGCTTCGACCTCTACGTGCGCCTGGTCGGCGAGGCGGTGGAGGCCTACCGGGCCGCCGCCGACGGCAAGCCGATCACCACCAGCGAGGAGGCCAAGGAGGTCCGCATCGATCTCCCGGTCGACGCGCACATCCCGCCCGATTACATCGCCAGCGATCGGCTGCGCCTGGAGGCCTACCGCAAACTCGCCTCGGCTCAGGACGATTCGGCTCTGGCCGCCGTCGTCGAGGAGCTCGTGGACCGCTACGGCCCGCTGCCGGTCGAGGTCGGCCGGCTGGTGTCGGTGGCGAAGCTGCGCCTGCTGGGCCGGGAGTACGGGCTCACCGAGATCGCGGTCGCCGGCACCACCCTGAAGATCTCGCCGATGCTGAACCTGCCGGATTCCAAGCAGTTGCGGTTGAAGCGGCTGTATCCGAGCGCGACCTACAAGCCGGCCAGCGGTGTCGTGCAGTTGCCGTTGCCGCGGGTCGAGGACAGCGTCGGCGCGAACCGGGTGCGCGATGTGCGCCTGCTGCAATTCGTCGCCGATCTGCTGCTGGCGCTGGACGGAAAGGCCCAGGGCGCGGTCGATCTCACCGTCGCCACCGAGGTCACGGCGGCCCGATGAGCACGGAATCCGAGACGAGCGCCGACACCGCGGTCGTCGCCCGCGGGCTGGCCGGCGCGGTCGAGGTGATGGATCGCCTGTGGAATTTCGGCGGCTGGGAAGTCACCCAGACCCATGACTCGCTGCGCCCCTATCTGCTCGAGGAGACCTACGAACTCCTCGACGCGATCGGCCACGAGGACGCCGAGACCATCAAGGAGGAACTCGGCGATCTCCTGCTCCAGGTCCTGTTCCACTCCCGGATCGCCGAGGCCGCGGGCGAGTTCACCGTCGACGACGTCGCCGCCGCCCTGGTCGCCAAGCTCGTCAACCGCAGCCCGCAGCTCTCCGATGCCTCCATCGATCCGCACGCTCCCCTCGAAGCGAAGATCGCCGCCCAGGAAAAAGCCTGGGAGGAACGCAAATCCACGGAGAAGTCCCGGCGCTCCTGCCTGGACGGCATCGCCCTGGCCCAACCCGCCCTGGCCCTGGCCGAGAAGATCATCGGCCGCAGCACCAAAGCGGGCCTGCCCGACGACCTGATCCCCGAGCACCTGCGCGTCGTCCACCTCGGCGGCCCGGACAGCGCCGAGGAGCGCCTCCGCAAAGCCACCCTCGCCTTCGCCACCCACATCCGCGCCGCGGAGGACACCGCCGAATCCACCCGCGGCACCCGCACCCCCCTCACCCCGGCCGACTGGCGCGAATTCTGGCCTCGCTGATGCTGTCCTAGCGTCGATCAACCAGTGGTGCGTTCAGTGCACTACGAGCTCGTCGCCGAGAGTGATTGTGCCCGGGCGGTTTACGGCGACCTTGATGCCGAAGGTGACGCCGCCGCCCGGGTCCCGGCGGTAGCCGGCCAGGGTGCGCAGGGGCTCGGGGCCCGCGCGCTTGCCGGTGGGCTGGTCGACGACGGTGACCTGGCAGCGGACGTCGGGCTTTACCCACCGCAACTCGGTGCTGCCGAGGGTGAAGTCGCGGATGTCGTCTTCGGCGTAGGGGGTGGTCCAGCCGGTGACCACGATGTTGGGGCGGAAGCGCTCCATCGGGACCGGGGCGGCGCCATTGGCTTCGATGCGGGCGTTCAGGTCGTCCAGGGAGGCGTCCGAGGTCAGGTGCAGCGCGGTGGAGTCGGTGAAGGTGATGTCGCCGTGCCACTCGTCGACCGCGCGCTGGTGCTCCGGCGGAACGCGGACCAGGCGCACATCCTCCTCGAGCAGCGCACTGGCCCAGGCGGCGACCTCGTCACCCTGGTCGACGCCCGCACCCTCCCAGGTGTTGTGCACGTTCACGGTCAGGCGCGGCCCGTCCGACCGGATGTCGAGCGTGTGGGTTTCGTGGTCCAGCGCGCCGAGCGTGAGTTTGGCGCCGTCACCGGCCAACTCGGGCCGGATCACCGAGAGCAGCGGGGTGCTGCGCTGGCTGCGGAACAGCCCGTCGGGACGGACGAACATGAACGCGCGATCGTGCACGACCCCGGTCGGCAGGATCTCCGCGCGGGTCAGCGGGGTGCCCGCGCAGCCTTTGATCGGGTAGAGCCAGAGCTCGGAGACAGTAGCCACCGGATCAGCCTAACCGCGGTGACCGGGAAACTCTGTCCGCCATCGTGTCCCGCGCTCGCTCGGAAACGGCTGTCATTCGGGTCCGGCTGGAAGTTGGCCCGGGAGTAAACGGTGTGGTCGCTAGGGGCGATGACACGTACACCAACCTTTTCGGCTCGAGCGTCCGACACCGAAATCTCACCTTCTCGCAAGTGTGTCGTCACCGTATGCCGGGAATCCTGTAAACGGGCCTTCGCTATCCTGGCGGCGGAACCCGAAGCCAAATCCGTGGCGACTGCTCGCAGGTCGCTCGAAATGATCGGCGGGCTACCCGCCGGGAGGGACCTCGGTCCGGTGCGCATCAGCAGAGTCGCGGAGCACCCGCGACCGAATCATGTGTTGTTCCACTTCAGCGACACCCACCTGGTCGCCGGCGACGGCGATCTATACGGTGCCGTCGACGCAGAGCAGCGTCTGCGCCAGGTCATCGACCAGGCGGCGGCCACCCATATCCGGCCGACCGCGATCGTGTTCACCGGCGATCTCACCGACAAGGGTGAGCCGGGCGCCTACGACAAGCTGCGCGCGATCGTGGAGCCGTTCGCGCGGCACATCGGCGCCCCGATCGTGTGGGTGCAGGGCAACCACGACGATCGCGGCACCCTGCGCCGCAAGCTCCTGCGCGAACGGGCCTCGACGGCCCCGCTGGACCGGGTGCACATGATCGACGGCCTGCGGATCATCGCGCTGGACACCTCGGTGCCCGGCCACCACTACGGCGAGATCTCCGGCGCGCAGCTGGACTGGCTGCGCTCGGTGCTGGCCACGCCCGCGCCGTTCGGCACCATCCTGGCGATGCACCACCCGCCGGTGCCGTGTGTGATGGATCTCGCAGTGACGGTCGAGCTGCGCGAACAGCGCCGCCTGGCCGATGTGCTGGACGGTAGCGACGTGCGCGCGATTCTGGCCGGCCATCTGCACTACTCGACGTCGGCGACCTTCGCGGGCATCCCGGTCTCGGTCGCCTCGGCCACCTGCTACACCCAGGATCTGGGCGTCGCCGACGGTGGCCAGCGCGGCCGCGACGGCGCCCAGGCGTTCAACCTGGTGCACGTCTACCCGGAAACCGTGGTCCATTCGGTCGTGCCGGTCGAGAAGGGCCCGACCGTCGGTACACCGGCCACCCCGGCGGAGACCGAGGCGCGGCTGGCCGAGGCGGGCATCGTCATCCCGCCCGCGGCCAAGATCCCGCTCTTTATGCAGCGCCCGCAGCCGGCTGAGCCCGACCCGCCCCGCCGACTCCGTCCGCAGCCATCTTCAGAGGAATCGGACGACGAGTCGGTGCACTGATCCCGCGCCGCTCCCACGGCGCCGGGTCCGGGAAGTAGTTGGCGAGGAAATCCGATACCCGCTGTGTCCGTTCGGCTTCGGACACTTCGGGGAAGCTGCCGTCGTTCAGGCAGAAGAAGTCGACGTCGCGGTCGCGCCCCAGCCCGTCGAGCAATTCGAGCCCGGCGTGGCCGGTGGTGTCGACATAGCGCATGTGCGCCTGTTCCTGCGGCACCGCGCGCCCGGTGAGCAGCGCGTAGTAGTGGTAGAGCGAGTTGGTGACCGAGATATCGGTGGCGGCGCGGAACCGGCTGGTCCGGGTGCGGGCGAAGTCGGCCGCGAACACCTCTTCCATCTCGTGTAATACGCTGCGGGACAACGGCACCGGCGTGTGCTCCAGATGTCGCGTGATGACGTGCCCGAACCGGTCGGCCAGCAGCGCGCGATTCACGCGCGCGGCGTTCTCGAACCCGCTGCGCCGCTCGTGATTACGGCCCGGTCCGATCCGGGTGTCGGCCTCGATGAACCGGCTGATCCCCGCCGGGGAGAAGAACATCGACGGGCGCACCGGCCGGGCGAAGAACATGTCGTCGTTGGAATACAGGAAGTGCTCGGACAATCCGTCGATGTGCTGCAACTGGCATTCCACCGCATGGGAATTGAAGATCGGCAGTCCGCTGGTGTCGCTGAAATGGTCGACCGCGCGCACCACGGTCACCTTCGGATGCTCCGAAAGCCAGCTCGGGACAGCCGAGTCCGTGGCGATGAAGATGCGCCGGATCCAGGGCGCGTTCTTGTGCACCGCGCGCAGGGCGTACTTCAGCTCGTCGATCTGGCGGATCCGGGCGTCGGCGTCGTCGCCCTCGCCGACCACCACCTGGGCCAGCATCCCCGCGCGGCGGGCCCGGAATTCCGGGTCGGAACCGTCCACCCAGGAGAACACGATGTCGATGTCGAAGCCGACATCGGTGGGCTGCGGCGCGAACATGCCCGCCAGCGTCGGCCAGACCCGGTCGAACAGCCGGACCTGGATGTAGTCCACATCGGCGACATCGAAGACGTTGCGGGTCAGGGCATTAGGGCGGGGGCATTCGACAGTGTCGCCGTGGTACTCCCACAGCTCGAGTTCCACATGGTGGGCCGGATCGTGATCGCGGCCGATGCGGAAGACATTGTGCGCTAACTCGATACAGGAGAACCCGGAGGCTACGGCGGTGGCGGTGACCCGGCGCACCATGGCCTGATGCGCGGCGTCCGCGGCCAGCCCCAGCCGGTGCCCGCTGTCCCGGATCAGCACGAACGGCACCTCGGCCGCCGCCAATTCGGTGCGCAGGTATGCCAAGTCGTCGATCGTCGCCTGCGAGGCCGCCAAGTTTCCGGCCAGCTGCACGGCGCCGGCCAGCATTGCCGGGTTCACTGCTCCCATATCCATCATCGGTGGTGTTCGCTCCGTTCGTATGTCGTGATCCATGACTGATCCCCCCGGGGCACCGCGCCGGAGGCCGGAGATCGGCCCTGCCGATGCCTCGAGGGCATCGGCTGACAGGCCGCCGGGACCGGCGCGGTCAGAGTCAGGGATTCGGAACGGTGCCGTAGGGCAGGAACGAATCGGCAGGCCGATATTCGGACGGCAGGTTGACCATGTCGTTCTCACCTCACTCGCTCACCGGACGCCCGTAGCGGCGTCATGGGCGAGTGCTGTCCAGCGCACGGCGGGCGACCGAGCGTGGCGACAGCACACGCAGGGCCGGACAGCCATCGGCCGGCGAAAGAAGAACTCCTGATGAACACAGGGTTGCTACGAATGATGCATCGTTCTCGGCCGTCCGTCAATCGTACAGTGTGCGCCGCCCCTGGCAGGCGGCCCGGAGGTCTAATGAGGCAAGCCTTGCCTGGTCAGGGCACCTCGCCGAAAGATCACGCACACCAGCGAGCAAGGGCCACAGCGCTTTAGACTGGCAACAGTGCGACCCCAAGCAACGATTCGCGAGGTGACGAAGATGGCAGCAGGAGCGACTCCCGCGCAACGTCAAGACCACTCGACCGATGGGTCCGCCATGGAACACCCCGAACTCGACGCATTACCGAATTGGCCGCGCGACACCATCGCGGTCCTGGTCACCACCGACCCCGCTCCGCACGCGATTCCGGTGTCCTGGCCGGTGCGCGCCGGTGATCGGCGCATCCTGCTCAGCCTCAAGTTCGACCGCGGCTCGCTGGCCCGGTTGCGCAAGCAGCCCGACATCGCGTTGCTGATCCTGGGCGGCGGCAACGTGGCGCTGTGCGCGCGCGGCAAGGCGCAGGTGATCGCCGAGGAGATGCCGGGCGCCGAGGATTACGTGGCGGTACAGCTGGACGTCGAAGTCATCGACGACCATCGGCAGTCGGCTTTCGCTGTGGCCCAAGGCATTCAGCGCAACATCCTGGACCAGAGCGAGCTGGACGCGCTACAGGGCAGAGTGGCGACCTTGCGACAATGGGCCGAGACGCCGAACTGAGCCGACAAACTCCGGGTCAGCGGGAATAATCAGGATGGAAGGCGGCGCAGGCGCGCCGAACGGAAGGGGATCATGTCCGTCACACTCGCCAAAGGCGGCAACGTCTCGTTGTCGAAGCAGGCGCCGAACCTCACCAATGTCGCGGTGGGCCTCGGTTGGGACACGCGCACCACCACCGGTGCCGACTACGACCTCGACGCGAGCGCGCTCGCGACCGGGGCGAATCTGAAGGTGCTGTCGGATCAGCACTTCATCTTCTACAACAATCTGAAGTCGCCGGACGGCAGCATCGAGCACACCGGTGACAACCTGACCGGTGAGGGCGAAGGCGACGACGAGGTGATCAACGTCAACCTCGCGGCGGTGCCGCCGTCGATCACCAACATCTTCTTCCCGGTCTCCATCCACGACGCCGACGCCCGCGGCCAGTCGTTCGGTCAGATCCGCAACGCCTTCATCCGCGTGGTCGATCGCAGCAACGGCGCCGAACTGGCCCGCTACGACCTCTCTGAGGACGCTTCCACCGAGACCGCGATGGTCTTCGGCGAGCTCTACCGGCACGGCGGCGAATGGAAGTTCCGCGCCATCGGCCAGGGCTACGCCTCCGGGCTCGGCGGCATCGCGCGGGATTACGGCGTCAACATCTAGTCCTGGTAGTTCGGCGGGCGGCGGTCCTTGCGGGCGCGCATCGCCTCGTCGAAGTTCTCGGTCGTCAGGCGCACGTAGATCTGCGCCATACCTTCGTGCTGCATGTGGGATTCGAAGCTGCCGGCTTCCATCCCACTCCACAGCATGCGCTTGGTGAGCTCGGTGCCGACGCGGCTGTAGCGCAGGATCTGCTCGGCCAGGTCGTAGCTGGTCTCCAGGAGCTTGTCGCCGGGGACCACCCGCGAAACCAGCCCGATCCGTTCGGCTTCGACCGCGTCGACATCGCGCCCGGAGAGCATGATCTCGAAGGCCCGCGAGGATCCGATGGCGCGCGGCAGCAGGTAGCTGAAGCCGAGTTCCGCCGAGGTGAGGCCGTTGTTGATGCCGGCGGCGCGAAAGTGGGCGCCCTCGGCGGCGAGGCGGATGTCCGCCCCGACGCTGAGACAGAAGCCGCCGCCGATGGCCGCGCCGTTGATCGCCGCGATCACCGGCTGGTGCATCCGCCGCAGGGCCAGCATGACGTCGTTGAACAGGTCCATCGACCGCCGCGCGATGCTGGTGCGGGTCAGCCCGGCCACACCCGGGATGGCGCCGGAGTGCTGGAGATCGGCGCCCGAGCAGAAGCCCTCGCCCGCACCGGTGAGCACGACCACGCGCACGTCGTTGTCGGCCGCGACGGCCTGCAAGGTCTCCCGCAGCGGCACCATGACGTCGAAGGCCATGGCGTTCATCCGATCCGGCCGGTTGAGCGTGATCAGCGCGACGTGCGGGCGCGGCCTGGAGACGATCACGAACGACATGGGAACTCCTGCATCCAGAACTGAAACCTGTTCTAGAACCTACGCGAGGAGCGGGCCCGATGTCCCGGGATCAGCCGGTGCTGGACAGGGTTTTGGTGAGCAGCGGGAGCTGATCGCGCTCCTTCTCGTCCAGCAGCGCGAAGTAGCGGCGCAGCATCAGCACGGCGGTGGTCGCCAACCCCGCGGTCAGGCCCCACCAGACGCCCGCCGCGCCCAGACCCACCGGGAACGCGAGGAACAGGGCGCTCGGCAGGCCGACCAGCCAGTACCCGATCAGCGACAGCCGGAACCCGGCGTTGGTGGCGCCCAGGCCGCGCAGCAGGCCGGTGCCGATGTTCTGCGCGGCATCGAAGAACTGCAGCACGATGCCGATCAGCAACAGGCTGCGGGCGATATCGAGGGTGTGGGTATCGCCGGGCTCCAGGAACGGGCGCAGCACCAGATTCGGGATGACGACGTAGGCCACGCCGGTGAGTGCCGCGACCACCGCCACCTGCCGCAGCGCCAGCCAGGAGATCGCCTTCGCGTGCGGATACTCATCACGCGCCACGGCACTGCTGACCAGGATCGACGCACCGTGCGACAGGCCGATCGCGACCTGGAAGACGATGTAGATGATCTGGTAGACGACATTGTGCGCGGCCAGCGCGGCCGGGCCGATGCTGCCCATGACCAGCGCGAGCACCGAGAACATGCCCGCCTCGGAGCCGTAGGTCAGCGCGATCGGGGTGCCCAGCTTCAGTTCGTCGCGCACCGCGGGCCAGTGCACCGGCCAGGGGCGCACCGCGAGCCGCGGCCCGAGTTCGGCGTCGTAGCGCACCATCGCCCAGAAGACGCCGAAGGTGATCAGGTAGACCAGCGAGGTCGCGACGCCGACGCCGGTGAGGCCGAGCGCGGGCAGTCCGGCCCAGCCGTGGATCAGCGCGAGCGCGAGCACGAGATTCAGCGCGACCGAGCCGAGCGTCACCAGCAGCAGCGCTTTCGGGCGCTGCATGCCGACGGTGTACTGGCGCAGCACCTGGAACCACAGGCAGGGCAGCAGTCCCGGTGCGAGCGCGATCATCAGCGGCCGCGCGTCGGCCAGCACGCCGGCGTCCTGGCCCAGCCAGTGCAGCGACCAGCCGAGCCCGATGAGCAGGACGCCGCCGAGAATGCCCGCGATCGTGGCGATCAGGAAACTCGACCGCACCACGTCCCGGATCGCGCGATCGGCCGAGCCGCCGTGCTTGCCGGAGGTACTCGTCTCGGCGGCGATCCGGTTGCCGGTGCCGGTGATCAGCCCGACGCACATGGTCCGGATCTGGTTGAACAGCACCAGCGCCAAGCCGCCCGCGGCGACCTGACGCACCCCCAGGGTGCCCATCAACGCGATATTCGTCGTGGAGACCGCGATCTGCGCCAGCTGGGTCAGCGCGATCGGCGTCGCCAGCGCGGTGAGCCGCTTGGAGTCGGCGCGGTACTGCGACAGGATCACCGCGCACCTGCCGTGCGCGCTGCGGCCGATCGGCTCGCGGTGCGACTCATCCCGCGTTCACCAGCTGGGCGGCCCGCGCGGCGGGGGAGTAGCGGTCCAGCATCGCCAGCACCTCGCGTTCGGTACCGGCGTCGAGCAGGTCGCGGTCGTTCATCCAGTCGTCGTCGAAGACGGTGTCCAGGTACTTCTCGCCGCCGTCGCAGACCAGGGTGACCACGGTGGAACCGGGCGGGAACTCCTCGAGGCGGGTGAGCCCGGCGTGCACCGAGCCGCCCGCGGAGCCACCGATCATCAGGCCCAGCTTGGCGGCGACCGCGCGGGCGGTCGCGAAGGCCGCCACATCGGAGACCTTCACGCCCTCGTCGAGCAGCGAATAATCCACGGCGGTGCCGATGGTCGCCCCGGGCGGTGTGCCGGTGCCCGACTGCCAGTACGGCCCGCCCGGCCCGCCGAACGCGATCGACCCGACCGGCTCCACCCCGATCACTAGCGGAATGCAGCCGAGCTGACGCAGCCGGGTGGCGGTACCGAACAGCGAACCGCCGGTTCCCACCGCCGAGAGCAGAATGTCGACGCGTTCCACGTCGGCCAGCAATTCCTCGGCCACGGGGTAGTACCCGACCGCGTTGGCGTCGTTGTTGTGCTGCTCGGTGAAATACGCGTCCGGCAGCCCGGCCGCCATCGCCTCGGCCAGGTCTTCCCGGGCCGAGGTGGCCAGGTTGTCGTCGTCCTCGTCGGCGACGAACACCAGTTCCGCACCCATCGCTCGCATCGCTCGCAACTTGTCCTTACACGCGTGATGATCGACCACTGCAGTAAAGCGATACCCACGTTCGGCAGCAACTACCGCGAGTCCGAGGCCGGTGTTCCCGGACGTCGACTCGATGATATGCCCGCCACTCTTCAGCAAACCGCGCCGCTCGGCATCGTCCACCATGGCACGGGCCATTCGGATCTTCGCCGCGCCGGTCGGGTTGAACTGCTCGAGCTTCAGCAGTAGCCGGGTGCCGGTAGCGGTGCTGGCCAGTTCGAACAGCGGAGTGCGGCCGATCAGATCCGTCACGCGCGTGACGAGCATGGGTGTCTCCTCATCAAGGGTTTACGGGTGGTGCGGTGGGACCGGGATCGCTCAGGAGTCGAGCGTCCAGCGGAAGCGGTCCCCGGGTGCCTCGTGCACGACGACCTTCGGTGGAATCGGCAGGTCGTGGAAGGCGGATTCGTTCGAATCCATCTGGTAGCCCGCCGTATTCGGATAGACGAGCAGATCGCCCACCGCGGCCGGGCGGGGCAGCGGTATCCGCCGCCAGCTCAGCATGTCGGACTCCAGACAGGTGGCCGCACCGACACTGGCCGGTGTTGGTGCACCGGCGCGCCGCGGCCACAGCACCGGATCGGGCAGGAATTCGCTGTCGAACCACTGCTCGGACAGGCTCAGGCTGGTTCCATCCACGGTGAGCAGCTGATACGGCTCGCCGTGCGCGTGCCGGATCTTGCCGCCGCGAACCCGGAACACGGTGCTGCCCGCGCCGTCCAGCAGCGCCCGGCCCGGTTCGATCGCCAGCCGGATATCGTTGTCGCGCAACCGTTCGCCCAGGCCGTCGTGCTCCAGAATCGCCGACAGCATGGCCGGGCCGGGTGCCGGGAAGTGGTACGGATAAAACGATTCGAAGCGCTTACCGGCATGGAACCAGTCCGGGTTCACGCCCGCGGTGAACTCCTGCCAGGGCGCCTCGGGCAGATAATCGACGCCGAAGCCGCCGCCGATCGAGAGGGTGCCGGCCGGATGGCCGAAGGCACGCGCCGCCAGGCAGTGCTCGATCAGTGCCGCCGCCTGGGTGGTGCGGGCGGTCGCGTCATAGCCGGTGAGATGGAAACTGAAGCCCTCCAGCTGAATCGGCTTCAGCCCGACCGTGCCCGCGGACCCGATGGCCGACATCGCGGCCCCGATCTCCCGCTCGGACAACCCGAATCGACTGTCCGACCCGGCAGGCAGCACACGCAACAAGACCCGCGCCGCCGCGTCGGCGGACGCGATCCGCTCCAGCCGCGCCAACTCGTCGAGCGCATCGAGCGCGATCAACGCCCCGTGCCGCACCGCCAGCCACAGCAGATCATCCGACTTGGCCGGCCCCGTCACCATCAACTCGGCCCCACGCACACCCTGTGCCAGCGCGGACGTCAACTCCCCGACACTGGAAACATCGACACCCGTGCCGTTCTCCGCACAGACCCGAGCCACACACGCCGACTTGTTCGCCTTCTTGCCGTAATAGATCGCGCCATCCACCCCCGCATCCACGAACACCTCACGAAACCCGCGAATATTGCGCGCAACCCGCTGCGGATACATCACATGGAACGGACCACCCACCGCAAAACCGATGTCATCCAACAGATTCGGATCATCCAGAACCCGCTGCTCCCAGTCGTCCCGGTGCGCGGGCAGGGGCGCGGCGGAAATCCGCACGGCGGCTGGTGCTTCGGCCTTGGCCGCAGCCTTGGTGGCCGCGGCCCCAATCGCGGCATCCTCGGTCGCTTCGGCCCTGCTGACGGCAGCGTCGGGCGCTGTACCGTCGGTTGTCGCGGCCGTGGTCGCCGTATCGTCGGTTGCCGCAGCCTTGGTCGCCGTACCGTCGGCGGCCGCACCCTTGGTCGCTTCGGCCCCAATCGTGGCAGCGTCGGTCGCTTCGGCCCCGCTGACGGCAGCGTCGGGCGCCATACCGTCGGTTGCCGCAGCTGTGGTCGCCGTACCGTCGGTTGCCGCAGCTGTGGTCGCCGTACCGTCGGTTGCCGCAGCTGTGGTCGCCGTACCGTCGGTTGCCGCAGCCGTGGTCGCCGGACCGGCGGTCGCGGCAGCCTTGGTCGCTGCAGCTTTAGCGGCGGCAGCTTTGGTTGCTGCAGCCTTGGTCGCGGCAGCTTTGGTCGCTGCAGCCTTGGCGGTGGCGACCTTGGTCGCAGCAGCCTTTATCGCCGCGGCCCCAATCGCGGCAGCGTCGTGTGCTTCGGCCTCGGTCGCGGCAGCGTCGGTCGGCGCGGCACTGGTCGCGGTGGGTTCTCGAGTCGCGCTACCAGTTACCTCGGTGACGAGTCCTATTGCCGCAAGGTCAGCGGCTGTGCGCTTCTTCCACCTGGCGCGGCCGGCAGGCGGCTCCGCGAAGGCGCGCAGCGAAATCCGCTCCAGCACAGGCGTCTCGGCGACTTCGGCGGGATCCTTGATCTCAGTGTCTGTCGAAAGCGGGTCGGCCGCCGGAGCCGAGTCGGCTTCAGCATTACCGACTTCGCTCCCCAGCACCGCATCGCCATCGCCGGTCGCCTGCGGGGCTACCGGCTCGCCGATACTCGGCTCGGCATCTTCGGTCGAGTGACCGACGACGTCATCTGCATCATCTGACGAGTCATCAACAGCGGTGTCCGTCGATTCTTCGCTGAACTTATCGAGACTTGTTTCTTGCGAGCTCATTTCGCCGAGGATGGGCGATTCCAGGTCCTCGTCAGGTACCCGCTGCGCCTCGCCCGCCGCGTACGCGATGTCGTCTCCGTCAGCATCAGTGAGTGCTCCGCCGGCAACCGCGACCAGTGGTGTGTTGTCGGGATCAAAGCCCTGCGAGATCGATTCACCGGCGCCTGACTCGGCATCATCGGCCGAGCCAGCTCCGACGCCATCCTCAGCGCTCCTGTCGAGAGTCGGTTCTTGCGCTGTCATTTCGCCGACGGCGCGTGATTCCGCGTCCTCGTCCGAATGATGGCCCGGATCGACGGGGATGTCCTCATCGACGGGTTTCCGCGTCTCGTCCAGTGCGATCCCTGGAGTCGTATCGCCGAGATCGGTGGCTTGCGCCCCTACGTCGCCGACACCGGACCCGGCATCCTCGCTCGACTGGTCGGTCGTGCCGACGAGGTCGTTGCCGTCAGCTTCGGCCTGCGCCTCATCGGTTTCGGCGTCCGCTGTGGTGCTTTCGGACGCAAGGGCCCGCAAGGTTGCTTTGTCGCTGTCGCCAGGCTCGGCGTCATCGGTCGAACCGTCGGCTCCGGGGACACCGTCCTCGCCGACCTCAGCCGGAATTTCGGCCGCGACGGGTTCGGCGTCCACGTGATCGGGGGCGACTTCGGAACCTGTTTCCTGCGAGGTTGCGTCACTCGGAGCTTGATCGGTCGAGTCGATGACGTCATCGGCGGAGGCCGGGTTCGGCATTGCGGTTGCGATGGTCTCCGGCGGCGCGTCATCGAGGTTGGCGCCGAAATCGGTTTCCTGCGAGAGTGTTTCGTCGCTGGTCGACGGCTCGGTGTCTTCGTTGTGCGGGGACTCTGTTCGGTCCAGCATGTTGTCTGTCACGTCATCGGCGGTGTCGCCGAGAGCGATGGTCTGGTCGTCAGCACTATCGGTGGGCGCTTCGTCAGTGTCGGCAGTGAGTGGGACCTCGTCGAGCGAGGCCTCAGCCTCGAGAGCGTCGACAGCTGCCACTTCGTCTGTGGCATCTGTTATTTCATCGCCTGACTTGGCATCTTCCAGCTCAAAGGTCGCCGGTTCGGCAGCAGCTGAAACCTCCGCATCGATCGATGCGGAGGTCGGAGCTTCCTCTGCCTCGGCGGAAATCGTGTCGGCTGACGCGGCGTCGTCGGCGATGGCGCTGACCGCCACCGCTTCCTTCGCGCAGAACTCGTTCAGCGGATCGTCGGACGCAACCGAATCCCGGGCGGCGGGTGCCGTTTCGGCGGCAGCGGAAACCGGTTCGGAAACAGGGGTTTCGGCCGGTTGTGCCCGCTTGCGGGGCTTGCGCTTCTTGCGTTCGGTTTTTCCGGCGACGGTGTCCGTCGGCTCGACGCGGGGTTCGGGGGCGGCCGGTTCGGTGGGGCTGTCCGGGACGGGGCTCGGAATGCCTGGGTCGTGGTCGACCGGTCCGGGCCCCATGTCGAACAGCGCCAGGTCGTCGGTATCGAACAGCCCTAAGGTCAGTTCGGCGGTGGCGTCTAATCCCACAGGGGCACCTCCGTGCCGCGTCCTTCGGCGATCGCACGCTCGGCAAGGGCGTGCGCGACTGCGATATCGGTGAGCACGAGTCCAGAGTTGTAGACGAAGATCTTCTCTTCGTCGCTGCGGCGCGCCACGGCACGGCGGGACAATATTTGCGGCAGTTCCGCGTCCACGGTCCGCAGCCGCCCGTCCGGGCCCGCCATATCGGTGCCCGTGAGCTGCATCTGCTCGGCGCTGGTGGCGACCACCCGATCGGCCTCCACCAGCGTCGACGGCGCCAGCCCGTACCCGACCAGCACCGCCGTCGCCCCCGGTGCCAGGTCGGCCGCTTCGAGCGCGACCTCGGTGCCGGGGCCCGCGGTCGCCAGCACCACGTCGGCGTGCGCGGCGGCCGCGCGCGCGTCGGTGACGGTCTCCAGCAGCGCGTGCGGATGATGCTCGGCCAGCTGCCGGTGCACCGCGTCGATGCCCTCCGGGTGCGTGCCGTAGAGCATCAGCTTGCGCAGCCCGGGGTTGGCGGCGAGCAAGTGCGGCAGGGCATTGCGGCCCTGGGTTCCGGTGCCGATGAGCAGCACGCTCTCCGCGCCGCGGCGCATGGTCTCGCGCACCAGCAGCGCCGAGACGGCGGGGGTGCGCAGCGCGCCGACGCGCGCACAATCCATCATCGCGATCGGCGCGCCGGTGGTGTCGTCGTAGAGCGTGATGGTGGTGTAGTACCGCTTGGTGCTGCGATCGTGCCCGGGATCGAACTTGTAGGAGGTCTTCATCGCCACGACCCGCCGCCGGCCGTCCCGGCCGAGCATCGCGTAGGCCACCGACCAGCCGTCCGGATTCGCCACGCTGAGTTTGCGTGGATTGTCCGAAAGGCCCTCGGCGAACGCGAGATACGCCTCTTCCACCGCTCGCACCACGTCGTGCGGCGTGATCGGTACGGCGGCCAGATCGGTACGGCTCAGCACGCGCAGCGGCGTGGCTCGATCACGAGTGTTCAACGGATCCTCGATCATTTCGGTCCCAACCTGATCCCGCCACCGCGTCCGTTCGGACAGCGAATGGGGCGACAATCCGCTGTCCATACCCATTCTCGTCGGCTTCGGCGGCGCGGCGCCGCCGTTCGGGCAGGCGGATGTTGACGCGCTTGAGCCAGCGATCGGTGCCGTCGTACCGCGCGGTGAACGGCACCCGGCCGTGCACGGCGACATCGTTGTCCACGAGCAGCAGTTCGCCCGGGTGCAGCGCGGCGGTGACGCAGACGCGTTCCAGCTCGGCGGTCAGGCGCGCGTAGGCCTGGCGGAATTCCGGGCCCGCATCGTCGAGCGGGGTGTAGGCGGGGTCGTAGCGCAGGGTGAAATCGGCTGCGCTGCCCGGTATTTCGGACCAGATGGTGGGCAGCGGCGGCGCGGTGTGGCGTTCGTGCCCGGACCCGTAGGAGACGTCCGGCAGGATCGGCAGCGTCGGCGTTTCCAGCAGCCGGTGCTCGGCCGCGGTGAGCTCGACCCGCCGCACCGAGGAGACGGTGGTGCCCACCAGGTCGGGGTTGCGCAGGCAGCCGAGCATCAGCAGGTTCGCCCGCTGCGGGTGGAAGGCGTCCTCGGAGTGCGGGCAGAGCAGCGTCTTGCTGCTCGCGCCGGACTGCTCGTCCTCGTGGCCCGGCGTGGGCAGAATATTGTTGACCAGGCGACCGTCCTGCTGGCCTTGCCAGCCGAAAGGCTCACCGGCACAACGCGCGAGCAGCAGCATGACGATGTCGAGTTCGCTCCAGCGCACCGCCTCGCGCCAGCTGTGCGGGGTCGGCCCGAGCTCGTCGTCGGACAGCGGCAGGCGGCTGACGATGGTGGCGCCGGCGGTGGTGGCCGGTGCGCGCATGGCCGTGCGCACGGCGGCGGGCAATTCGGCGGCCCGGCGGTCGATGTGCTCGGCCAGCGCCGGATTGGTCAGCGCGCGGCCGACACCGCCGGGCTGGGCCGCCAATGTGGTGCAGATCTCACGTGCGAGCGCACGCACCGCGTGTCCGGCCTCCGGGGGGAGCTCGCGTCGTTCGATATCCTGTGGGTGAAGCGTCTTACGTTCGGAGAGAACGCTTTTCACCAGGAGGTCCCTTCTTCGCATCAGTCGAAAAGCGGGTGAAGACGTATCGCACTGCGAAGCTAGTACCTCGCGCTGCCTTAAGCAAGGCTTACCTAAGCGAGTCGTGAAAAATAGCGAAGACGCATGAAAGGGTAAGGCTCGAGGCGGGTCCGATCCAAAGCGGCACCTCGTTCCGGGTGTGGCGCCGCTCTGACCAGCGAATTCCCTAGGGGTGCCACGCTGTTAAGGAGGCTTACGCCAATGGTGCGCGGATGTTGCCGGCGGAGCGATTCGCGGGTCGGGCCGGGCGCAAGTGTGGCGAGAACCGCAGTGGCCGTGCCGGATTCGAGGGCCCGGCGGTCCATCGAAAGCCTGCGTCACCGAGCGGCGCGCCCGGCGGATTTCGGGTCGGGCGCAGTGGATTCCGCACCCGCCGTGCGCGATTCGCACGCGAAGCGAACTTGTCGGTCGCTCCCGCTACGCTCCGCCGCATGAAAGCCATCGGTACCTTCGCTGTCACCGCCTTCGTCCCCACCGACGTGGTTCCCGATCCGCCGATCGGCACCGCCCTCCCGGTCGGCATCGCCACCATGACCAAAGAATTCGCCGGGGAGATCACCGGCCGCGCGGCGACGCTGTTCACCTCCGCCTTCGACATGGCCAGTGGCGCAGGCACCTACCTCGCGATGGAGTCCTTCGAGGGCACCCTCGGCGGCCGCACCGGCGCCTTCAATTTCGTGCACTCCGCGAGCACGTCCGGCACCGACCGCTCGGGCGAGTTCTTCCGCATCGTCCCCGACAGCGGCACCGGCGAGCTCGCCGGTCTCACCGGTACCGGCGGGCTGAGCGTCGATGCCGAAGGTGGGCACCACATCTGGTTCGACTACGAAATCCCGGGCGCGTAGCGGACCTGCGGCGACGCGCCGGAAGGCGACTCGGACCGGCCCCGGTTGCGTTGTTGGTCGCAATCCGGGGGAGCACTCCGAAACACCTGGATGATGGAAGGGTGCTCCTGAAAAAGACCGGCGTTGTGGCCGCTGCGATGGTGACCCTGGTTCTGGCCGGCTGCGGGGGTGTAGGCACGCTGACTCCCATTCCCGAGGGGATGCCGCCGGGGCCGGGCGCCCCGGTGCCCGTGATCGACCTGGACGCGCCCGGCCGCTCCGCCGCCCAGCTCGCGGACTGGGCCGACGGGCAGAGCGGCCTGGGCATCCCGAACGTCGCGCTCGAGGCCTACGGTTACGCGGCCGCGGTGCTGGCCCGGTCCAGACCGGACTGCGGCATCGCCTGGACGACCATCGCCGGCATCGCGAGCGTGGAGAGCAAGCACGGCACGCACGGCCGATCGGCGCCGGACGGCGACGGCGCGGTGCGGCCCCCGATCATCGGGATCCCGCTCGACGGCGCCCCGGGGGTCGCGGAGATCAGAGACTCCGACGGCGGCGCCCTGGACGGTGACAAGGTCTTCGACCGCGCCGTCGGCCCGCTGCAGTTCATCCCGGAGACCTGGCACCGCTGGAGCGCGGACGCCAACGGCGACGGCTTCGCCGATCCGCAGAGCATCGACGACGCCGCGCTCACCGCGGCCAGATACCTGTGCGCCAGCGGCGGCGACCTGACCTCCGAACACGGTTGGCAGCGGGCACTTCTGACCTACAACCAGTCCAACCAGTACATGCGTACCGTGCGCGATCGCGCCGCCGCCTACAGCGTCGGCCGCAGAGTGTGAGGCAGCGCACGGTCAGTTCGAGGGACTTTTTGAGAGTGTGCCAGGGGTCCGCCGCTACGGCACTGCGCTAGGCTCGGCACCGCACGGACCATCCGTCATCTGCCGTGCCACTGCCGTAGCGACTGCTTGCCGGTCGCTCGAAATGATCAGCCGAAGGAGTGTCGTTTTCGTGGCAATCATCGAACAGGTCGGAGCTCGCGAGATCCTGGATTCGCGCGGAAACCCCACTGTCGAGGTGGAAATCGCCCTCGACGACGGAACCCTGACCCGCGCGGCGGTCCCGTCCGGCGCTTCCACCGGTGAGCACGAAGCGGTCGAGCTGCGCGACGGTGGCGACCGCTACCAGGGCAAGGGTGTGCAGAAGGCCGTGGAGGGCGTGCTCGACGAGATCGCCCCGGCCATCATCGGCCTGGACGCGGTCGAGCAGCGCACCGTCGACCAGGTCCTGCTGGATCTGGACGGCACCCCGGACAAGTCCCGCCTCGGCGCGAACGCGCTGCTCGGCGCCTCGCTGGCCGTGGCCCGCGCCGCCGCCGAGTCCTCGGGCCTGGAGCTGTTCCGCTACCTGGGCGGCCCGAACGCCCACGTGCTGCCCGTCCCGATGATGAACATCGTCAACGGCGGCGCGCATGCCGACACCGGCGTGGACGTGCAGGAATTCATGATCGCCCCGATCGGCGCCCCGACCTTCAAGGAAGCCCTGCGCTGGGGCACCGAGGTCTACCACTCGCTCAAGTCGGTGCTCAAGGCCCAGGGCCTGTCCACCGGCCTCGGCGACGAGGGCGGCTTCGCGCCGGACGTCGCGGGCACCCGCGCCGCCCTGGATCTGATCTCGGTCGCCATCGAGAAGGCGGGCTACAAGCTCGGCACCGATGTCGCGCTGGCGCTGGACGTCGCCGCCACCGAGTTCTACACCGCCGGTAGCGGTTACAAATTCGAGGGCAGCGTGCGCAGCGCCGCCGAGATGAACGAGTTCTACAGCGAGCTGCTCGCGTCCTACCCGATCGTGTCCATCGAGGATCCGCTGTCGGAGGACGACTGGGACGGCTGGGTCGCGCTCACCGACGCCATCGGCGACAAGGTGCAGCTGGTCGGCGACGACCTGTTCGTCACCAACCCCGAGCGCCTGGAAGAGGGCATCGCCAAGGGCGCGGCCAACGCGCTGCTGGTGAAGGTCAACCAGATCGGCACCCTGACCGAGACTCTGGACGCCGTCGAGCTGGCGCACCGCAACGGCTACAAGACGATGATGTCGCACCGGTCCGGCGAGACCGAGGACACCACCATCGCCGACCTGGCCGTCGCCGTGGGCTCGGGCCAGATCAAGACCGGCGCCCCGGCCCGTTCCGAGCGCGTCGCCAAGTACAACCAGTTGCTGCGCATCGAGGACGCGCTGGGCGATTCGGCCCGCTACGCCGGCGATGTCGCCTTCCCGCGCTTCGCGTTCGAAGGCTGATCAGTAGGAGAATGATGGCGGAGCGACGTGCGCGCGGTACCAGTCCGGCTGGACGTGGGGACCGCCGCACGTCGCGCGCTGCCCGCGCGGCGCGTCCCGCGGCGGGCACACGCACCCGGCGGCGGGCGGATTCACCCCCGTCGGTGCGCAAGCCGGATTCGCGCAAGAGCGCGGACCGGCACGAACGCACCATCCTCGGGCTGCCCACCGGTAAGGCGGTCATCCTGGCGGTGGTGGTCTGCGCGCTCGCGCTGACCCTCGCGGTCCCGATGCGCACCTATTTCTCCCAGCGCGCCGAAGCCGCCGAACTGGCCCAGCAGCGCCGGGATCTGGAAGCCGACCTGACCCGGTTGCGCGATCGCCGGGCCCAGCAACTGGATCAGCGCTACATCATCTCCGAGGCGCGCAACCGGCTGCGGTTGGTGATGCCGGGGGAGACGCCCTACATCGTGCAGGTGCCGGGCATCGAGGCGCCCGCGCCGCCGCCCGCGCCGACCAAGTCCAAAACACCGGACCCCTGGTACACCGAACTCTGGGAGACGATTTCCCAGCCTCAGCCCCCCGCGACGGAGCCCGCGCCCGCCGCGCCCGTTCCTGTCCCGGAAGGACCACGGTGACCGCACCGACCGAACGCGATCTCGAAGTCATCGCCTCCCAGCTCGGCCGCGAACCCCGCGGCGTGCTGGCCGTGGCCTACCGGACGCCGGACGGGCTGCCCGCGGTGGTGAAGACCGCGCCCCGGTTGCCGGACGGCACCCCCTTCCCGACGCTGTTCTACCTGACCGACCCGCGGCTCACCGCCGAGGCGAGCCGGCAGGAGTCCGCCGGTGTCATGCGCGAGATGACCGAGCGGCTGGCCCAGGATCCGGAGCTGGCCGCGGCCTACCAGCGCGCGCACGAGAGCTATCTGGCCGAGCGGAACGAGATCGAGTCGCTCGGCACCGATTTCACCGGCGGCGGGATGCCGGAGCGGGTGAAGTGCCTGCACGTGCTGATCGCGCATGCCCTGGCGAAGGGCCCGGGGGTGAATCCGTTCGGTGATGAGGCGGTGGCGCTCGCGGCCGACAATGGACTGCGTGGCACCGCCATTCCGGCGGACTGGCCGAAATACGAGGCGGGACAGACACTATGACGCGGGTTGCGGCGGTTGACTGCGGTACCAATTCCATTCGACTGCTGATCGCCGACGTGCTCCCCGACGGCAAGCTGGCCGACGTGCACCGCGAGATGCGGATCGTGCGGCTCGGCCAGGGTGTCGACGCGACCGGTGCGCTCAATCCCGAGGCGATCGAACGCACCCGGGTCGCGCTGGCCGACTACGCGCGGCTGATGCGGGCGGCGGGCGTGGCGAAGGTGCGCATGGTCGCCACCTCCGCGACGCGGGACGCGTCCAATCGCGAGGATTTCTTCGGCATGGCGCGCGCCGAACTCGGCACCGTGGTGCCGGGCGCGGAGGCCGAGGTGATCACCGGTGACGAGGAGGCGCGCCTGTCGTTCACCGGCGCCGTCGGCGAGTTGTCCGGTGCCGAGGGCCCGTTCGTCGTGGTCGATCTCGGCGGCGGCTCCACCGAGCTGGTCTTCGGCGACAGCTCCGGCGTCCAGGCCGCGTTCTCGGCCGACATCGGCTGCGTCCGCATCACCGAACGCTGCCTGCCGGGCGATCCGCCCACCGCCGAGCAGATCGCCGCGGCCCGGGAATTCGCGGCCGAGCGGCTCGGCGAGGCCTTCGAACGGGTGCCGGTCGACGGGGCCCGGACCTGGGTCGGCGTCGCGGGCACCATGACCACCATCGCCGCGATCGCCCTGGATCTCCCCGAGTACGACTCGGAGCAGGTCCATCTCACCCGCCTGAAGCTGGACGAGGTGCGCGCGGTCTGCGATCGCCTGATCGGAATGAGCCATGAGCAGCGGGCCGCGCTGGGCCCGATGCATCCGGGGCGGGTCGACGTCATCGGTGGCGGCGGGGTCATCACCGAGGTGCTCGCCGAGGAACTGTCCCGGCGCGCGGGCATCGGTGAACTCGTGGTGAGCGAGCACGACATTCTCGACGGCATCGCGCTGTCCATCGCCTGAAAGCGGTCGCTTCGGCCACCGGCTTTCGGCCGCCCGCCGTGCTGGTCGCATGTCCAATTAGAGCGATATGCAATTACCGCATAACTGGCTAACTTCCGGCATACCTACGCTATCGAAGGTGAATGGCGAGCAGTTGGCATACTGCTCCCGAATGCGTACCTACGGTTCGTTTACCAGCGCAAACTGCCCTATTTCGGTGGTTGGATTTACTCTGGATGCACAGGGGATCGGATCATCCGGACATACCTCATTTGTCATTCGGATTCGCGGCACGCCGAGGGTGATTTGCTGCACAGTTGCGATTTATGCCAATCTCTCGGGTATGTCCCAAAGTGTGGTACCCGATGAGGCCGTAGCCGGTCGCACCCTCTTCGGCCATCCGATCGGGTTGACCAACCTGTTCGGCGTGGAGATGTGGGAGCGCTTCTCCTTCTACGGCATGCTCACCATCCTCGGGTACTACCTGTACTACTCGGCGACCGAAGGCGGCCTGGGCCTGGACAAGGCCACCGGCGTCGGCATCGTCGGCGCCTACGGCGGCCTGGTCTATCTCTCCACGGTGCTCGGCGGCTGGATCGCCGACCGCGTCCTCGGCATGGAGCGCACCGTCTTCTACGGCGGCGTCATCGTCATGCTCGGTCACCTCGCGCTGGCCCTGATCCCGGGCCTGGTCGGCGTCGGCATCGCGCTGCCGCTGATCGCACTCGGCTCGGGCGCGTTGAAGGCCAACGCCTCCTCGCTGCTCGGCACCCTCTACCCGAAGGGTGACGCCCGCGTCGACGGCGGCTTCACCCTCTTCTATCTCGGCATCAACGTCGGCGCCTTCACCGGCCCGCTGCTCACCGGCCTGCTGCAATCGCGCATCGGCTTCCACTGGGGCTTCGGCGCCGCCGCGGTCGGCATGGCGCTCGGCCTGACCCAGTACGCGGTCTTCCGCCGCAATCTCGGCAACGCCGGGCGCGAGGTGCCGAACCCGCTGCCGCGCACCGCCGTCCCGAAGGTGATCGGCGTCCTCGCGGCCGCCGTGGTGATCATCGCGATCGCCTGGGCCACGAAGCTGGTCACCCTGGACAACCTGGCCGATGTCACCACCGGCGTCATCATCGTCGCCTCGATCGCCTACTTCGTGATCATGCTGACCAGCAAGCAAGTCGAGCCGATCGAGCGCACCCGGGTCCGGGCCTTCATCCCGCTGTTCATCGCCAACGCCGTGTTCTGGTCGCTGTTCCAGCAGATCTTCACCGTGCTCGCGGTCTACTCCGACGAGCGCATCAACTGGAGCATCTTCGGCTGGGAGGCGCCGTCCAACTGGATCGGCTCGATCGAACCCGTGTGGATCATCGCGCTCTCGCCGCTGTTCGCGCTGATGTGGACCAAACTCGGCAGCCGGGCCCCGAGCACCCCGCGCAAGTTCGCCTTCGGCGTGATCGGGATGGGCGCGGCGTTCCTGCTGTTCGTCCCGCTGGCCGGGTACACCGGCAAGACCGTGCCCGTGCTGTTCGTGGTGCTGATCATGGGCGGGTTCGCGATCTCCGAGCTGCTGCTCTCGCCGATCGGCCTGGCCGTCACCACGCAGCTGGCCCCGAAGGCGTTCCGCGCGCAGATGATGGCGCTGTACTTCTTCTCCGTCGGCATCGGCACCTCCATGGCCGGCGTGCTGGCCCGTTTCTACTCCGATGAGAATCAGACCGCCTATTTCGGGCTCATCGGCGCGGCGGCGATCGTCGCGGGTCTGGTAGTCCTCGGCCTGGTCCCGTGGATCAGCCGGCGTATGGAAGGCGTCCACTAGCCGCCGCGGCCAGTGCGCTCTAGCTCAACCCTTTGTTGAAGGAGAAACACAGTGGCGATCCAGGAAACACCGGACAAAGTTCCGGTGCCACGCCGCACCGGCCTGTTCCGGACCAAGTCGGTCGAGCAGTCCATGAGGGACACCGACGAACCCGACTCCAAGCTCCGAAAGGACCTGACCGCCTGGGATCTCACGATCTTCGGCGTCGCCGTCGTGATCGGCGCGGGCATCTTCACGCTGACCGCGCGCACCGCGGCCAGCGTGGCGGGCCCCTCGGTGTCGCTGGCGTTCGTGCTCGCCGCCATCGCCTGCGGTCTGACCGCGCTGTGTTACGCGGAGTTCGCCTCCACCGTTCCGGTCGCGGGCAGCGCGTACACCTTCTCCTACGCCACCTTCGGTGAGCTGGCCGCCTGGATCATCGGCTGGGACCTGATCCTGGAATTCGCGCTGGCCGCCTCGGTGGTCGCCAAGGGCTGGTCGCAGTATCTGGGCACGGTCATCTCCAGTGAGACCACCGTGAAACTCGGATCGATCTCCTTCGACTGGGGCGCGGTGCTGCTGATCGCGATCCTGGGCGTGCTGCTGGCGGTGGGCACCAAGATCTCCTCGCGGGTGTCGGCGATCGCGGTCGCGATCAAGCTGGCCGTGATCGCGCTGGTGATCGTGGTGGGCCTGACCTACTTCAACAAGGACAACCTGTCGCCCTACATCCCGCCGTCCCAGCCGGCCGGTGACGGCGCCAGCGGTATCCACCAGTCGCTGTTCTCCCTGCTGACCGGTGCGGGCAGCAGCAACTTCGGCTGGTACGGCCTGCTCTCGGCGGCCAGCCTGGTGTTCTTCGCGTTCATCGGTTTCGACGTCGTGGCCACCGCCGCGGAGGAGACCAAGAACCCGCAGAAGGCGCTGCCGCGCGGCATCCTCGGCTCGCTGGCCATCGTCACCGTGCTCTACGTCGCGGTCTCGCTGGTGCTCACCGGCATGGTGCCCTACACCGACCTGGGTGAGGACGCCACGCTCGCAACGGCTTTCGCGCTGCAGGGCGCCGACTGGGCGAAGAACCTGATCTCCATCGGCGCGCTGGCCGGCCTGACCACCGTGGTCATGGTGATGTACCTGGGGCAGACCCGCGTGCTGTTCGCCATGTCCCGCGACGGCCTGCTGCCGCGCAAGCTGGCCCACACCGGCAAGAAGGGCACGCCGGTCCGGCTGACCATCCTCGTCGGCGTGGTCTGCGCCGTGCTGGCCGGTTTCGTCGACTTCGGCACGCTGGAGGAAATGGTCAACATCGGCACGCTGTTCGCCTTCGTGCTGGTCTCGATCGGCGTGCTGATCCTGCGCAAGACCCGCCCCGACCTGCCGCGCGGCTTCCGCGTCCCGTGGGTGCCGGTGATCCCGATCCTGGGCGTGCTGGCCTGCCTGTGGCTGATGCTGAACCTCTCGGTGGAGACCTGGCTGCGGTTCGTCATCTGGATGGCGATCGGCATCGTGGTGTACTTCGCCTACGGTCGCCGGCACGCGCTGCTGGGCAAGACCGAACAAAAGTAGCCCGAAATCCGAAGGAGCCCACGAATCCTCGTGGGCTCCTTCGTTTGCGCTCGAGTTGCTGATAGCTTGCGCCAGCGGCTACCTAGCCCACGTCAGCCCCATTGACCGCCCTCCGACCGCTCGGTCGAACGGCCGGGTCGGCCACCGAATCCAATGCGGCGGATACGATCCCGGCAGTCCCCGCCGCCGCCGCGACCGTCGCCGTCACCACGCCGATCAGCGAGTTTCCTGCCAATCTGAAGTAACCCGATGATCGCCGTCTCAATAAACCATAGCCCACGGCTATGATTATCCGACCACTCCGCCCGAGGTGTTTGCTCACTCGCAGCCAGGGAACACCAACAGACGGGGCACACCGTGAATCCCAGAATTCCGGTACAGCCGTACGAGTCGGTAGTCTGAACGCCCACGCCCCCATAGCCCAATTGGCAGAGGCAGCGGACTTAAAATCCGCAAAGTGTCGGTTCGAGTCCGACTGGGGGCACCCCTCGGGCGTGAATTCTGTTGTACACGCGGCATGTTCACCAGCCCCCGGCTGGGGACAGCGGTCCAGCGCCGGCTCCGCCCACGCCGTTTTGAACCGCTCATGGTGCAGAACTCCCCATGCGGCGCGTCCGCCCGTCGAGTCGCGATTCGCGGATGTGGGTCGCCGTCTCCGCGGTCCCCGACCTCTGCTCGAAGGCCACCGGCAGGGCGCGCAGTGAGTTCTGGATCCGGGTTGTGGCTACCCGGCAACGGCACTGGGAAACCGGTGTCCTGCGATGGAAACAACCGGTCAGGCCTGATGGCAAAAAACTACACCGGCGAGTGTAGACATTCTCCAGGGGGCGGTATACAGTCGTGATCGTTCAGTTGATGAGTCCAGAAGCCGGGCAGGCGAACTGCCCGGAATATGTTCCATCCGTCCCCCGGCGGAGAAGAGAATCCGGTGCAGTCGGCCGGGCCGCCGGCGGGGGCGGCAAGCAATGTCCAGCACTTATCCGCAGGTGAGACCGGCAACTAGGAGGTGGTCACTGAGTAGTCAGCTACCGGTTCCGTGTCCGGGCGAGAAACGCCGGGCACGTGTCGTGAGATCGGCCCCCATGGCCGGCGACCAGATTTAAAAGTCGAACCCCCTCTTCCGTATCGCAGGCCCCGGCGCGCACACGCGCCGGGGCCTGCTGGCGTTGAGCCTGAGAGATGCTCCCGCGTGGGACGGGCGGCTGGGAGGTCCCCGCTCCGGCACCCAGTGTGCAGCGTTAGTGGAGGCCCTCGCGAAGTCGATCACGTTCGGCGGTGAGATCGGCGTTGGTGTCTTCGAGTTCGAGGATGCGCCCGATCCCGGCGAGGTTGACGCCCTGGGCCGACAATTCCGAGATCCGTTGCAGGCGGGCCAGGTCGTTGCCGCTGTAGCGGCGGGTGCCGCCCGCGCTGCGGGCGGGAGTGATCAGGCCGTGCTCTTCGTACAGGCGCAGCGTCTGAACGCCGATCCCGGCCAGCTCCGCGGCCACCGAGATCGCATAGACCGCGCGCTCGGAGGCAGGTAGATGCTCCGGTGGTGGTGCCATGGAACTCCTCACGAACAAGGGATGGTCCTCGAAGATTACCTGTCTCCAAGTCTTGCACTCTCATGTGTCGGGTGCTAAATATTATCTATGCCAGATGGCAGAGGTTATCTGGTCAAGAACCCATCGAGATTGGAGTTAGAGGTGGCGACCATGCTGATGCGTACTGATCCCTTCCGTGATCTGGATCGTTTGACGCAGCAGGTGTTCGGCACGGCAGCCCGACCCGCGGCGATGCCGATGGACGCCTGGCGCGACGGTGACGAGTTCGTGGTGGAGTTCGACCTGCCCGGTATCGACCCGGATTCGTTGGACCTCGACGTCGAACGCAACGTGGTGACAGTCAAAGCGACTCGTCCCGAGCTGGATCAGGGGCGGTCGATGATTGCCGCGGAACGCTCCCGCGGCGTATTCAGCCGCCAGTTGTTCCTCGGTGACAGCCTCGACACCGAAGCGATCCGTGCCGACTATCGCAATGGTGTGCTGCGGTTGACGATCCCGGTCGCGGAGAAGGCCAAGCCTCGCAAGATCGAGATCTCGCGCGAGGAGCGCGAACTCCAGGTGATCAACGCCTGACCCGCACCCCGGGCGGCCGAACCTTTGTTATCTGTCCCAGTAGGGGAGTGAGGTGCTGCCCGTATCCCCCTGAAACACATCACGCACGAATATCTTCCGTCCCGGGTGGGCCCGACACGGACTGTGTGGGCCCACCCACCCTCGTCGACCTTGTCGGACAGGAGGACCAGCCCATGACCGCCTTCGTGACCGGCGGCGACGCCGAGCATGGCGCCGACGGAGGAGTTTCCATGATCCATCAGCCGGGCACGCTGACCGTCGAGGTCGAGGACCAGCGCGAACAC
Organism: Nocardia sp. NPDC050712; assembly: GCF_040654295.1. NCBI lineage: Bacteria > Bacillati > Actinomycetota > Actinomycetes > Mycobacteriales > Nocardiaceae > Nocardia > Nocardia sp. NPDC050712. The sequence goes on from NZ_JBFAHT010000001.1 coordinate 118,025, forward strand.
GGTCGTATCCTCACTATTGGCGGCGAGGTCGACATTCTCACCGCCCCGCAACTGGCCCGAGCGTTGGACCTGGCTGTCGCCGCACACCCCTCGCGGATTCTGGCGGATCTGAGCGGGGTGCTCTACATGGGCGCGGCCGGGCTCACCGTGCTGCTGCGGGCCCACGCCGCCGCGGGCCCGCATACGGTGTTCGCGGTGATTGCGAACGGCGCCGCGGCGCGCCCGCTGCGGGTGACCGACGTGGACTCCGCGTTCGCGGTCTACCCGAACCGCGAGACGGCGCTGGCCTGCACCGCCGCCATGCTCACGCCGGTGTCCATGCGGTCCGAACCGTCCTGAGGCACAACTGCGGTCACTCGTTAGGATCGCTAGCTATGCGTTGGGTGGAGTGGGTTAGATCTTCTCGTGGTGTGGTGTGACGACATCTGAAGAAGCGGTATCCGATCCGATCGTTCGGGTCGAAGAAAAAGTAAGTACTCGCGGGGGCCGGTTCGAGTTTCTCGATGCGCTTCGAGGTGTGGCGGCGTTGGTGGTGGTGATCCACCATTGTTCGGAGCGACTATGGCCGGAGTACGCGCGGTTCGCGGCGTCGTACTTCGGGGCCGGCATGTTCGGTGTCTTCGTCTTCTTCATGGTCAGTGGCTTCATCATTCCCGCCTCGCTGGAGCGGGGGCGGTCGCTGGGTGCGTTCTGGATCGGCCGGTTCTTCCGGTTGTTTCCGCTGTTCTGGGCGTGCCTGATCGCGGCGCTGGTGCTGCATTCGGTGGGCCGGTTCCCGTTGCAGGCGGGCGTCGAGGCCGATCCCGGATGGACCATCCCCACGAATTTCACGATGGCGCAGTTCTTCCTCGGCGCACCGGACACACAGATCATCGGCGCCGCGTGGACTCTGTCCTACGAGCTGGTGTTCTACATGTTCGTGTCGCTGCTGTTCCTCGCCGGATTCAACCGGCGATCGGTGCCCCTGGCCGTCTTCGCGATCGGTTCGATTCTCTTCGCCGGAGTGTTCCTGCCGGTCGCCATGGTCAACGGATCCGCCTCGAACCTCTGGACTCGATTGGCGGTCGTGGTCGTGACCGTCGCGGTCGCGGTGTTTTTCGCGCGCCGGGCGGCCACCAGGCGCGGGGCGGTCGCCGCGGTGCTGCTCGCGGCGCTCGCTGTCCCGTTGGGGCTCAACCAGCCTGGCCCATCGGGGTACTCGGTCGGCATCATCGCCACGATGTTCGTCGGCACGGTGCTCTATCGGATGACGGCGGACGAGATCAGCACCAGGCTCGGCTGGGGCGTGTTCGCGCTGGCCGTCTGTGTGATCTTCGGGCTCAAGCTCTTCCAGCAGCCCTACGTGGATCCGACGTTCGGCTCGGTGGTCACCTGGAAGAAGGAAGCCTTCACCCTGGTCGGCGCCTATCTGGTATTCGCGGCGGCCCTGCTGTTGCGCAAGTACTCGTTCCCGCGCCCGCTGCTCTATCTCGGGCGCGTCAGCTACTCGCTGTACCTTATGCACGCCCTTGTCCTGGCCGCTATCTCCCCGTTCTCGGTGTCGGTCGCCGGGATACCCGCGACCTTGCTCACCTGGTGCACCTGGATCGCCTGCGCGATCATCCTGGCCGCACTGACTTACCGCTTCATCGAGAAGCCCTTCCACAACCTCGGTCATCGTCTGATGGGCAAGGTGGACGCGCGCCCGGTCGCCGCGACGACCTGAGAATCCGCCCGCCTCACCGAATCCGCAGCACCAGGCTTTCGTGCCGCCGCACGAAGATGCTCGGCACCCACCGCGCCGGCGCCGCGAGGGTGAACTCGGTGGTGCGGGTGAGCAGGGCGGTGAGTGCCGCGGTGGCTTCGAGTTTCGCGAGGGTCGAGCCGATGCAGAAGTGGGCGCCCTTGCCGAAGGCGAGGTGTTTGCGGGCGTTGGGGCGGTCGAGGTCGAAGGTGTCGGGGGTGGGGAAGACGGTGGGGTCGCGGTTGGCGGCGGACCAGAGCAGGAGGAGGTGGCTGCCGGCGGGGAGGTGGGTGGAGCCGAGGGTGGTGTCGGTGGTGACGTGGCGGTGGTGGGCGCGGAAAGGGGATTCCCAGCGCAGGGATTCGTCGAGGAAGGCGGGGAGCAGGTCGGGGTGGGCGCGGAGGCGGTGCTGGAGTTCGGTGTCGGTGGCCAGGATGCGGGCGGCGTTGGCGATCAGGCCCGCGGTGGATTCGCCGCCGGCGCCGATGAGCTGGACCAGGATCAGCACGGCGACGTCGGGGGTGAGCTCGCCGGTGCGGCAGGCGGTGGCGAGGACCGCCAGCAGGCTGGAATCGGGGGCGGGGGCATGCAGCTTCTCGTGCAGGTAGCCGGCGAGCGCCGCGGCGGACGCGATCAACGGGGCCAGGCGGGTGGAAGAGACTGTGCCGCCCAGCATTTCGGTGCTGTCGTAGGCCCAGGCGAGGAGTTGGGGGACGTCTTCGGCAGGGAGGCCGATGATGTCGGCGACCAGGGCCAGGGGCAGGCGGTCGGCCATGCCGGTCGCCCAGTCGATGCGATCGTCGCCGGTCCACAACTGGTCGACCAGCCGTCGGACGGTGGGTTCCAGGGTGCGAATCCGCTTGGACAGCAAGGGGAGAACGAATTTGCGGTGCACGGTGTGCACCGGGTCGTCCGCGGTGGCCAGAACATGGACCGCTTGGCCGCCACCGTCCATATCGAAGGTGACGGGCGGCCCGTCGGGTTGCTGCACCAGCAGGCCGGTGAGGTGGGAGGAGAAGTCGGTGGTGCGCGCGGTCGCCTCGGTGACCAGCTCCCACGAGGACACGAGATGGAAGTCGGTGCCCGGCACGTTGTAGACCGGCCGCCGGGTGCGCAATGCGCGCAGCAGGGGGTACGGGTCGTCGAGGTGGGCCGGGTCGAAGATGTCGATCTCGCCGGGTGACGTCGTTGTCATGGGTCGCTCCCGTTGTCGTGGACCATAGTCGGGCGCTCACCGTGCGTGGTCGCGGAATCGGTGTCAATCGTCGTCTCACCGCGCGATCCCCGGCCGGACCGCGGCGCTCTCGACCAGCAGCAACAGCGCTGGTCACCAGGAGATGGACATGGCACTGTGTCTCACATCGAGATAGCGGAGTGAGGAACTGAGACGATGCCGGAGCGCGTGGATCGGTCGGCGGTGGCACGGCAGCGGATCGAAACCGCCGCCGCGGAGCTCTTTCTCGAACACGGCGTCGACCGCGTCGGTGTGGCCGACATCGCCGCCCGGGCCGGCTGTTCCCGCGCCACGCTCTACCGGCACGCGGGCGGCAAATCCGAGCTGGTGCACCGGGTGCTCACGCGCGCCGCCGCCACGGTGGCCGAACGCGTGGCCGCCGCGGTCGAGCCCTACCGCGGGGCCCGCCGCGCGGTCGAGGCGATCCTGGCCTCGGTGGCCGCGATCCGGGCCGACCCGGCCCTGGCGCAGTGGCTGGGCCGGACCCGCACCGGTGACACCGGCGAAATCCTCACCACCGCACCGGAATTGCGCCGCATCGCGACCACCCTCACCCGCATCGCGCCGGACGACGAGGCGGCCCAGTGGATCGTGCGGGTGGTGCTGTCCCTGCTCGCCTGGCCGGCGGCGGACGCCGCCACTGAGCGCCGCCTGGTCGAACGCTTCGTCGGGCCGCTCTTCGTCAAGGGATGAGTACGGTCTTGCCCTTGGCGTTGCCGGTCGACTCGTGCGCCCGCGCGGCGTCGGCGAGCGGGAATTCGCGCTCGACGTGCAGCCGCAAAGCGCCGTCGGCGGCCAGGGCGGTGAGGGCGGCCAGGGCCTCGGCCGCGGGCTGGACGAAGACGGTCTCGAACCGGATCCCGTGCTGCTCAGCCGCTTCCGGGGTGAGCCCGGTGTTGTGGCCGACGGTGGTGACGAGCAGTCCGCCGGGCTTCAGCAGTGGCAGCGAGCGGGTGGCGTAATCGCCGCCGACCAGGTCAAGGACGACGTCCACCGGGTCGGTCGCGGTCGCGAAATCCGTTGTGCTGTAGTCGATCACCTCGTCGACGCCGAGGTCCCGCAGGAACTCGTTGTGCACCGCGCGAGCGGTGCCGATGACGTAGGCGCCCCGTGACTTCGCGATCTGCACCGCCAAGTGCCCGACGCCGCCGGCCGCGGCGTGGACCAGCAGGCGCTGCCCGGCTTCGAGCTGGGCGATCTGCACCAGGGCCTGCCAGGCGGTCAGGCCGGACAGTGGTAGCGCGCCGGCTTGCGGCATCGGCAAGGCCGCGGGCTTGACCACCAGTTGGTCGGCCGGAGCCGCCACGTATTCCGCGTAGGTGCCCGCCTCGCCCGGGAATCGGAGGAGGCCGAGTACCTCCGCGCCGACCTCGAACTCGTCGACCTCTGGGCCGAGGGCTTCGACGACACCGGCCACATCCCAGCCCAGGATGCGCGGCGGTGCGGGGAACAGCGGGAAGTGGCCCGCGCGGGTGGCGGCGTCGACCGGGTTCACGCCGGCGGCGCGCACGCGGACCAGCACCTCGCCGGCACCGGGCACGGGGCGGTCGATCTCGCTGTGGTGCAGCACTTCTGGGCCGCCGAAGGTGGTCTGGGTGATGGCGTGCATCGGGTCTCCCGGAGTTAATTGCTGTGCGGACTATTGCGTCAGCAACTACATTAACCGATTTATTCCGCACGGCAACTAAAACTTCGCGCACCCCGGCGGCACCCCGTGTTTGCCTGCCGGTCGCTGATATCGGTTAGCGTCGCGACCATGAAGTTTCGCCGTCGCTGCGCCGCCACCCTGGTCGCGCTGATCGCACCGTTGTCCGCGCAGGCCACGGCGCACGCCGCACCCGCCGGCGGTTTCGAACTGCCGAACGGCTTGTGGGAGGTCCCGGCCGCCGCGCCGGACAGCTTCAGCCTGATCATCGCCTACGCCTTCGGCAACCGGATCCCCGCCGGCGCCGACCCCGCCCGCACGATCGGTGCGCCGGGGCCGGTGAACGAGGCGCTGGCCGAGGCCGTCGTCCGGGCCCGCGGTGATCGGCAGATCCCGGTCTACGCGCAGATCGAGATCGCGGAGGTGCTGACCGCGAAGTACGGGATGACCGGTGTCGTGTCGATCGATCCGCGGCGCAATCCGGACGGCACCCTGGTCTATCTGTCCACCCTGGGCGTTGCCGAGCAGGTCGCGAGCCTGCGCGGTGCTGCCGCCGAGACCGACCGGGCCGGTGTCGTCGCCTTCGGCGATCACCTGTGGCGCGCGACGTACAGCACCACCGTGCGCGGGTTCGCGGCCTACGCGCCCGCGGGGATTCCGATGCCCGATCGCTACGACCCGGAGTCCGGGCAGGCCTGGACCACCGGCCCCGAGAAGTACCTGCCCGTCGACCTCCTCGGGCGCGCGCAACTGTTGCAGGCGACCGGCCTCGACGGCTTCCGCTAGCCGCGTACGGCCCGAAGCGCCTCGGCCGTCAGGTCTTTCAGCGTGGGATAGCCGTCCACCGCCATGATCAGGTCGGCCTCGGCGAGCAGTGCGCGCAGCACATGCACGATGCCGTCGACCCCGCCCAGCGCGGCGCCATAGACATAGGGCCGCCCGATGCCCACGGCCGTCGCACCCAGCGCGAGCGCCTTGACGATGTCGGCGCCACTGCGGACACCCGAGTCGAACAGCACCGGCGCGCCGTCGGCCGCGGCCACCACCTCGGGCAGCACGTCGAGCGCGGGCAGACCGCCGTTGGCCTGGCGCCCACCGTGATTGGAGCAGTAGATGCCGTCGGCGCCGCCCGCGAGCGCGCGGCGCGCGTCCTCCGGGTGGCAGATGCCCTTGACGATCAACGGCAGGTCGGTCAGCGAACGAAGCCAGGGCAGGTCGTCCCAGGTGAGTGGATTGCCGAAGAGCTGAATCCAGCGCAGGATCGCGGCCTGGGGATCCTGCTCCGGCGGCTTGGCCAGCCCGGCGCGGAAAACCGGATCGGTGAAATAGTTGGCCAGGCAGTGGCCACGCAGTTGCGGAAAGTTGCTGGTGGCCAGGTCGCGTGGCCGCCAGCCGGTGATCCAGGTGTCGAGCGTGACGACGATCCCCCGGAACCCGGACTGCTCGGCCCGCCGCACCAGGCTGGCCGCGAGCTCCCGGTCGGTCGGCGTGTAGAGCTGGAAAAGCCCCGGGGTGGTGCCGAATTCGGCGGCGACCTGTTCCATCGGATCCACCGTCAGGGTGGAGGCGACCATCGGTACTCCCGTGCGTGCCGCGGCGCGGGCGGTCGCGAGATCACCGTGCCCGTCCGGGGTGCACAGCCCGACGACGCCCACCGGCGCCATGAATACCGGTGCGGGCAGCGACATTCCGAACAGCTCCAGCGACAGGTCGCGTTCCTTGGCGCCGACGAACATGCGCGGCACCAGACCCCAGTGGTCGAACGCGGTCACATTGGCGTCCTGGGTGCGCTCGTCGCCGGCCCCGCCCGCGACGTAGGACCAGATCGACGGCGGCAGCGCGGCCTGTGCTCGCTCGCGCAACTCCGCGAACCGCATCGGCAGGTCCGGCACGACGCCGCCCAGCCCGCGGAAATAGATCTCGTTCTGATAGTCGCCGAACGCCATCTTCCGACCTCTCTGTCTGCACCGGTAGCAATAGGGATACAGTCCGATATCCGCTGCCGAGGCGGCCCCATATGCAGGATATGAATTGAACAGGTGCAAATGGTGCAGGAAAACGACGACCTACTGACCGAGGATGAGCTCGCGCTGATCCACGCCCTGCAACTGCGGCCGCGCGCCTCCTGGGCCGAGTTGGGCCACGCGCTCGGCGTCGACCCGGTCACCGTGGCCCGGCGCTGGCAGCGGCTCAGCGAGCGCGGCGCGGCCTGGGTGGGCGTCTCGCCCGGCCCGCGCCTGTTCGACCGGGTCTGCCTGGCCTATCTCCGAATCGATTGCGCGCCGGGCGAAGTCGGCACCGTGGTCGCGGAGCTGGCGCGGCACCCGCACCTGGTGACCCTGGAGCGCGCCGCCGGGCCGCACCACATTCTGGCCACCGCGGGCGCGGCCGACCTGGCGGCGATGTCGCGCTACGCCCTCGAGGTGCTGCCCGGCCACCCGCACGTCACCGCCGTCCGCGCGGAGCTGATCACGCACATGTTCACCGAGGGCGGGGACTGGCGCATCGACGCCCTCGCGCCCGACCAGCGCACCCGCCTGCCCGCTCCGCCCGCGCCGCGGGCCGCGAAACGCGATCGCGGCCGATTCACCGACCAGGACCGCGCCCTGCTCGGCGCCCTCGCCCGCGACGGCCGCGCCGCCTACTCCGCCCTGGCCGGCGAACTCGGCACCCGCGCGGCCGTCGTGAAACGCCGCATCGAGGAGCTGACCCGACTCGGCCTGTTCCGCTTCCGCTGCGACTTCGCGCGTCCGCTCGGCGGCTGGCCGGTCGCCGTGACCTTCTGGGCGAGCGCACCCACCGACCAGGTGCGCCGCATCGGCCACGCGCTCGTCGAACTGCCGCAGACCCGCAACTGCGCCGCGATCACCGGCGCGCACAATCTGCTCCTGCAGGCCAGCCTGCATTCGGTCGCCGACGTGCTCGCCTTCGAAAACCAGTTGGCCGCAGCGCATCCCGAGCTCACCGTCGGTGAGCGCGTGGTCACGCTGCGGCACGACAAACTGCTGGGCCGGATCCTGGACCCGCAGGGGCGTTCGATGGCCGCGGTCGCGCCCGACATCTGGAGCGACCCCGGCGCGGTCGATCAGTGACGGCTGAGTTCGCGGTCGGATTCGCGTAGGGACCAGTCGGAGTTGGCTTTCCGGCGAATCTCGTCGGTGGTCGGCCAGTGCATTCCGGGATCGCGGGGCAGCGGGTCCATGCGCTCGTCCCGGGTGCTGCGCTCGTCGATCTCGGCGAACCCGACCAGGATGACCAGCATCATCAGCACCAGGGTGACGGTGACGATGAGCGGGGTGAGCAGCTGGGTCGGTTCGACGCCGCTGTCCGGCGCCACCGCCGAGTGATGGGTGCTGTGCGGTGCGTGCATGGAATACATTCCGGTGTAATGCATTCCGCAGACCGCCAGGCCCATCAGCAGGGCCGCGCCGAGGGTGGCCAGCAGGCCGCGCACATGCAGCACGAACCACAGCGCCGCGGTCGCCGCGACCACCGCGATGCCGATCGACAGGGCCACGGTGCCGAGCTTGTAGTCCATGTCCATGCCGGTCTTCATCGCGAACATGCCCAGGTAGTGCATGGCGGCCACGCCGAGACCGGTGATCGCGCCGCCGATCGGCAGCGCCACCAGTTCGCGCCGGCCCCGCACCACGATGGACAGCCCGATCCACACGAACACGATCGCGATGGCCGCGCTGAGCAGCGTCAGCGGCACGTCGTAGCGGATGGTGCCGCCGGGGATGGAGAAGCCGAGCATCGCGGTGAAGTGCATGACCCAGATGCCCGCGCCGCCGAGCGAGACCGCGGCCGCGATCAGCCAGCCGACCGGCCATTCGGTGAGCCGGGCGTGCGAGGTGCAGCGCAGGCCGAGCAGCGAGCCGAGAACCGAGATGAGGAAGGCAACGGCGGGGGTGACCCAGCCGTAGCTGAAGTGATCGAATTCCATTGCAGCTCCGTTGTTCTCAGCCGAGCAGGTGCGCCGGGGTCGCGGTCGCGCAGACCTTGTGGACGAAGTTCTGCCGCAGCTGGTGGTACGGCGATCCGGGCGCGAAGTTCTCGCGCATCCGCGCGAGTTCCGCGGCGCGGTAGGCGGCCAGCGGTTTCACCGCCTCGTCGGCGGCCAGGCGCCGCTTCTTCTCCACCAGCCGGGTCGCCAGTTCCGGCGAATCCGCCAGCGCCCCGGCCTCGGTGCGCACCCAGGCCCAGAACGCCGCCGGGCTGCCGGGAATCACCTGATCGACCAGTCCGAGGGCGCGCGCGGCCCGCGCGCCGACCGGAAGTGCTTGCTGGGTAAGAGTTTCCGCCATCGCGGCGCCGACTCGGCGCGGCAGCGTGTAGGTCCAGTACTCCGAGCCGTAGAGGCCCATCAGCTTGTAATGCGGGTTCACCACCGCGGATTCGCGGCACCACACCTCGTCGGCGGCCAGCGTGAGCATGATCCCGCCGGCCGCGGCGTTGCCCGGCAGCGCCGCGATCACCAGCTTGTCGGTGGTGGTGAGGATGGCCTCGACCAGGTCGTCCATCGCGTTGATATTGCGCCAGGACTCCTCGCCCGGATCGGCCGCGCCCTCGATCACGTTGAGGTGGATGCCATTCGAGAAGAAGTCCCGCTCCGGGCCGAGCACGAGCACGCCGATCGGGCGGGTGCGGGCCTGCTCGTAGGCATAGAGCAGGCGGCGGCACTGGCCGGTGCTCATCGCGCCGCCGGCGAAGCCGAATTCCAGGTAGCCGACCGAATCCTGTTCGCGGTAACGGATTTCCGACCAGGTATCGCGGGTGGCGGCCTCGGCGGGGGACACCGGCACCTCGGGGACCGCGGGCAGCAGCGGGCCGAGCGCGTCGGTCGCGGGTTGTTTGAAGGTCGGCGGTCTGCCCTGCTCCCGGCGCGCCCGCAGTTGCGGCAGCCAGACCGCGCCGTCGACGGTGGCCCGGCAGATCGCACCGTCGCGGGTCGCGACGACCGTGCCGGGCTTGCCGCGCAACTGGTCCTCGTTGTGCCCGCCGTGCAGGAAGAACTCGCGGCCGAACAGCTCGTCGAGCACACCCGGCTGCGAGTCGGCGGCGCGCAGTTTGCGCAGGACGGTGGCGGTGCTGTCGGCGGCCCAGTCGATGCGCCGGTGCGGCTGCGCGTGGTACGGGCGCAGCTCACCGCGCACGTCGGGGCGGCTGTAATCCAAAGGCTCCGGCTGGAATTCGCCGCTCTCGAAACGCTGCACCGCCAGCAGGACCGCGGTCAGCGCGGCGTCGGCGACCTCGTTGCGATACAGCGCGCTCTTGCCGACCGGCGTGACCGGGAACGGCACCGAGGCCCAGATCGGCCCGGCGTCCATCTCGGCCACCGCCTGCAGCACGGTCACGCCCCAGGTCCGCGCGCCGGTGCTGATCGCCCAGTCCAGCGAGGAGGGTCCGCGGTCGCCCTTCGGGCCCGGATGCACGATGAGCACGGTGTGATCGGTCCAGATGTCTTCCGGGATCGCCCTGGTCAGCATGGGTGCGAGGATCAGGTCCGGCCGGAATCGCGCCACGCCCGCCCGTAGTGGTTCGTCTCCCAAAGCCAGCTCGACGCCGACGTGGTGTCCACGGTCCCGTAGTTCGGTGTGGACCCGCTGCGTGAGGCTGTTGAAGGCGCTGGCGACCAGCAGGATGCGCAAAGTTTTACTCCATCAGGCGGATTTCTGTGCGACATGACGACGGCGTCCCGGTTGTCCGGTTCGGCACCAGGAAAAGTTAACCGTAACCAAGCCGTTATGCACCTTGATCGTTTCGCGATCTGTTCCGCCGGGTACTCCGTATGGCCGCCGAAACTGCTGGTCGGCAAGGGTTTTGGGGTACGCCGACGAACAGTGATAGCCAGTGGCTAGTGTGTTTCTTGGAACAAGTTGATTGAAATTCGATTCCATTGGGTACCCACTTCGCCCCGGTAATGCGGGCGCGGCGATTGCCGCCCGATGGCCACGCGAAGGTGCGCTGGGCATTTGCTGTTGGTGTGCTGGTATCGCCGGCCACCCCGAGAAATCGAAAACCACCTGTTTCGATCGGAGGACAGGCCGACCCTGGAATCGCTACTGTCCGAATATATTCCGGGGCAGTACGGATGAGGGTCGCCCCGGTTCTGCTCGATGTCAGGAGAACGCAGTGAGATTCACAAGAGCTGGCGCGTTGATCGGGGCGGTGTTACTGGCCACAAGCCTGGGGCTGTCCGCGTGTGGCACGGAAGACAGTGCGGCCGAAGGGATTGTCACCACCAACGGTGGTGAGCCCCAGAATCCGCTGGTGCCCGGCAACACCAACGAGAATATGGGTGGTCGCGTCGTCGACCGGCTGTTCGCGGGCCTGAAATATTACGACGCGAACGGTCAGCCGCACGACGAGATGGCCGAGAAGATCGAGACCACCGATCGCAAGAACTACAAGATCACCATCAAGCCGGACTGGAAGTTCACCGACGGCACCGTCGTCAAGGCCAAGAACTTCGTCGACGCCTGGAACTACGGCGCTCTGGGCACCAACGCCCAGTTGCAGAGCTACGTCTTCACCCCGGTCCTCGGCTTCGACGAGGTGTCCGCCGATCCGCCCAAGGCCCAGACCATGTCGGGCCTGAAAGTTCTCGACGATCGCACCTTCACCGTGGAGTTGAAGTTCCCGTCCATCGATTTCGAAGTGGGACTGGGCTATTCGCCGTTCTACCCGTTGCCCGACGTCGCGTTCAAGGACATCAAGGCGTTCGGTGAAGCGCCGATCGGCAACGGCCCCTACAAGTTCAAGACCTGGGAACACAACGTCAAGATCGACCTGGACGTGAACCCGGACTACCCGGGTGGCCGCCCGGCCAAGAACAAGGGCCTGCGGTTCGTGCACTACCAGACCTTCGAAACCGCCTACGCGGACTTGCAGGCCGGCAACCTCGACACCCTCGACACCATTCCGTCGAGCGCGATCGCGACCTACAAGGACGACCTCGGCGACCGCGCGATCACCAAACCGACCGCGCAGAACCAGCACATCGGCGTGCAGTCCAACGTCGCGCACTTCTCCGGCGCGGAAGGCGTGCTGCGGCGCAAGGCGCTGTCGATGGCGATCAACCGAGAGCAGATCTGCGACAAGATCTTCCACGGCAGCCGCATCCCCGCGCGCGACTTCACCGCGAGCACGCTGCCCGGTTTCAACGGCAACCTGCCCGGCGCCGAAGTCCTGAAGTACAACCCGGAGGAAGCCAAGAAGCTGTGGGCCCAGGCCGACGCGATCGCGCCCTGGTCCGGTCGCTACGAGATTGCCTACAACTCCGACGGTGGGCACCAGGAGTGGATCGAAGCCCTGGCCAACAGTGTGAAGAACGTGCTCGGCATCGACGCGGTCGGCACGCCCTACCCAACGTTCAAGGATATTCGCGGTCTGATCACCGGGCGCACCATCGGCAAGGCGTTCCGCTACGGCTGGCAGGGTGACTACCCGACCATGATGCAGTTCCTGAGCGCCAACTACTACAGCTATTCCGGCACCAACAATGTCGACTACAAGAACCCGGAGCTGGACAAGCTGTTCGACGCCGCGCTGGCGGCGGCTTCGCTGGAGGAGTCCTACAAGATCATCGCGCAGGCCCAGACGCTGATGCTGCGCGACATGGTGGATATCCCGGTCCTGGACTACGTGGCGAACGCCGGCCGTTCGGACAGGGTGAAGAAGGCCGAGCTGACCTGGAACGGGCTGTTCGACTTCGAGGGTATCGAGAAGTAGAACCGTTGGCCGGTGGGGACTTTCGGTCGAAGGCCCCCACCGCGCCAGGTCTCAGGACGCCAGGATTCGCGGCCCGAGGCCGGGGTTGTCGGTGACCCGCGGGTCGGCGTAGGGCCGCTTGCCCAGCTGCTGTGCGGCCTGCGCGGCGAGCAGGTCGGCGAGCTCGTCTTTCAGATCGCCGTCGTCGCCGAGATCGATGTCCACCCAGTCGGTTTCGATGCCGCGCTCCACGTAGGCGTGTACCTCGCCGCCGGTGATGACTCCGGCGATATTGCGGAAAGCGGTGGAATCCGGGTCGTCCCAATACTTTCCGTGACCGTCGGTGCCGAAGACGACCTGCTGTTCGCCGTCGCCGTCGTAGTCGCCGTAGTAGCCGGTATCCAGGCGGGTGACGCCCGGCATCTCGTCCGGGTCGGTGCCCTGCGGATGACCGCCGTGCGGATTGCGCTCCGGGATGCCGGGCAGGTCCAGCCAGGAGGGGAGACCGGTGTCGCGCGGCGCGGACTGCGCGGCGCCGATCAGGTCGCCGGGGGCGGTCATGGCGTAGCGCCGCACATCGGGATTCGGGTTGTTCCAGGATTTGTCCTCCACGCCGGTGCCCGCGGAGGAGGCGTGCAGGATGCGATCGGCGCGCAGGCCCTGCTGCTCGGCGGTGCCGACGATGGAACCGCCGTAGGAATGCCCGACATAGGTGACCGGGGTGCCCGGCGCCCGCTGCGCGACCTCGCGGTCCACCTCCCTGCCGAATTCCACCAGCCGGGGCGCCATTTCGGCGGCGTACTTCGGATTCATCGCGCCGGACGGGCCGAGATCCTGCGGGAAATCGCCCGCCATGAAGAGGAACACCGGGCCCTTGGTCTGGTCGGCCAGGTTCCAGGCCGCGGCCTGGTTGGACGCGGAACCGTCCAGATCGGTCGAGGTGCCGGGCACGTAGACGCCGACACCCTTGGTGTCGGCGGTGAATTCGCCGACCATCTCGATCATGTGGCCGGTGCCCTCCTCGGCCCGGAACATGATGAACTTGCGATCGAGCTTCGCGTCGTCGGCGGCGCTGACGCCCGCGGTGCGCACGAGCTCGAGTTCGGGCTTGCGGTCCGAGTCCGATCGGCCCGGCACACGGTCGGTCTTGGTGGGGTCGTCGATCGGCTCGAGCAGGCCTTCCAATCGCCGCACCCGGCCCTGATCGGGATCGGGCTTGTGCTTCTCCCGCTGGATGGCGTTGCGGATATTGATCTCGTTGGCGGCGATGCGCACGGGGAACGGAACGCCGTGCAGATTGCCCAGCGCATCGGGATCCGCGACGACCAGGGCGCGGAGATCGGCCGGGCTCAGCTGGGACAGCGCGGCCGCGCGCTGCTCGGCGGTCATCGCCGCCAGCCGCGTGACCACCTCGTCGGGATCGCGCGGGACACCCTGGAAGACGATGTCGCGCTGACCGTCCCGGATCGCGGCGAGATCGGACTGGATGGCGCGCAGGCGGTCACCATAGACGGTGTCGATCCGTTCCACCTCGTCCAGCCCGGCCAGGATATTCAACTGGAAGACACCGGCTTCGGTGTTCCCGGCGTCCGGATGGGTGACGTACCCGGCGTCGTCGACGGTACAACCGGCGGCCTGCGCGGCCGCGCGCTGCGCCAGCACGTACTGCTGCGCGGTCGTGAATTCCCGATGCGCGTCCTCGGCTTCGTCGGCGAACTGCACCAGCAGGCCGCGCACCTCGTGCGCGTGATCGATCTCCTCGTTGGTGCGCTGCCAGGCCGCGTCCCTGGCCCGGCCGCGCCACTCCTGTGCGGCGTCCATCGCCCGGGTGGAATCGGTCAGCGAGTCGTACAGCGTCACCGCGTTCTCGTTCGCCGCCTTCGCGGCCTGGAGCAGCCCGGCGAGATTCCACGCCGCCAGTTGCGCGATCGCCGGGCGCATCAGCGCGCCGCCAGTTCGCCGAATTCCGTAGCGATCTCGGCGTCGCGCTCGGCGATATCGCCCGCGAACCGGTCGACCAGGTCGGCCATCGTGCCGAACCGGCCCGCGATCGCGACCGCGGCCTGCCGTGCCGGATCCGCGCTGTCGCGGACCGCGGCCAGCACCGCGCTGCCCTCGCCGGTGGCCTCGGACAACGCCGTCCAGGCGAGGCCGGTGAGATCGGCGGCCTCGCGCCGCCACGTCGCGGAAATGGTCGTCAACTGTTCGGGCCGCACCCCGAACCGATCCTCGGTGCCCACATCGCTCCCTGCGTCGTCCAGAACTGTGCGTTCTCTGTCTTCGACGCAGCGCGGGCGAGATCGGTTCCACGAACCCGGGTACGAAATTTCACCGGCTGGGTAGCATGAGGGCCGGACGTCGGCGGCGCTAAGAGGGGTCTGATGGAGCGCGATCACGAGTTCACTGTCACGTTGCCCGGGGGTACCTATGTGGTCGAGTTGCTCGCCGGTGTGCGGCTCGAGTCGGCCGAGGGGGTCGTTCGCGGGCAGTGGCCCACGTTCGGGCTCGAGGCGAAGAGCGACACCGAGGCGAAGGTCTACGACGAACTGCTGAACGATCTGCAGCAGCAGATCGGCGCGGGTCCAGGCGCACCGGAGTTCGCGGCCTTCGAGGCCTATGTGCACGAGCACGGCACCCTGCTCTCGGCGGCCGACGCACTTGCCCGCGAGGCGGTCGAGGTGCGCGAGATCGCCCTGCGCTGGCGGATCACCGACGCGGAGCAATACACCGTGCGGCTCTGGCAGGACATCGAATTGGCGCGCGACGGTGACACCGTCAGCGCGCACGCCTTCGAGTTGACCGGTAGCGGCCGGCACACCGGTGAGGCGTTGCAGGCGCTGTCGAAAGCCGTCACCGAGGCCTGCGGTGAGCCCGGCGCACCCGGCCCGCGCTTCACCGAGTTCACCGCCTGGGTCCGCGAGCACGGCGAGCCGGTCGACGCCCTCCTGCTGGCCCAAGAGGA
The DNA here is from genome assembly GCF_040654295.1 of Nocardia sp. NPDC050712. Taxonomy (NCBI): domain Bacteria; kingdom Bacillati; phylum Actinomycetota; class Actinomycetes; order Mycobacteriales; family Nocardiaceae; genus Nocardia; species Nocardia sp. NPDC050712. The sequence continues at coordinate 133,302 of NZ_JBFAHT010000001.1, forward strand.
GCAGGACAAGCAGGTCTACCTGTCGGCCCGCGACAAGCTGACCGCCATCACCCCCGACGACATCGCCGCCGAGAGCTCGACCGGCATCCCCCTGCTGGTCGACTTCTGGGCCGAATGGTGCGGCCCGTGCCGCCGCGTCACCCCGGTCCTGGTCGAGCTGTCCCAGCAGTGGGCCGGGCGGGTGCTCGTCCGCAAGATCGATGTCGACCGATTCGACGGCATCTGGGAGCGTTTCGGTTTCCGCGGCATCCCCGCCATCCTGATGTTCAAGGACGGCAACGAGATCCACCGCGTCATCGGCTTCGGCGGCAAGAACCACCTGATCGCCGAGCTCGAACCGCACCTCGGCTGAAGCTCACCCGCCGAGGCGCGCTTGCAGGGCGCGCGCGTCGCGCGGGGCCATGACCTTCGCGTCGTTGTCGAAGTAGGCGTAGACATCCCCGTGCCGGGCCCGCTCGCGGATCTTGGCGGCCCACAGATCCAGCCCCTCGTCGGTATAGCCGCTGACGTACAGCTCGTCATGGCCGTGCAGCCGGATATAGCTGAAGTCGGCGGTCTGCTCATCGAGGAACGGGTACTTGCCCGCCGTGTCCGCGACGACCAGCGCGACACCGAATTCCCGCAGCAGCGCCGGGAATTCGGCGGTGGCGAAGCTGGGATGCCGGACCTCCATGGCGTGCCGGAGCGGCCGGTCCGCGTCGGTGCTGAGCCAGGGTTCCGGGACGCGTTCGTCGTGGCGGCGCGCGATCTCCACCGCCGCGGTCGTACTGCGGGGGAGCCGGGCGCAGAAATCGGCGAGGACATCGGGGTCGAAGGCGAAGTTCGGGGGCAGCTGCCACAGGAACGGGCCCAGTTTCGGACCCAGCGCCAGCACCCCGGAGGCGAGGAAGTTCGACAGCAGGGTGTCGCCGTCACGCAGCCGCTTCATATGCGTGATGAACCGGCTGCCCTTCACCGCGAACACGAAATCGTCCGGGGCCTGCCCGGCCCATTTTTGATAGCTGGCCGGTTTCTGCAACGCGTAGAACGAGCCGTTGATCTCTACGGTGCCGAATTGCCCGGCCAGATAGGCGAGTTCGCCGCGCTGCGGCAGACCCTTGGGATAGAAGACGCCCCGCCATGGCGGGTACAGCCAGCCCGAGGTGCCGATGCGAATCTCGCCCATCCGGCCATGGTGTCAGCTAGCGCGGCGTGCGGGCCGCTACGACGCGGCCGACCAGCCAGGCCACCAGGGCCGCGGCGAGGAAGGACAGCAGCGAGGCGCTCATCCAGGCCTGCTTGGTGAAGCCGATCGCCTCCTGGACGTCGACCCAGAAACGGGTCCACACGCCCGCGTCGCCCGGGTTGATCAGCTGGTACACCGACAGGCCGACCAGCCAGGCGAAGACCATGCCCCAGCGCGACGGCGCGTCCTGCTCGGTGTTCCAGGAACCCTTGGCGCGCAGGAAGAAATCGGCGGCCAGCACACCGAGCAGCGGCACGAACACCGAGCCGATCAGGCCGAGGAAGCCGAAGTAGTCGTCCATCTGCAGCCACAGCGCCAGCACCGTGATCAGCACGCCGAGCCCGATGGTCAGGATCCGACGGTCGATGCGCGGCCACAGGTTCTGGATCGAGACCGCGGTCGAGTAGACGTTGGCGAAGGACTGATCCGCCTCCCGGAAGACCAGGATGAAGAAGAAGAACGCGCCCAGCGTGACGTGCAGGAACGGACCGTAGACGCCGCTGTCGCCGGTGGCCAGGGCCAGCGCGAGCAGGCCGAGGATGTAGGCCACGATCTGGGTCAGCGCGTAGGAGCCGCTGGCCGCGCCGAACGCCGCCCGGCTGCTCTTGGAATGCCGGGTGTAGTCGGCCGCGACCGGCACCCAGGAGATCGACACCGCCAGCGCCGCGTCGGTGGCGATCCAGAAGAGGTTCCAGTCCACACCGAACGGGCCGCCGCCCTTCGGGCCCGGGTTGGTGGTCAGGTCGGGAATGCCGGCCCGGAAGAACTGGATATAGAACCAGGCCAGCGCGATCACCACGCCGACGGTGACGAACCGGCGCAGCATCCGCACCGAACCCAGCGGCCAGATCGTCAGCGCCGTGGTGATCAGGCCCGCGGCCACCACATACAGCCAGCGCGGTCCGCCGCCGAACAGCTCTTCGGCCGCGCTGCCGATGACGATCAGTTCGAAGGTGCCCCAGCCGATCAGCTGGGCGATGTTCAGGACCGTCGGCAGATAGCTGAGTTTCGCGCCGAACAGGCCGCGCAGCAGCACCATCGCGGGTTTGCCGGTCTGCGCGCCGGGCACCGCGGCCAGGCCGAGCATGAGCCCGCCGACCACGGTGCCGATGATCATGGCGAGGATGCCCGCCGCGATGGACAGCTGGAAGGCGCCGTCGGTGTTCGGGGCCAGCACGGTGTAGGCGCCGGAGAAGGCGAACAGGCTGACGCCGAGGTTGGCCCAGAACGCGCTCTGATCCCAGAACGAGAGCACCTTGGGTGCGGGCTGATCGAGGGTGAGCGGCGCTTCGTGCGCCGCCGTCGGAACAGACATACTTCGAGCACTTTCCCTACGTCGGCATTACCCGGACAGGTTGCGCGGTCGGCGGAGCGTAGGGCCCGCCCTCTCAGCCCGGCCATGCCCGAGCTCCCGCAGTGAGGTGGTTCGGGCGAATAGTACACCCGCCCCAGTATTCGTGGGATGTCTCGAAGTCCCTGCTCACCCCGGGTGTGCGGTCCTCCGATCGGTAGGCTGCGATAGTGCTGCCGGGGTGGAGGATTCGCCGAACCCGGAGTGCGAGACGACGGGGTGGGTGCGGTGCGAGCATTCTTCGGGGCGGCCGGCGCGCGGTGGCGGCGCTGGTCACGGTGGCGGCGGGCGGGCGTGGTGGCCGGCTTGGTGGTGAGTCTGCTGCTGACGGCGGTGGCCGGTCTGGCGCTGGCGCTGCGGCTGGAGTACGCCGGTGAACCGGCGGCGGACGCGCGGACCCGCGGCCGCGACGCGGTCTGGCTGGGCCACGCCTGGGTCGACGGCCGCAAGACCGACGCCGATATCGCCGGGCTGGTCACGCTGCTGGCCGGCACCGGCATCAAGGACCTGTTCGTGCACACCGGCCCGTTCGAGCACGACGGCAGCCTGCCCGGCGACCTGCACCCGCGGGCCCGCTGGTTCGTCGACGCGGTGCATCGCGGCCTGCCCGGCATCCGGGTGCAGTCCTGGCTGGGCCAGCTCGTCGCGCCCGAATTCGATGCCTTGAACATGGACGATCCGGCCACGCGCGCCCGGATCACCGACGCCGCGACGCAGGTGCTCGACCTCGGATTCGACGGGGTGCACCTGGATCTGGAGCCGGTCCGATCCGGTTCGGCGGGCTTCCTCGCGGTGCTGGCGCAGGTCCGGGCGGTCACCGGGGCCCGCGCGGTCCCGCTGTCGGTCTCAGCGCCGCAGATCGATCCGCTGCCGGGTCTGCACAACCTCGGTATCGCCCTGCGCGACCACGGAAAATGGTGGTCGCAAGCCTATTTCGCGGAGGTGGCGCGGCGCGTGGACCAGGTCGCCCTGATGTCCTACGACACCGCCATGCCCTGGCAGTCGCTCTACGGCGGCTATGTCGCGCAGCAGACTTCGCTCGCACTGGCCGTCACTCCGGCCACGGTGGACCTGCTGATGGGCGCGCCCGCCTTCTGGTCCGACGACATCGCCCACCACGGCGCCGCCGAAACGGTGCCCGCCGCGCTGCGCGGCATCCGCCTGGCGCTGAGCCGCGACGACCCGGCGCGGCAGACCTTCGGTGTGGCCCTCTACGTCGATTTCGCCGCGACACCGCAGGATTGGGCGGCCTACCGCCGCGATTGGGGCACGCCGCGCTGAGTGGAACACTCGTGGGTCTTGTTTTCCGGCGCCCGCGGGTTTCCCATAGAGGGAGATAACGTCGACGTTCGGGGGTTATTGATGCGCGCCGAACCTGTCCATGGTCACTACGTTTTCGACAACGGCAACGAAAAAGCCGGCGAGCAGTTCCAGCTCCTGTGTGACATCCTCAACGCCCACACCGTCGGCGTCCTGCGCGCCACCGGGGTGACCAGCGGCTGGCACTGCTGGGATATCGGCGCCGGCAACGGCACCATCGCGCACTGGCTGGCCCGCGCCGTCGGCCCGACCGGCACGGTGCTCGCGACCGACTTGGCGCCGCAGCACGTTCCGCCGCACGACAGCCTCGAGATCCGCAGCCACGACGTGCGCGGCGACGACCTGCCCGGCACCTTCGATCTCATCCACGTGCGCCTGGTCCTGATGCACCTGCCCGAACGCGAAGCCGTGCTGCGCCGCCTGCTCGCGGCGCTGGCGCCCGGCGGGGTGCTGGTGGTCTCGGATTGGGATGGCCCGCAGCGGGATTTCGTCATCACCGCGCCGGACGCGGAGGCCGCCGCGGCCGTCGGCCGGTTCGGCGGCGCGATGCACACCGTGGCCGGCCTGGCGGGCATCGACTTCTCCTGGGCCCGCCGCGCGCCCGCCGTCTTCCACCAGGCGGGCCTGGCCGACGTGCGCTGCACCGGAGTCGGCGAGATCTGGCCGGGCGGCAGCCCCGGCTGCGCCCTGTTCCGCCTGCACACCCTGCTGCTGCCCGGCCCGCTCACCGCGGCCGGGCTCGCGCCGGGCGATCTGGACACGCTCGCGGATGCCTTCACCCGCCCCGACCTGCGCTTGTGGTCGCTACGCATCTATACGACCACCGGCCGACTGGCCGCCTAGACCGAAACCGGGATGCCGGGCGTCCGCGCGCCTGCGATCATTGCCGGATGGGGAGTCTGCTGCTGACCGGGGACCTGCACGGCAATACCACCCATGCCGTGGACCTGCTGCGGGTCGCGCAGCGCGAGGACTGCGCGAAGATGTTCGTGCTCGGCGATTTCGGCGCCTGGGAGCACACCCCCGCCGGAAAACGCTATTTCGACGTGGTGGACCGGGTGGCGCGCAAGAAGCAGGTCCGGGTCTATTTCCTCGACGGCAACCACGACAAGTCCTCGCTGCTGTACGAACGCTACGGCGACGCGCTCGACGACGAGGGCTTCCTGATCTGCCGCAAGAACATTCGCTACGCGCCGCGCGGCCACCGGTGGACTTGGGCGGGCACAAGGTTCGCCGCGTTCGGCGGGGCGTACTCGGTGGACAAGGCGTGGCGGCTCGCCGCCGAAGCGGTGCGCGAGCAGAAAGCCGAGCGCCGCAGGCAGTTCGGTTCGGGCCGGCGGCCGGCCACCGCGGGCACGCTGTGGTTCCCCGAGGAGCAGATGACCGACGCGGAATGCGACGCGCTGCTCGCCGCCGACCCCGCCCCGGTGGACGTGCTGCTGACCCACGACAAACCGCGCGCCGCGGACCCGGCGTGGAATCGCAAGAATCTGCCCGAGTGCCTGCCGAACCAGGACCGGATCCAGCGGGCGGTCGAGGCGCTGCGGCCCCGGCTGCTGCTGCACGGGCACCTGCACTTCCGCTACACCGACCAGATCGGCGACACCCGGGTGGAGGGGTTGGGCGCCGATCCGGACGCCTCACACCCGCACGACTACGAGAGCTCGGATTCCTGGCTGGTGCTCCCGCTGCCGTTCCCGCCCGAGGCGGCCGCGGAACGCGAAATCGCCTGAGGCGCGCCCCTATCCGGCCAGGCAGGCGTCGCGCGCGGCGTTCTTGCTCGCGTTGAACTTGTCGACCGAGGCGTTGAGGGTGTCGACATCCACCCGGCGGTCCACGTTGTCGGCGACGACATTGCTGTCGTCGCGGTAGGTCTTGAGCGGATCCGCGATGCGCGCCGGCAGCTCGGAGGTCAGCTTCGCGGTCAGTTCGGTGGCGGCCCCGCGCAGCGTGTTCACCGCCTCGGTGGCTTTGACGCCCTCGTCCGGGGCGTTGGATTCACCGGCGGCGATGTAGGCGTTGAAGGAGGTGACGGACTTGGACGTCACCTGCGCGAAGGTGTCGCAGGCGCTTTCGATGGCCGAGGCGGCCGCCGCGGCCTTGGACGAGGAGGCCGCGATCGAGGACGAGACCGAGGACGCGGTCACCTCGGAGGTGTAGGAGGCCAGCTCGGTCTGGTTGGCCTCGGCCGCACCACTGACCTGCTTGGAGCAGGCGCCGAGGAAGATGATGCCGGTAGCGGTGGCGGCTGCCGCGGCGGCCAGGCCCGCACGCTCTAGTCGTCGCATCGTGTACGCCTCTCTGAATCGGACGTTTCGACGTTACTTGTTCGGCGTGGATCCCGTGGGGTGGGCCACCAACCCGTAATCATCTGTACCCCGAAGGGGCCCGGGACCGGGTGGTCACGGGCCCCGGTCACCGCCGGATCAGCCGGGCAGGCCCGCGAGCATGCCGTTCATGGTGTCGATCTCGGCGCGCTGTGCGGTGATGACCGCGCGGGCCAGGGCCACCGACTCGGGGTTGACGCCGTTCGCGACCTCGGTGTCGGCCATGGTGATGGCGCCCTGGTGATGCTGGATCATCAGCTCGAGCCACTGCCGGTCGAAGGCGGTGCCGGTGGCGGCCCGCAAGGCCGCCAGCTGCTCGGCCGACATCATGCCGGGCATGGTGGCGCCGTGGTCGCCATGGTCGCCGGACGTGCTCGGCACCGGTTTGCCGAAACTTTGCAGCAGCGAGCTGATCTGCTGCATCTCCGGCGACTGGGCCTGCTCCACCGCCGTCGCGAGGGCGAGCAGCCGCGGGTCCTGGCTGCGGCCCGGGACGAGCTGCGCCATCTCCACCGCCTGCGCGTGATGCGGATACATCCCTTGCAGGAAAGTGATATCCGCGTCGGTGAAATCGGTGCGCGCGCCCGGGGCGGCACCGGCCGACGTGCTGGACGGCGCATTGTGATCCATGCCGGGCATGGCATCGGAATCGTCGCTACAGCCGGCCGCGAGCAGGCCGATCACGGCGACGGCCAGGGTGATTCGGGTACGACTTTTGAACATGGGTGTACTCCTGGGGAATTGGGGTGGGATTCAGGGCAGGGCGAAGCGCCCATCAGATCCGCAGAATCGACAATTCGGCCAGGGATAGGACGGTCCACGGCGGCGGGCGTTCCCGCTCGGCGCGCCAGTGCCGCGGTGCTGCCGGCAGGCCGCCCGCCCGATCGGCGGCGACGTAATAGAGCAGTACGAGCAGCAGCGCCAGACCTAGCGCGGTCAGGATGAAGACGCAGCCGTGCAGGCCCGCGTGCCCGGTATCGCACTCGGCGCCGCAGCCGGTGTCGGCGGCGGCGAGCGGGACGGCCGTGGCATGCTCGGCGGCCATCTCGTGGGCGGCGGAAACGGAGTGGTGCGAATCGCCGGGATGCAGGGTGAACACACCCGCGTGCATCGCCACGATTCCCGCGAGCAGCGCCAGCACCGCCAGCATCCGGGTGGCCCCGGAGGCTCGAAGCAGTGGATGGTGGTCGACCACGGCGCCGAGTCTAGCCACCGCCTCCGGCCGCTCGCAAATACCCCCATCCCGTATCGGGACGTGCGGCTACGGCGTCGCGATATCGATCACCAGGCGCTGCGGATTGGACAGCGTGCTGACGGTGAAGGGCGGCCGATCGGCGTTCACCCCGATGAACGACTGCGTGGTGCCCTCGTAGACAGCGCTGCCGTACACCCCGGCGATGCCCGGCGCGTTCGGATCGGTGGCCGGGTCCGGCCCGGCGTACGGCTCGACCCCGCTGTCGAACGGATACGCCGACCCGGTGATCTGCACCTGCAGGATGGACTGCCCGGCCACCGGGATGGCCCGGCCGCTGCCGTCCTGCACGGCACGATCGGCGTACTGCACGTTCCAGCCGGGTGCGCCGCGGCCGCCGAGGTCGTAGACGACACGGTCGTAGCCCGGCTGCCGGCCGATCCGGATGCCGGTCACCGTGACGCCCGCGTCGCCGGCCGGGGCCTGCTGCTTGGGCAGCGCGTCCTGCGGCGCCTGGGTGGGCGCGTCGGTGAACGTGCTCGTCGTGCTCGACGACGGCGGCGCGGATTCGGGGCCGCGGTCGGCACAGCTCGTCAGCAGGGCCGCGGAGGCGACGGCCAGCACCACCATCGTGTTACGCATGGGGCTGATGTTACTTAGGGAAACCGGTATCGACGGGAACCAGCAATCCTCGTGTCGTGCAGGTCCTTTCGACCACCGCCCGGTCGGGGGTATTACATTGCGACGCTTGATATTACGAACCTTGCATATATGCCGAAATAAACAATCGGGCCTATTTGCCGGGGTGAATGAGACATTCGGGCAACGATCTAGCACACTTGACGTGTGGGAGATGTCGAGGATGTCCTAAGCCGGCTTCGGCGGTATCCGGATGTGGAGGCGCTGAACCTCTATGCCGTCGATGCCGCGGATCGGTTGATTCTCGATGTCGCCGAGGAGCAGTTGGCCGTCGCGGGTAGCGGCAAGGTTGCTGTGATCGGCGACAGCTATGGCGCGCTGACCCTCGGTGTGATCGCCGCGCGGGATCTGCGCGACGTTCGCGTGCACCAGGATCTGTACACCGGCGAGCTCGCCCTCGCCAACAACGCGAGAACCCTGGGCTTCGCCGATCGCTATGTCGCGCACGGCCTCAACGAGAAGTTGCTGGCCGAGGCCCGCGTGGTGCTGCTGCGGCTGCCGCGCGCCCTGGCCGGGCTCGCGGAGGTGGCCGACGCCATCGCCCGCTACGCCGACCCCGAGGTCACCGTGATCGCGGGCGGCCGCGACAAATACCTGACCAAGTCGATGAACGACGTGCTGGCCGAATACTTTTCCGAGGTGCGGGCCAGCCGCGGCCGGCAGAAGTCGCGCACGCTGCTGGTGTCCGGCCCGAAACCCGTGGCCGAGCCGCCGTTCCCGGTGTCGGAGCACATCGAGGATCTCGGCCTGGACGTGGTCGCGCACGGCGCCGCGTTCTCCCTCGCGCGCCTGGACATCGGAACCCGCTTCCTGCTCCAGCATCTGAAACTGATGAAGCCGGACGCCCGCGACGCCATCGACCTCGGCTGCGGCACCGGCATCATCGCCGTCACGCTGGCCAAGGCCCGGCCGGGGATCCGGGTGCTCGGCACCGACCAGTCCGCGGCCGCGGTGGCCTCGGCGCGAGCGACGGTGGCGGCCAACCAGGTCGACGATCGCGTCACCGTGGTGCGTGACGACGCCATGTCCTCGGCCGCCGACAACAGCGCCGACCTGGTGCTGTGCAACCCGCCCTTCCACGTCGGGGCCGCCGTGCACACCGGCTCGGCGATCAAGATGTTCGTCGAGACCGGCCGGGTGCTGCGCCCGGGCGGCGAGCTGTGGACGGTATACAACTCGCACCTGAACTACCGGGGCGTGGTGGAGAAGATGGTGGGCCGCACCGAGGTGATCGGGCGCAACCGGAAGTTCACGGTCACTCGTTCGGTCCGTGGCCTGCACGACGCCCAGCAGCGGTAGAGTCCAGTCCGATATGTCCATCTCGGGCAAGCCCCACCTGGGAACTTGCCAAGGGGCGTACACGTTGAACAGGGCAGTTGGCACCTTCGGGCACCGGGCCCGGGTACCCCAGCAGCAGCAACGACCGAAAGAAGGGACGCCTTGCGTACCACGAGCAATCCGGTTTTCAAGAACCTGCCGAAGCAGCAGGGCAACGGTGGCTACGCCAATTTCGGCCAAGGTCCGGCCGGTGCCCCGATGGGTCAGCCGTACGGTAATCAGTACCCGCCCAACCAGTACGGCCAGCCCGGCCAGTACCAGCCGTACCAGCCGCCGGCGCAGGCCACCCGCTCGCTGACCATCGATGACATCGTCACCAAGACGGCCATGGTCCTCGGTGTGCTCTCGGTGACGGCGCTGGTCTCCTACATCCTGTCCGCCAGCAGCGCGAACAACGCGCTGGCCATGCCGCTGATGCTGGTCGGCCTGATCGGCGGCCTGGTGCTGTCGCTGGTCGCGATCTTCGGCAACAAGACCGACAACCCCGCGATCGTGCTGTCCTACGCGGCTTTCGAGGGTCTGTTCCTCGGTGCGATCTCGTTCGTGTTCGCCAACATCGTCAGCGTCGGCGGCCCCAGCATGATCGCGCAGGCGGTGCTCGGTACCTTCGGTGTCTTCGCGGGCATGCTGGTCGTCTACAAGACCGGCGCCATCCGGGTCACCCCGCGGTTCACCCGCATGATCATCGGCGCCACCATCGGCGTCGTGGTGCTGATGCTGGGCAACCTGGTCGCCAGCTTCTTCACCGACGGCGGCTTCGGCCTGCGCGACGGCGGCCCGATCGCCATCATCTTCAGCCTCGTCTGCATCGCCATCGCGGCCTTCAGCTTCCTGCTGGACTTCGACGCCGCCGACGACCTGATCCGCGCCCAGGCGCCGGAGAAGGCGGCCTGGAGCGTGGCCTTCGGCCTGACCATCACCCTGGTCTGGCTGTACCTGGAGATCCTGCGGCTGCTGAGCTACTTCAACAACGACTAGTAGTACCCGTTCGGCAACGAGAAGGCGGCCACCGGAATACCGGTGGCCGCCTTTGTCATTCGCGAATCAGGAGAGGCGCTCGATGACCAGCGCCATGCCCTGGCCGCCGCCGACGCACATGGTCTCCACACCGAACTGCTTGTCGTAGGTCTGCAGGTTGTTGATCAGCGTGGTGGTGATGCGGGCGCCGGTCATGCCGAACGGGTGGCCCAGCGCGATCGCGCCGCCGGACACGTTCAGCTTGTCCTCGTCGATCTTCAGCTCGCGGGCCGAGCCGAGCACCTGCACCGCGAAGGCCTCGTTGATCTCGAACAGGTCGATATCGCCGACGCCCTTGCCGGCCAGCGCCAGCGCGCGCTTGACGGCCTCGATCGGGCCCAGGCCCATGATCTCGGGGGACAGGCCGGAGACGCCGGTGGACACGATGCGCGCCAGCGGGGTCAGGCCCAGCTCCTTGGCCTTGGTGTCGCTCATGATGACCAGCGCGGCGGCGCCGTCGTTGAGCGGGCAGCAGTTGCCGGCGGTGATGGTGCCGTCCGGCCGGAAGACCGGCTTCAGGCCGCTGACCTTGTCGTAGGTGACGCCGGCGCGCGGGCCGTCGTCGGCGGACACCACGGTGCCGTCGGGCAGGGTGACCGGGGTGATCTCGCGCTCGAAGAAGCCGTTCTTGATGGCCTCCTCCGCGCGGTTCTGCGAGCGCACGCCCCAGTGGTCCTGGTCCTCGCGGGTGATGCCGGTCAGGCGGGCGACGTTCTCCGCCGTCTGGCCCATCGCGATGTAGGCGTCGGGCAGCAGGCCGTCCTCGCGCGGGTCGTGCCAGCCGACGCCGCCCTCGGCCGTCTTGGCGGTGCGCGCCTGCGCCTCGTCGAAGAGCGGGTTCTTGGTGTTGGGCCAGCTGTCGGCGGAGCCGTTCTTGTAGCGCGAGACGGTCTCCACGCCGGCGGAGATGAAGATGTCACCCTCGCCGGCCTTGATGGCGTGGAAGGCCATCCGGGTGGACTGCAGCGAGGACGCACAGTAGCGGTGCACGGTGGTGCCGGGCACGGTGTCGTAGCCGAGCTCGACCGCGACGTTGCGCGCGATGTTGAAGCCCTGCTCACCGCCCGGGGAGCCACAGCCCAGGATCAGATCGTCGATCTGGGTGGGGTCGAGGGCCGGCACCTTCTCCAGCGCGGCGCGCACGATCTGCACGGTGAGGTCGTCCGGACGCATGTCGACCAGCGAGCCCTTCATGGCGCGGCCGATAGGCGAGCGAGCGGTCGAAACGATAACTGCCTCAGGCATGAGGGCTCCTTCGGTACTGCGGCGTGGCGAGCTCAGTTTTGTACTGGCACCTCTATGTGTACCGAACTCCTGGATTCCGGAGTCAGGCAGGTACGTCGAAGGCGGCGCGCGCGGGAATATGCCCGCTGTCGGTGGTGACCACGACCTCGATGCGGCCGGGCCCGGTGTCCTGGAACAGCGAGTACAGAATGCTGCCGTAGATGCCGACCACTACGGGGTTGCTGTAGGCGCCCGCGGCGCCGGTGTTCATGTTGCGCCAGGCGACGGTCGTCTGTACTTCGCACAGCGGGGCCAGGGGATAGACGCCCGGCCCGACGCCGGCGACCGGATCGGCCCGCATATTGATGATGGCCCGGCCCGGCCACTGCGCGCTGGTGTCGGCCCAGGTGCGGACGCTGGTCCAGCACAGGCCGCCGTGCGCCAGCGTCGGCACCTGCGGAAACGGCGTGGTGGCGGCGTTCGCCGCCGCGGTCGGGAGCAAAGCCAGCGCCGCCGCGGCGATCAGGGCGGCGCGAGCAATGGTGGGCTGCCTCATATTTGGGAATGATAGGGGCGAAGGGCAGTCAGAGCCGGGAGGTGCCGTCCGAGGCGCTTCGGGTTCGGCGCGCAGCTCACCGGGCCGCGTGGGGCACCGGGGGGCCGAGCGGCCGCACCACGGTCGCGTGCAGCGAAAATCCGGCTTCTGCAACGATGGGGGCATGCGCATCGCGAACCATGTCGTGGACCTCATCGGCAATACGCCCCTGGTTCGGTTGAACTCTGTGGTGGAACCGGAAGCCGGCCTGCTGGCCGCCAAGGTCGAATACCTGAACCCGGGCGGTAGTTCCAAGGACCGCATCGCGGTGAAGATGATCGACGCGGCCGAGGAGGCCGGGCTGCTGAAGCCGGGCGGCACCATCGTCGAGCCGACCTCCGGCAACACCGGCGTCGGCCTGGCCCTGGTCGCCCAGCAGCGCGGATACAAGTGCGTGTTCGTCTGCCCCGACAAGGTCTCCGAGGACAAGCGCAACGTGCTGCGCGCCTACGGCGCCGAGGTCGTGGTCTGCCCGACCGCGGTCGCGCCGGAGGATCCGGCCAGCTACTACAACGTCTCCGACCGTCTGGTGCGCGAGATCGAGGGCGCCTGGAAGCCGGACCAGTACTCCAACCCGGGCGGCCCGGACAGCCACTACGCGACCACCGGCCCGGAGATCTGGAAAGACACCGAAGGCAAGATCACCCACTTCGTCGCGGGCGTGGGCACCGGCGGCACCATCACCGGCACCGGCCGCTACCTCAAGGAGGTCTCGGGCGGCACAGTGCAGATCATCGGCGCGGATCCGGAGGGCTCGGTGTACTCCGGCGGCACCGGTCGGCCGTACCTGGTCGAGGGCGTCGGCGAGGATTTCTGGCCCTCGGCCTACGACCCGGCGATCCCGGACGAGATCATCGCCGTCTCCGACGCGGACTCCTTCGACATGACCCGCCGCCTGGCCCGCGAGGAGGGCCTGCTGGTCGGCGGCTCCTGCGGTATGGCCGTGGTGGCGGCGATCGAGGTGGCGCGCCGCGATCCGAACAACGTGGTGGTCGTGCTGCTGCCGGACGGCGGCCGCGGCTACCTGTCCAAGATCTTCAACGACCAGTGGATGAGCTCCTACGGCTTCCTGCGCACCCGGCTCGACGGCAGCGTCGCCGAGCCGCTCGTCGGTGACGTGCTGCGCGGCAAGTCCGGCGCCCTGCCGGATCTGGTGCACACCCACCCGTCGGAGACCCTGCGCGACGCCATCGAGATCCTGCGCGAGTACGGCGTTTCGCAGATGCCGGTCGTCGGCGCCGAGCCGCCGGTGATGGCGGGCGAGGTCGCGGGCAGTGTCACCGAGCGGGATCTGCTCTCGGCGGTGTTCGAAGGCCGGGCGCACCTGACCGATTCGGTGGCCAAGCACATGAGCCCGTCGTTCCCGCTGATCGGTTCCGGCGAGCCGATTTCGGCGGCGACGAAAGCACTTTCGGATACTGACGCGCTGATGGTCGTCGAAGACGGCAAGCCGGTCGGCGTCATTACCCGCCACGATCTGCTCGGTTTTTTGAGCACGGGCAGCATAGGGCACTGATCGGATAAACGCACGCGGCAATTCGGTCGCCGATTCATCGCGACCGAATAACCATTCCTCCTACTTTGGCAATTTCCTGGCAAACTGCTGGTTTAGCACTTCGCGGCGGGGTACAACCGCTGGGAAGGTCGCCTGGCAACCGCCTGGGCGTCGTCGAATAGCAGCGAAGGGAAGCAGCCGTGCAAACCTCCAACTTGGCTATCGATATCGACTTCCGACAGGGGTGGTCCGACGCCTGGAGTGCGATCGCGACGTTCGTCCCCAAGTTCATCGGATTCCTGGCGATCCTGTTCATCGGCTGGATCGTCGCCAAGATCGTCGCCTCGATCGTGGGCCGGGTGCTCGACCGGGTCGGCTTCGAGAAGCTGGTCGATCGCGGCGGCATCAAGAACATGCTGGCGCGCAGCAATTGGACCGCCTCGCAGATGCTGGCCAAGCTGGCCTACTACGCGGTGCTGCTGATCACCCTGCAGCTGGGCTTCGGCGTCTGGGGCCCGAACCCGGTGAGCGACATGCTCAACGGCATCGTCAGCTGGCTGCCGAAGCTGGCCGTCGCGATCGTCATCGTGATCGTCGCCGCGGCCATCGCCCGGGTCGTGCAGGAGATGGTGTCGGCGGCGCTGGGCAGCCTGTCCTACGGTCCGCTGCTGGCCCGGGTGGCCTCGGTCTTCATCTGGGCGCTCGGCATCATCGCGGCGCTGAACCAGGTCGGCGTCGCCACCGCGATCACCGCGCCGGTGCTGTGGGCCGTGCTGCTGACCATCGCCGGCATCCTGATCGTGGGTGTGGGTGGCGGCCTGGTCCGTCCGATGCAGTCGCGCTGGGACGGCTGGCTGGAGAAGGCCGAGAACGAGATGCCGAACCTGAAGGGCCACGCCCAGGCCTACCAGCGTGGGCGTGAGGACATCTCGCGGGAGCAGGCGTGGCAGGACCAGTCGGCGACGACGACCACCCGCTACACCAGCGCGACCGGCGATCAGACCCGTCAGAACGGCTGAATCACGCTCTGAGTCGCTGTAAGACAACGTCCGCCGCGAGCCTCGGCTCGCGGCGGACGTCTGTGCTCAGTTGATGGCTTGCGCTTGGACGCACACCGCGGCCAGCCGCAGTTGCATCCAGTCGGCCCGGGTCCAATCCGCGGGCGGCAGGCCGGTCATCGGGGTGGCGATCATCTCGGCCAGATCCTGGGCGGTCGCGGGCTGGTGCTCGCGGGCCTGGTCGAGCAGGCCGCGGACATATCCGGCGAGCAGCAGCAGCGGCGGCACCTCCTCGGCATCCTCGACACCGTGGTCGAGAATGTCGCGCAAGGCCGCGCCGTGCTGGTCGAGCACCGCCGACAACGCCGGATTCACCGCGGCCGCGGCGAGCGCCGGTTCCCCGTGCGATTCGTGCAGGCGGTTCATAATTCTGCGCGCCGACACTTCGAGCAACGCGGGACCGAGCATGAACATTGGCCGACTGTAGCAATCATGCAGTGTTTATCAAAATGTGATCTTCGACCTATTTATCCCGGGCTCCGAAAGTGTTTGTCAGCGAAACGCATTCGCGTCCGTCAGTGCTTTTCCGAGGACCAGTTGATGGACTTCGGCGGTCCCCTCATAGGTCAAAACGGACTCGAGATTGTTGGCGTGCCGCAGCACCGGATAGTCCAGCGTGATGCCGTTCGCGCCGAGGATCGTGCGGCACTCCCGGGCGATCTTGATCGCCTCCCGCGTGCTGTTCAATTTTCCGGCGCTGATCTGGTCGGACAGCAGCTCGTGCCGGTCCTTGAGCCGGCCCAGGTGCAGCGCCAGCAACTGGCCCTTGCCGTACTCCAGGGCCATGTCGGCCAGCTTGGCCTGGGTCAGCTGGTAGGCGGCCAGCGGCTTGTCGAACACCTCGCGGGTGCGGGCGTAGTCGATGGTGGCTTCCAGGCAGTCCCGGGCGGCGCCCAGCGCGCCGAAGATGATGCCGAAGCGGGCCTCGCTCAGGCAGGCCAGCGGCGCGGCCAGCCCGCGCGATTCCGGCAGCACGGCCTCGGCGGGCAGGCGCACGTCGTCGAAGTCCAGCTCGGCGGTCACCGAGGCGCGCAGCGACAGCTTGCGGTGCATCACGCGGGCGGTGAAGCCGGGGCTGTCGGTCGGCACGACGAAGCCGCGGATCTTGTCCTCGGTCTGGGCCCAGATGACGGCCACGTCCGCGACCGAGCCGTTGGTGATCCACATCTTCGAGCCGTTGAGCACCCAGTCCGCGCCGTCGCGCACCGCGCGGGTCCGCATGCCGCCCGGGTTGGAGCCGAAGTCCGGCTCGGTCAGGCCGAAGCAGCCGATGACGCGGCCCTCGGCCATCCCGGGCAGCCACTGCTGCTTCTGCTCCTCGGAGCCGAACTTGTGGATCGCGGTCATCGCGAGCGAGCCCTGCACCGAAACCATGCTGCGCACACCGGAATCCACCGCCTCCAGCTCCTGGCAGGCCAGGCCGTAGGTGGTCGCCGACATGCCGGCGCAGCCGTAGCCGTCCAGGTGCATGCCCAGCAAACCGAGCTTGCCGAGTTCCGGCGCCATCTCCCGGGCCGGGAAGGTGCCTTCCTCGAACCAGTCCGCGATATGGGGTCGCAGCTTCTGGGTGGCGAAGTCTCGTACGGTGTCGCGGATCTCGCGTTCCTCGGCACTGAGCAGGGAGTCGGTGGCGAACAGTTCATCAACGCTGAGCATGGACCTCACGCTACCGCCGAGCCACCCAACCCCGTGCCCGAAGGCAGCGGCCGAATCGGACCCATTTAGGCTGGCGCTATGAGTGCTGAAGGGTTGGGATTTTCCACACGGGCCGTGCACGCCGGATTCGAACCGGATCCGCAAACCGGCGCGGTGAACGTTCCGATCTACGCGAGTTCGACGTTCGCCCAGGACGGCGTCGGCGGCCTGCGCGGCGGCTTCGAGTACGCCCGCACCGGCAACCCGACCCGCCAGGCGCTGGAAGCCAACCTCGCCGCGCTGGAATCCGGCCGTTTCGGCCGCGCCTTCGCCTCGGGCATGGCGGCCACCGACTGCGCGCTGCGCGCCACCCTGCGCCCCGGTGATCACGTCGTCATCCCCGACGACGCCTACGGCGGCACCTTCCGCCTGATCGACAAGGTGTTCACCCAGTGGGGCATCACGCACTCGCCGGCGGCGGTCTCCGACCCCGATGCCGTGCGCGCCGCGATCCGCCCGAACACCAAGCTGGTCTGGATCGAGACCCCGACCAACCCGCTGCTCAACATCGGCGACATCCCGGCCCTGGCCGAGATCGCGCACGACGCCGGCGCCAAGCTCGTGGTCGACAACACCTTCGCCACCCCGTACCTGCAGCAGCCGCTGCTGCACGGCGCCGACATCGTCACCCACTCGACCACCAAGTACCTGGGCGGTCACTCCGACGTGGTGGGCGGCGTGCTGATCACCGACGATCCCGAGCTGGACGCGGCGTTCGCGTTCCTGCAGAACGGCGCGGGCGCGGTCCCCGGCCCGTTCGACGCCTACCTGACCATGCGCGGCGCCAAGACCCTCGCACTGCGGATGGAACGGCACTGCGACAACGCCGAGCTGCTGGCCGAGTTCCTGGTCAAGCATCCGGCCATCGCCCAGGTCATCTACCCGGGCCTGCCCGAGCATCCCGGCCACCAGGTCGCCGACAAGCAGATGCGCCGTTTCGGCGGCATGATCTCGGTGCGGCTGCACGGCGGCAAGGAGGCGGCGCACGACTTCTGCTCGCGCACCAAGATCTTCACCCTGGCCGAATCGCTCGGCGGCGTGGAATCGCTGATCGAGCATCCCGGCGCCATGACGCACGCCTCCACCGAGGGCTCGGAGCTGGAGGTGCCCGCGGATCTGGTGCGGCTGTCGGTCGGCATCGAGGACGGCGCGGATCTACTCGCCGATGTCGAGCAGGCGCTGGCGGGATAGGACCACACAGATGACGAAGCGGCCGCACTCGAGATCGGGTGCGGCCGCTTGCGTCTGCTACGGGTTTTCGGCTACCGGCGGATCAGCTGTGGTAGGGCTCCGCGCTGACCAGGGTGACCTTCATGACGTTGCCGTTGGGCAACTGGTATTCCCGGGTCTCGCCGACCTTGGCGTCGATGAGCGCCCCGCCGAGCGGCGACGCGGGGGAGTAGGTCTCCAGCTTGGAATCGCTGAGGCCCTCTTCGCGGGTAGCGATCAGGAAGGTCTCGGTGTCGGACTCGTCGCCGTCGTAGTAGACCTTGACGACCGAACCGGGCAGCGCCACACCGGACTTGGTGGGCGCGACACCGACCTTCGCGTTGTTCAGCAGTTCCTGCAGCTGGCGAATGCGCGCCTCCTGCTGACCCTGCTCTTCACGCGCGGCGTGGTAGCCGCCGTTCTCCTTGAGGTCACCCTCTTCACGGCGTTCATTGATCTCGGCGGCGATGACGGGACGGTTGGCGATGAGCGCGTCGAGTTCGCCCTTGAGCCTGTCGTGCGACTCCGGGGTCAGCCAAGTCACTTGCGTCTCAGTCATCTCGATCACTCCCTAGTAGTTGTTCCCGGAAAACCGGGATTTCTTCGTAGCTGCCGCAGTACCCACCCGGGAGCGGGCACGCACCAGCCGACGACCAGGCGCGATCAATGGAGGTTCGAAGAACTCCTACCGACCTGATCCCGGGCAAACCCGAAAACCCAAGATTCCCTGCGCTGGCCGCCAATGCAGCAAACACGGCTCCGAGGTCCGGAACCGTGTATCACGCCATTTTAGCATGAATCACAAACATGCAGGTCGGAACTTGTTTTGTGTCCGAGGGGTGCCGTTTGTTCGCCGGATAGGTCCGGTTGATCACCCGGCTCGCAGGTAACCCGGCACCTGATCGGCGCATCCGTAAACGTTGCCGGCCGATGGCCGGGACGAGGACCGCACGGTGGTGGTCAGCTCCAGGGTGCCGCTCTCGGACGGCGGGATCAGCACTTCGCGACGGCCGATCTCGGCGCTGTTGCTGGACATCACCCGCACGAAACACACCACGGGCTGTCCCGGATCCTTGCGGGTCACCTTGAACCGGACCGTCATGGTGGAGTCGTCGATCTGCTGGTAGCCGAGCCCTTCGGCCTCGATGTCCTTGGGCCCGTACTTCTGGTAGCCCAGGAAGGCGACGCCGACCCCGGCCAGCACCACCAGCACGCTGAGCACGATCGGAATCCACGGCCGCCGAACCCGCTGAACCTTCCCATAGCGGTCGGCGTGTCGCGCCGCAGCTGTGGACTCCGCGTCGGTCATAGCGATCACTCCGGGGGGTAGGTCGGAACAAAAGTAGGTCGGATGGAACTATAGGGAACGACCATCCGACACCCGCGACCGAGAGCGATGGTGAACGAAATCGTGAGTGGCCTTCGCCTCATGGCGGTGCACGCCCACCCGGACGACGAGTCCAGCAAGGGCGCCGCGACGACCGCACGTTACGCCGACGAGGGACACGACGTCCTGATCGTCACGCTGACCGGCGGCGAACGCGGCAGCATCCTCAACCCTGCCATGGATACCCCCGGCGTGCTGGATCGCATCGACGAGATCCGCCGCGAGGAGATGGCCGCCGCCGCCCGCGCGCTCGGTGTCCGGCAGACCTGGCTCGGCTTCGTGGATTCCGGCCTGCCCGAGGGCGACCCGCTGCCGCCGCTGCCCGAGGGCTGCTTCGCGCTGGTGCCGCTCGAGGAGGCCACCGAGGCGCTGGTGCGCGTCATCCGCGAGTTCAAGCCGCACGTCATCACCACCTACGACGAGACCGGCGGTTACCCGCACCCCGACCACATCCAGTGCCATCTGGTGTCGATGGCCGCGTTCGAGGCCGCGGGCGACCCGGAGCGCTTCCCCGACGCGGGTGCGCCGTGGACGCCGCTCAAGCTGTACTACGACCACGGTTTCTCGATGAAGCGGCTGGAGCTGTTCGCCGCGGAGTACGAGCGCAACGGCGAGCCCTTCCCGCTGCAGGAGTGGCTGGACCGGATGCGCGGGTACTCGGTGGACCGCGGGGACATCATGTCGCGGGTCACCACCCAGATCGATTGCGGCAAGTACTTCAACCAGCGTGACGACGCGCTGCGGGCGCACGCCACCCAGATCGACCCGAACGGCGCGTTCTTCGCGATACCGCTGGAGATGCAGCAGCGGCTGTGGCCGACCGAGGAATTCGAGCTGGCCCAGACCCGGGTCCGCACCGCTCTCCCCGAGAACGACCTGTTCGCGGGCATCGAAGAAGCTGAACTCACCCACCCCGCCGACTCCGTCGGCGACCATCCCCGTAGTGGAGTCCAGGGCTGATGTTGCTCGAACTGCTCGCCCAGACACCCGGAACCCCGACCGGCCCGGAATTCGGCAAGGCCTCCCCGCTCGGCCTGGTGATCGTGCTGGTGCTGCTGGCCGGCACCGTGCTGCTGGTCCGCTCCATGAACCGGCACCTGAAGAACCTCCCGGAGACCTTCGAGCCCGAGCATCCGGAGCCCGATCAGGAAGCCGACGAGGGCACCGAGCCCGGCATCACCAAAGCGACCAAGGACGAGTCCGGCGCCGAGGGGCACGCGCAACCGAGCTGAGGGCCCGCGCGCCGATCGCCCACCTCGGCATTCTTCGCGGATAGTGTCCTTGACGGCGAAATCGGTTCCGGCGCAGTCGATTCGCTCGTCACCGGCGTTTCCGTCACCGGCGGGGATCATGCCATCGTCGACACCCGGCGATCGCTCCGCTATCGGCACCGAATCCCTTCGAACCCAGTGCTGCAACAGGTTTGGCGGCGATTCGCGCTGCGTCGAACAGGTGATCCGGCACACAGCGGAGGTCGTCCGCCCGCCGTCGCGATCGCGGTATGGGCAGCACCACAGTTGTTTTCGCGGCTGGTGATGCCGGGTAATCCGATCCTGCGGTTGCTGCCACTTGTCAGCCGGTCGTGCTATCAATGCTGCATCCGCTCGAGCGAAGGAAGCCCATGGAGACTGCGCCTACCCGTCCCGTCGGAGTGATCGGCCAGATCGATCGCGCGCTGGATACCGCGGAAGTGATCGTCGCGGCCATCACGGCCGAGCAGTTGACGGCGGCCACTCCGTGTCGGGAATGGGATGTGCGCGCCGTCCTCAATCACCTGGTGGGCGGGATGCACCTGTTCGCGGCCGCGCTGAGCGGGATGGACGCGGGCGCCGGCCACGACGACGACTGGCTGAGTTCGGATCCGCAGGGCGCGTTCGGCGCGGCCGCCGAGATCGACCGGGCCGCCTGGCATCGCCCGGACGCGCTGGAGGCGACGGTCGAGATCGGGCTCGGCGCACTACCCGGGCATTTCGCGGCCGCCGTCCACCTGACCGAGCTGGTCGTGCACGGCGTCGATCTCGCGGTGGCCATCGACCGGCCCGATCTCGCCGACGATCAGCTCTGCGCCGACCTGCTCACCCTCATGGCCGAGCAGGGCGGCCTCGACGCCTTCCGCAAGCCGGGCATGTTCGACGCCGCGGTCGAGATCGCCGCCGACGCACCGGCACACCGCAGGCTGCTCGCCTACGCGGGCCGCGTCCAGTAGTCGCTAGAGCCGTCGCGCCGGGTGGCGCAGAATGGTTTTCGTGCTGTTCCCCGGTGTCCTGCGCGGGTCCGACAGGTAGATCTCGTGATGCCTGCCGTTCATCGTCAGGCCCTCGGCGGTCATGAAAGCGTCCATCCGCGCCAGTGTTTCGGGTTCGGTCGCGTACGGGCCGACGTGCAGCGCCTGCACCGCGAGCCCCTCGTGTAACCGCTGCACGGTGACCGGCTCGGTCACCACCTCGGCCGCCATCTGCTCGGTGACCACCTCCGGCAGCCGAATGAGCAACTGCCAGTGCCATTCCGCGCGCGGCACCGTCAGCGCGGGCCGGTCGTCTTCCACCCACCACAGGCCCTCGAGCTTGGCCACCACGAAATCCCGCTCCGCCGCCTTGGCCCGCTTCTTTATTCCGTACGCCGCCCGGTACAGCGCGGTGACGGCCTCGGTGTACTCCGGCCCGGCGGGTGCGCCCACCCCGGTGACCGCCAAATAGTCGCAGGCCTCGAAGGTCCGCAGTTGGGGTGCGGCCGCGGCCGTGTAGTAGTGCTTGTCGCTCTTGGCGAGATCGATCTTCACAGTGCTCCTCTCGGGTCCGCGTCGAGCCTGAACCCTCCCGCGGCTGGAGAGTCAAGCCCGATTATCGAATCACCGGCTGCTGTAACCGAGTATTTGCTGACCGGTGGGCCACACTGAGGCTCGTGGCTACCCCACCTGCACCGGACCGATCCGCCGCGACCTGGGATACGGCGCGCCGGATGCCGCGCTGGCTGCCGCGGGCGATGGTGCTCGCGTTCGTGCTGGCCGGCGTCTTCGAGCTGTGCAACTGGGCCGTCTACCGGCTGCTCGGGCTGTTCATCCTGGTCCTGGTCGCGTTCTTCGTCGCGCTGGCGATGGAACCCGCGGTCGACAATCTCGCGGCCCGCGGCCTGTCGCGCGGGCTGGCGACCGGGTTCGTCTTCGTCCTGCTGTACGCGTGCGTGGCCGGGTTCACCGCGGCGCTCGGGGTGTTGCTGGTGCACACCGTGTCCGGCGTGGTCAACGAATTCCCGCGCCTGATCGATGAGGCCGTCGGGTGGGTGAATTCGACGTTCCACCAGGACTTCACGGTGGCGAAACTGCGCAAGCGGCTGCTCGAGGAATCCGATGTGATCAGCAACTACGCGCAGAGCGCGGCCAATCACGCCTGGGGCCTGTCCTACACCGTGCTCGGTGAGCTCGGCCGCTTTCTCACCGTCGCGCTGTTCAGCATCTATTTCACGGTGTACGGACCGCGGATGCGGCGGTCGATGTGCTCCTGGCTGCCGACCGAGCGCCAGGACATGATCCTGCGGGCCTGGGATCTCGCGATCGAGAAGACCGGCGGCTACCTGTACAGCAGGGCGTTGCTCGCGGTGATCTCCGCGCTCGCGCACGGCCTGTTCCTTTGGGCGCTCCGCATCCCCAACGCGATCGAGCTCGGCATCTGCTTCGGCGTGATCGCCTCGTTCGTCCCGATCATCGGCACCTATCTGGCCGGCCTGCTGCCGATCCTGGTGGCGCTCACCATTCACCCGATCGACGCGGTGTGGATCCTGATCTTCGTCGTGGTCTATCAGGTCTTCCAGGACTATGTCCTGCAGCCGCGGATCACCGCGCACAGCGTCGATGTGAATCCGGCGATCGCGCTGCTGGCCGTGATGGCCGGCGGCGCGCTGCACGGCGCGGTCGGCGCGCTGCTCGCTATCCCGGCCGTGGCCACGCTGCAAGCCTTCCTCGGCCTGTACGTCAAGCGCTACGAGGTCGCCGAGGACCCGCGCATCGACCGGGTCGGCAAGTCCCCGCGCCGTTCTCGCCGCGGCAAGGACCGTGCCGCACCGGTTTCACCGGAGGTCGGTGAGTAGATCGTCCAGCGCGGCGCCGAGCGCGTCGGCGTTGGCCTGGTCGAACCAGGTGGTGCGAATGCGCTCGTTGTTGCCCTTCGGCGTCTCGTGCTCGGCGGCGAGTTCGCCCAGCGAGCGTTCCGCGCCCAGCGAGCGGCCGACATCCTGGAAGAGGCTGCGCACGTAGCGTTCCGCGGCGTCGGCGGGGATGCCGTGTCCGACGGCCCATCCGGTGAGCGCGGTCAGGTACGCGTAGTGCGCGGTCTGCGCGCCGGTCACGGCCGACAGCACGTCGAAGGCCGCTTCATCCGCGACCGGCAGGGCGCCGCCGAGCCGATCGAAGAGCGCGTCCACCACCGGGTGGGACGGGAAAACGACTGTCACCGAGCGCCGTTCGCGCGCGGAAGGCAGCGGGATGGCGCGCACCAGCGGCGCCTCGGTGGCGAGAATCCGGCGCAACTCGTCGTTGCTCACCCCCGCCATCACATTGACCACCGTCTTGTCGCCGTCCACGCGCAGGCCGCTCAGTGCCTCGTGCCGGTCCGCCCGGCGTACGGCGATGATCACCACCTCCGCCCGGCGCACCACCTCCTGGTTACCGGCGCAGACCTGGACACCGTCGTACCGCGCGGCCAGCTCCCCGGCGATCCGCGCACCCCTGGGCGAGAGGAACACTTCCGGCGCGTCGCCGCCGCTGTACAACCCGGCCACGAGCGCCTGCCCGAGTTTGCCCACCCCGATGATGCCGATCCGTAAGTGCCTACCCCAATCGCGCGTAGTTGTCGTGACCCATGGTGCGGCCATCGCGGGCGCCCCGCCACAGCAGTGCGACGGCCACCAGCCCGGCCAGGCTGGGCGCCATTCCGGCCCAGCCGAGCACGGGCGCCAAGCCGGTATCGCCGGACGCGTCGTTCGTGAGCAGCAGGGTCAGCCCGAGGCCGGTGCCCAGGACGAACAGTGTGGTCGCGGCCGGGCGGGCCCACCGCTTGCCCGCTTTGACCGCCCAGGCGGACCCGAGCCAAGCGAGGACGCCGAGTGCCCCGATGACCGTGAGCAGGATGAGGTAGGCGCCGACGGCCGAGTCGATGCGGGCGTCGGAGTAGGTGGGATAGCCGGATCGAATGTGGTCGGCCAGCAAGGACCGGTCCAGGTATGGGGTGCTGGTCACCAGGACGGTGAGCCCCAGTCCCGCGAGCATCGCGCCGAGGGTCGATCGCTCGAATCGTCTGGTCTTCATGATGTCGCTTCCCTTTCTAACCTACGTCGTAGGTTTCAAGGACGACGGTATATCCTACGGCGTAGGTTTGACAAGGAGAGGGGCGAACATGGCCAGGCGGGCGCAGGGCACAGCGGCGGGGCTCACCCGCGAGCGGATCGTGGCCGCCGCCGTCGCGCTCGTCGACCGCGACGGTCTCGAGCGCTTCGGAGTCCGGCGGCTGGCCGACGACCTCGGTGTCGATCCGATGTCGATCTACAACCACATCAAAGGCAAGGCGGCCCTGCTGGATTCGGTGTCCGAGGCGGTGCTCGCCGAGTTGCCCGACGTGGCGCACGACGCCGGGGACTGGGAGGCTGTCGCCCGCTGGACGGCGCACAGTTATCGCGAGATCGCCTGCCGTCATCCCCGGGTGATCCCGCTGCTGGCCACCCGCCCGCAGACCTCACCGACCGCCCTGGCCGCGCTGGAAACGCTGGTCACCGCGATGCGCGCGGCCGCTCTGCCCGATCGGCTGATCGCCGACACCCCGCTGCTGCTGTTCGGTTTTCTCAACGGTTACCTGCTGGCGGCGATCAGCGCCGAAACCGACACCGTGCCAACGGTTCCCGAAATCGACGCCACCCGGTATCCGGCGCTGGCCGCGCTCGCGCCGCAGCTGGCCGACTTCGGCTCGGTGGCCGAGTTCGACCGGCTGCTCGACGCGGTACTCGCCGGGATCCGTTGCCGGGCAGCGAGATAGCGGGCCTAGGCCTCCGCGCTGAGCTCGGGCAGGCGGGGGACCGAGGCGACCAGCCGGCGGGTGTATTCGTGCTGTGGCGCGTGCAGCACCGAGTCGACCGCACCGGATTCGACGACCCGTCCGTCTTTCATGACGACCACGCGATCCGCGAGGTGGTGCACCACCCCGAGATCGTGCGAGATGAGCAGCAGCGCGGTGCCGAACCCGGCCTGCAATTCGGCGAGCAGATCGAGGATCTGGGCCTGAACGGACACGTCGAGCGCCGAGACCGGTTCGTCGGCGACGAGCAGGGCCGGGTTCGGCGCGAGCGCGCGGGCGATGGCCACGCGCTGGCGCTGGCCGCCGGACAGGGTGCGGGGGTGCCGGTCGAGCAACTCGCGGCTCAGGTGCACCGCGTCCAGGATCTCCCGGACCCGCCCGGCGCGGGCCCGGCCCCGAATCCCCACGGTGTCCAGGCTTTCCCCGATGATGCGCTCGACGGTGTAGCGCGGATCGAAGGAGCTGAGCGGATCCTGCGCGATCAGCTGCGCGGTGCCGCGAAGACGCCGCAGTTCCTTTTCCGGCAGTTCGCTCCACGGTGCACCGTCGACGACGACGCGGCCCGAGCTGGGCGCGACGAGCCCGAGCGCCATCCGCGCGGTCGTCGTCTTGCCGGAGCCGGATTCGCCGACGATGCCGAGGGTTTCACCGGCGAACAGATCGAAGTCGACATCGGCGACCACGGTGCGCGCGGCCGCTCCGGAACCGTAGGTCTTGCGAAGCTTCCGCGCCGACAACACGATTCGGGTGTCGTCGATCGTCCGCTCCGGCAGCGGCGGGCGCTCGGCAACCGAGAGCGCCGTCCCCCGCGAGGCCGCCGACGGTACGGCGGCGAGCAGCTTGTTCGTATACGGATGCGCGGGCCGGGTCAGCACATCGTGACTCGCGCCCGCCTCGACGATCTCGCCGTCCTTCATCACCAGCACCCGATCGGCCAGCTCCGCGACCACCGCGAGATCGTGGCTGATCAGCAGTAGTGCGTTGCCCGCGGCCTTGCGCTGGCGCAGCAGATCCAGGATCTGGCGCTGCACGGTGACGTCGAGCGCGGTGGTCGGCTCGTCGGCGATGATCAGCCGCGGATCGCCCGCGATGGCCGTGGCGATCAGCGCCCGCTGGCGCAGGCCGCCGGAGAGCTCGTGCGGGTACTGCCGCAACCGCAGCTCTGGTTCGGGGACACCGACATCGGTGAGCAGACGGACGCTGCGCGCGGTGCGCTCGGGCCCGCGTAACCGGGTCAGCACCCGTTGCGCCTCGCCCAGCTGGCCCCCGATCGTGCACAGCGGGTCGAGCGAGACGAGCGCGTCCTGGAGGACGAATCCGATGTCGGCGCCCCGGATTCGGCGCCACTGCCGTTCCCGGAACCCCCGGGCGTCCTGTCCGCCGAGTTCGAACTCATCGGCCCGCACCCGCGCGTTCGATCCGGTCAGCCCGACCAGCGCACGGGCCGTCACCGACTTGCCCGACCCCGATTCACCGACCAGGGCCACCGCCTCGCCGGGCTCGATCCGCAGGTCGATGCCCTTGACCACATCGTGGATTCCGCCCGGCCCCGCGAAGCCGATGCGCAGATTCCTGACAGCGACCAGACTCATGCCGGCGGCCTCCCGTCGTAGTGCCGTTGCCAGTGCCGCCCGAGGGAACTCACCGCGATGACCGTCGCGGTGACCGCGACACCCGGCAGCACGGCGATCCACCAGGCGTTGCGCAGATAGTTGCGCCCCTCGGCGAGCATCGCGCCCCATTCCGGTTCGGGCGGTTGCGGTCCCATGCCCAGGAAGCTCAGACCGGCCGCGCCGAGGATGGCGGTGCCCAGGCCGATGGTGGCCAGGATCGGCACCTGGGCGACCGCGTGCGGCAGCACGTGCCGCCGCACCAGCGTGGCCCGGGTGAGCCCGAAAGTCCGTGCCTGCTCGACATATCCGGATTCCTGCACGACCAGGGTCTGCGCGCGCACCACGCGGGCGAACCGGGGGATCGAGGCGATGCCGAGCGCGAAGATCAGGTTGGTGGTGCCCGGCCCGGTGAACGAGATCAGCACCAGCGCCAGCAGCAGATCCGGAAAGGCCGAGACCACATCGAGGAACCGGGTGATCAACTCGTCGAGCGCGCCGCGGGCCAGCCCGGCCAGCAGGCCGAGCAGCGTGCCGGCCAGCACCGCGATGGCCACGGCCGTCACGCCGATGAGCAGCGAGTAGCGCGCCCCGTGCACGACCCGGGTGAACACGTCGCGCCCCAGATGATCGGTGCCGAACCAGTGCTGGGCGCTCGGTGGAAGCTGTGCCGCGAGGGGATCCGCTTCGAGCGGATCGGATCCGGCCAGCACGTCGGGCGCGAGGACCGCGACGGCGACCAGGCCGACCGTCACCGCCGCCACCGCGACCCCCGGGGCGAAGCCGATATTCTTCGCGCGCAGCGCGATTCGGCCGAGTACCGGGCGCGCGGAGTCGAGGACCGTCATCGCGCACCTCCGCGCCCGGCGTCGCGGCGCAGCCGCGGATCCAGTAGCGGATACAGCAGATCGACCAGCGTGCTGATCACCACGTAGACGAACGCGGACAGGATCGCGACCGCGAGCACCACCGGAAGATCCTGTGCCAGCACGGCTTCGACCGTCACCCGGCCGAGGCCGGGCCGCCCGAAGACCTCCTCGATGATCACCGCGCCGCCCAGCAGTCCGCCGACCAGCCAGCCGGTCAGGGTCACCGCGGGCAGGGCGGCGTGGCGCAGTCCGTGCCGCAGGCGCAGCTCGCTCTCGCGCACCGACCACGACCGCACCGTCACCGCGAACGGTTCGTCCAGCGCCCGCTCCAAGCCGTCGCGCAGCACCTGGGAGATGACCGCGCCGAGCGAGAGCCCGAGCGCGAGCGCGGGCAGCACCAGCGCCGACAAACCCTTGTTCGCCGCCACCGGGAAGATCTTCAACTGGAAGCTGAAGACCGAGAGCAGCACGATGCCGAGCCAGAACGCCGGTGTCGAAACCAGCGCCAGTTCAACGGCATTCGCGACCGCGCGGGCCCGCCGCCGCCGGGCGGTGAGCGTCGCGACGGCGACCGCGAAGACCAGCGCGACGAGCAGCGCGGCCCCGGTGAGCGCCAGGGTGGGCCCGGCCTGTGAGCCGAGCACCTCGGCCACCGGCCGCTGCAACACGTAGGACCGCCCGAAATCCCCGTGCGACACGTTCCACAGGTAGCGGGCGTACTGCACGACGGCCGGGCTGTCCAGGCCCCATTCGGCCCGGATGGCGGCTTCGACCTCCGGGGTGCGCGGCTGCTCGCCGAGCAACACGTCGACCGTGTCGCCCGGCGCCAGCCGCACCCCGATGAAGGACAGGGTGATCGCGCCCCACAGGACGCCGATGCCCGAGATCACCCGAAGCACAACCCGTTTGGCGGTGCCGGCGCGAGCGCTGGGCGCGGTGCCGGCAATGGGTTCCACCGTCTGCGGAGCGGTGATTTCGAGCGTCACGGACAGCACCCCGGTTCGGCGCGCCCGCTCGCCGGGCTACCCACGCGAGACCCAGATGTCGTAGGAGTTCTCCACGAGTTGCTTGTACGGACGGAATCCCGCGCCGTGCACGTGCGCGGCGGCCGCGAGCTGGTTCTCCGGAATGTAGAGCGGCAATCCATAGGCCTTGTCCACCAGCGCGAATCGCTGCAGCTGACCGTACTGCTTCGCCCGTTCGGTGTTGTCGACGGTCGCGGCCGCGGCCCGGAGCCAGCCGGACAGTTCCGGGTCGGTGGCACGGCTGTAGTTGAGCGTGCCCAGCCCCGTCGCGGGGTACCAGTGGTTTTCGATGTCGATGCCGCCGGTAATGGTGTCGGAGTTGGCGATCGCGCCGAAGGTGTTGTTCTTGCGGAACTCGGCGTAGGTGCCCAGATCGACGTAGGACAGCTTCAGATCGATGCCCGCGTTCTGCTTGGCCTGTGCCTGCACCGCCTGCAAGAGCACCTCGCGCTGGTCGCGCACGGTGGACTGGGCCTGCACCAGTTCGATGGTCAGGCGCTGGCCGTCCTTGGTCCGGAAGCCCTCGGAATCCTTGCCGGTCCAGCCGGCTTCGTCGAGCGACCGGTTGGCCGCGTCCTTGTTCGCGCCGTAGGCGCCCTCGACGCTCTTGTCGTAGAACAGCGCGTCGACGCTGGAGGCGATGCCCCACCCGCGGGTGCGCTGGCCGCGATAGATCGACTTCAGCACCGCGTCGACATCGACGGAGTTGTTGAGCGCCTTGCGAACCCGCACATCGGCGGCGGGCCCGAAGGTGGCGTTCCAGTACAGCGTGTACGGGCTGCCGTTGTTGAGCGACCGCTGGTAGGTGAAGTCGGGATCGCCCTCGAACAGCGAGGAGTCGTTGCCGGACACGCCCTCGATCAGGTCGACCTGGCCGGAGGTGAGCGCGCCGGTGCGCACCGAGGATTCGGGCAGGAACCGGTAGGTCACCTCGTCCAGGTAGGCCGGGCCCTGGTGCGCGGCGTTCTTGGGCGCCCAGTTGTAGTCCGGGTTCTTCCGGAAGTGCAGTTCCTGACCCTTGACGTAGCGGTCGATGATGAACGGGCCGGTGCCCGCGATCTCCGGCCCGCCGGCTTTGAGCTGCGGCTTGTCCCACGCGGCCGGGGAGATGATGGGGAATCCGGCGGCGAAGTCGAGGAACGGCGCGTACGGGTCCTTCAGGGTGAAGACCAGGGTGCGCTCGTCGCGGGCGTCCACCGCGGCCAGATGCGACAGCGGCCCAGCGGACCACCCGCCGGAGTAGGACACGTCCTGCATCTTGGTGAAGTTGCGGGCCGCCGCGGCCGCGGTGAGCGGGCTGCCGTCGGTGAACTTCACCCCCTCACGCAGGGTGAAGGTGTAGGTCAGTCCGTCCGGCGAGATCTCGTGCCCCGAGGCCAGCCAGGAGACGAAACCGCCCTCGGTGGTGCGCGCCAGCAACGTCTCGAAGACGTTGCGCAGCATCAGATGTGTATTGCTCTGGCCGTTGAGGTGCGGATTGAGCGTGGTCGGCTCGGTCTCCACACCCCAGGTCAACGACCCGCCGCTCCGCGGCTCCCCGGACCCGGAGTCCCCGGTATCCGCTCCGCCGCAGGCGGTCAGCAGCATGGCTGCCGCCGCGAGAGCTGTCGCTAGTCGCCAATTCCGCTTCACCGCGCGGTGCTCCTGTCTTCGATGAGAAAAATTGATTGGGCCGTGGTGACGACCGCGCCTTCCAGCGCGGTGACGGTGACGATCCCGGTGTGTGTCGCGGTCAGCTCGTGTTCCATCTTCATGGCCTCGACGACGCCGAGGAGCTGGCCTTTTTCGACCTCCGCACCCGATTCGACGTGCAGGCGCACGAGCGTGCCGGGCATGGGGGAACGGATCTCGGGGTCGGCCGAAGTCGTGCCGAGCGAGCGGTATTCGGCGTAGCGCACGTCGCGGGTGACCCCCGCCACCTGGCTGACCCAGCCCTCGCCCGCCCGGCGGACCGTGCTGGTGACCGCGCCCACGGTGACGGTGTCGCCGGTGCGGATACCGGACACGCTCGGGCCGTCGGTGTCGGTGCGGACCAGCACCGCCTCGCCGTCGTATCCGCTGACCCGCACCGTGAACGGGCGGCCGTCGACCGTCAGATCGAGGGTGCCCAGGTCGTGCTCGGCGGGGTCCAGCCAGGTCCGGTCGCCGACCGGGGCACCCGCCGACCACGGCGTGCTGCGGTCGGGTGCGGTCAGCGTCGCGGCCACCGCGAGGGCGCTGAGCCGGTCGGGATCGCCGAACTCGGCGACCGGGTCGATCCGGTCCAGGTAGGCGGTGTCGTGCTCGGCCGCCGCGACGATCGGGGCGGCCAGCACCTGGGCGACGAAGCCGAGGTTGGTCGAGATGCCGTGCCAGCGCAGGTCCGCGCAGGCCTGCCGGGCCGCGGCCAGCGCCTGCGCGCGGGTGCCGCCGGTCGCGACGAGCTTGGCGATCATCGGATCGAATCCGCCGGTGACGTCGAGCTTGCGGGTGAAGGCGCGGTCGACGCGGACCTGCGGCCACCGGGTCACCTCGAGCGGGCCCGGGCACGGCAGGAAGGACCGGAACGGGTCCTCGGCGTACATCCGGACCTGCACCGCGGCCCCGGTGTAGCCGATCTGCGCCTGGGTGGCGGGCAGTGGCTCCCCGGCGGCGACCCGCAGTTGCCACTCCACCAGGTCGAGCCCGGTGATCTCCTCGGTGACGGTGTGCTCGACCTGGAGCCGGGTGTTCATCTCGATGAAGAAGAACTCGGCGCCCACCAGCAGGAACTCGAACGTGCCCGCGCCGGTGTAGTGCAGCGCCCGCGCGCCGCGCACGGCGGCGTCGAACATGCGCTCGCGCAGTTCCTCGGGAATCCGCGGCGCGGGCGCCTCCTCGATCACCTTCTGATGCCGGCGCTGCAAGGAACAGTCGCGATCGAAAAGGTGCACGACACTGCCGGATTCGTCGCCGAAGACCTGCACCTCGATGTGGCGCGCGTGCTCGACGTAGCGCTCCAGGTGCAACCGGCCGTCGGCGAAGGCCGCGGTCGCGGTCCGGGTCGCCGAGGCCAGCGATTCGCGCAGTCCGTCGGCGGCGTGCAGCACCGACATGCCCTTGCCGCCGCCTCCGCCCGCGGGTTTGACGATCAGGGGATAGCCGATATCGGCGGCCGCTCGGACCAGTGTGTCCAGGTCGTCGCTGGCCTCTTTGGTGCCCGGCAGCACGGGGACACCGGCCTCGGCCATCACCTGGCGCGCCGAGGCCTTGTCGGCCATGGTCTCGATCGTTCCCGAGGCGGGTCCGACGAAGACCAGCCCGGCCGCGCGCACGGCCCGGGCGAACGCGGCGTTCTCCGAGAGAAAGCCGTAGCCGGGATGCACTGCGTCACAGCCGGTTTCGGTGGCGGCCCGGACCAGCGCCGCCGCGTCGAGATGGCCGCCCGCGGGCAGCCGCACGGTGGCCTTGGCCCCGGCGTGATAGGTGAGGTCGCGGTCCTCCTCGACACTCACGGTGACGTAGTCGATGCCGAGGTCCGCGCAGGTGCGCGCGATGCGGGCGGCGATCTCGCCGCGGTTCGCGATGAGCAGTGTCGAGATCACAGGCGCAGCACCCCGAACGTGGCGGCGGCCGGGGCGGTCCGGTCCCAGCGCTCGTGGGCCAGCGACAGGCACTGCGCGAGCCAGGCCCGGGTGTCCTCGGGTTCGACGATGGCGTCGATCCACATCCGCGCGGCGATATAGGCCGGCAGCGACTGCTGTTCGAAGCTGTCGATGATCGGCTGCTTGATCGCGGCCTCCTCGGCGGGGCTGAGCTCCTTGCCTTCGCGGCGCAGCCGGTCCCGCTTCAGGATCGCCATCACCGCGGCCGCCTGCTCGCCGCCGACGCCGGTGGAGCGGGCATTCGGCCACATCGCCATGAACTGGCCGCCCATCGACCGGCCCGACATCGCGAAGTTCGCGGCGCCGAAGCTGCCGCCGATCACCAGCGAGATCTTCGGGACCGTCGCGCAGGAGACGGCGTTCACCATCTTCGCGCCGTGCTTGGCCACGCCCTCGCGCTCGTACTGCTCGCCGACCATGAACCCACTCACGTTGTGCACGAACAACAGTGGGATCCGGCGCTGGTTGCAGATCTGGATGAAGTTCGTCGCCTTGAGCGCGCTGTCCGGGAAGATCACGCCCTGGTTGGCGATGATGCCGACCTCGTAGCCGGCGATGCGCGCGGTCGCGCACACGATGGTGATGCCGTAGTCCTTGCGGTACTCCACCCAGGAGGCGGCGTCGACGACGCAGCGCAGGATCGCGCGGACGTCCATCTCCTTCTTGGTGGTGGCCGGGATCAGATCCGGCAGGCGCGCCGGATCGTCGGCGGGTTCCAGGGCCTGGAACGCGGGTGGCCGCACCTCGTCGCCGGGCGCCCGCGCGACGATGTCGCGGATCATCGCCAGCGCTTCCTCTTCGTTCGCGGCCAGGTGGTCGGCCACGGCAGTTTCCCGCACGTGCAGGTCGGCGCCGCCGAGGGTCTGCGCGTCCACCTTGATGCCGGTGGCGGCCTCCACCAGCTGCGGCCCGCCGAGGAAGACGGTGCTGAGGTCCTTGACCATCACCGTCTCGTCGCTCATCGCGGGGATGTAGGCCCCGCCCGCGGTGCAGATGCCGAGCACGGCCGAGATCTGCGGCAGGCCCAGCGCCGACATCTCCGCGATGTTGCGGAACATCTTCCCGAGGTGTTCCTCGTCCGGGAAGATCTCCTCCTGCAGCGGCAGGAAGATGCCGCCCGAGTCGGCCAGATACACACAGGGCAGGCGATATTCGCGCGCCAGTTTCTGCCCGCGCAGCTGCTTCTTGATCGTGAGCGGGTAGTAGGTGCCGCCCTTGACGTGCGGATCGTTGGCGAACACCATGACCGGCCGGCCGTGGATGGTGCCGATCCCGACGACCAGCGCGGCCGCGGGCAGATCGGTGTCGTACATGCCGTGCGCGGCCAGCCGCCCGATCTCCAGGAACGGGGTCCCGGGGTCGAGGATCCGGTTGACCCGTTCGCGCACCGGCAGTTTGGCGTCACCCGGCCGACGCCGGGGCGCCACGATCGCCGCGGTGTGCTCGCGCAACTGCCGGCGCTGAGCTTCGAAACCGACGTTGTTCTCGATGGTGAGAGTCATGCGAGCTGTTCCTCCCGGTCCTGGTGTGCGGCCAGACTCGCGGTCAGCGTGTCCGCGAAGCGGTGGATGGTGGCGGGCTCCAGGTCCGCGCGCAGCATCAGGCGCAGGCCCGCGCTGCCGCGGCGGATGATCGGGAAGAACACGGGGGAGGTGTAGAAGCCGGCCTCCAGCATGTCCCGGGCCACCGCCACGGTGGTGTCCTCGCGGCCGATGCTGACGAAGCGGATCGGCAGGCCGTCGCCCGCGAGCTCGGTGTCGACCAGGGAGTCGAACAGCCGGACCCGCTGCTGGAGTTCGACCTGCAACCGGTCCACGGTGCCGTCGTCGTGCAGGTCACAGGCCGCGACGATGGCGCCGAGACCGGCGGTGTTGATCCGCTGCGACCACATCAGCGGGCCGCTGGTGCGCAGCAGCGTCGGCTTGCGCGAGTCGTCGCCGGGCGGGCCGAAGAAGATGACGCCGCCGCTGGCGCCGAAGCCCTTGTTGAGCGAGGCGATGATGAGCGTGCGGTCGCGCCAGCCCTCGTGCGCGCCGAGGACATATCCGCGCCCGTTCGGACCCAGCGTCGAAATGCCGTGCGCCTCATCGAAATACAGGAACAGCCCGTACTGGTCCTGGAGCCGGTGCAGCTCGGCCAGCGGGGCGCCGCCGCCGGTGCTGTAGACGCCGTCGGCGATGTAGGCGACATGAGAGTGCTTGCGGCACAACTCTTCCAGCGCCTCGATGTCGTTGTGCTCGATGGTGACCAGCTCGGTCTCGTCGGCGACCAGCGGCTTCATCGCGTTCAGGCAGAAGTGCGCGTTCTTGTCGAAGACCACCAGCGGTGCGTGCCCGCCCGTCAGTTCCCCGGAGGCCAGCAGCGGCAGGGTCGCCCAGGCCGCCGCCGCACACGAGGACACCGTGACGGCCTGGGCGCCGAAGGTCCGCGACAGGCGCTGCTCGGCCTCCTCCAGCAGGCTGAGCCGAATGCGCATCCGGGAGATGGAGGAGTTGATCGTCGCGGTCTCGTCCAGGCCGCGATGCGCGCCCGCGATGATGCGCGGGTCGCTGTCCAGGCCGAGGTAGGAGTAGGAGGAGAAGTTGACGATCGTCCGGCCGTCCCGGTCGTGCACCGTGCCGTCGCGCATGTCCGTCGCGACGATGTCGACCAGCCCGTGTGTGGCGCTGTCGTCCCAGAAGGTGTTGCTCAGTTGCAGCTGCCTGCGAATATTGGCGAATTGGTGAGTGACCATTCCGGTTAACCCTTCGTCGGCGAGAGCACCGTGACGACCGATACGTTCACGGCGGCGAGCAGAGAGATGGCTAGGGACCAGGCGAGCAGCCCGGTGAGCGAGGGGCCGGCCAGCGACGCGAGGCCCGCCAGACCCTGCTGGATCAGCGCGCACCACGAGACCGCGATCGCGCCGCCGGCGACCAGGTGGCTGACGGCGTTCGCGGCGCTGTTGGGGAAGAGGGTGGCCTGACCGAAGGTGGTGGTGACGTAGCCGGCGAGGAAGATCGGCAGGGCGATCGCCCTGTGCAGGTCGCCCACCCAGACCACCGTGATGAGCAGGCAGCCGGCCAGCATGATCCAGGCGCCCTGCCGCATCATGACGCGCGCGCCCAGCTCGCTCACCCGCCGCCGGACGTAGGTCGCCCCGGCCAGGTAGGCCGCGCCGTACAGCACGCCGAAGAGCCCGAAAACCCAGGGCGGCAGCGCGAATCCGTCGGCGAAGATGAACGCCGAGCGCTGCTGGATCATCACGATGACCGCGAAGCCGATGCCGCCCGCGACGGCGGGGGCCAGAAAGGCCCGATCGCTGAGTAGCCTGCGCGCCGAGCCACGGCTCGGGGCGGGTGCGTCCGGCCGCGGCAGCGAGATGCGCAGCGCGAGCACGACGGGCACGATCGCCAGGACGGCCAGTACGGCGAACCCGTACCGCCAGCCGAGAGTGGAGGTGACGATGCCGCCGATCACCTGGCCGCCGCCGAGCGCGACGACGAAGGCCATCGACAGCAGCGCGAGCTGGCGCGCGAGTTCGGCGCCGGTGAACAGGTCCTTGACCATCACCCGCCCGACCACCGCGATGCCGCCCGCGCCGATCGCCTGAATCACCCGCAGCGTCAGCAATTCCGGCGCGTTCTGGATCAGCGCCAAGCCCGCGCTGGCCAGGATGAAGCAGAGCCCCGCCGCGGCGAACGCGGGCACCCGGCCGAATCGTTCGGCGGCCCGTCCCCAGGCCACCACCGGCAGCGCCGCGAACACCACGAAGATGGCCACCGAGAGCTGCAAGGTGCTGTCGCTGGCACCGATATCGGCGCCGAGCGCCGGCATACTCGGCAGGTAGATGGTGGTCGCCATCTGCGCGACAATGACTGCCCCGCAAGCGATTGCGACAATCCTCCGGTTCGGTGCCGTTCGAGTCGTCGTCCCGCCGGTCTGTTGCCGCACAGCCAAGTCACTTCCCCTACGCCCCACAGATGTGCGCCGCAATGCGGCCGGCCACCTCTGAACATTTCTGGCGTCGGCAAAGCATTGTCAGCGTCACTTGTCCGGATTTCGGATCCGCTTTATAGATCTACGGGACTGCGCGCCGGTTACCCAGGGTTAGAATCGGCTTGATTTCACACGCGTAACGGGTTGTGCTCGCGGACAAGGGCTTTCGCGCTGATTGCGCAGGTGGCAGCGCGTTTCCGGGTCAGGGGATGGTGATGAAGCCCGCGGCCGCCAGCCAGTCCCGGGCCACGTCGGCGGGTTCGCGGCCCTCGACATCGACCTTGCGGTTGAGCTCGGTGACCGACTCGTTGGTGAGCAGCTGAGAGATCGGCGTGAGCACGTCGAGCACCCGGGGGTGCGCCTCGGCGAAGTCCGCGCGCATGACGAGGGCGATGTTGTACTGCGGGAAGAATCCGAGGTCGTCCTCGAGCAGGCGGAGATCGAGCGCGGGGATGCGGCCGTCGGTGGCGGCGACGGAGCCGAAGCGGCATTGGCGGGCATCGGCGGTGGACTGGTAGACGATGGCGTCGTCGACCACCTGCTTCTGCACCTTCGCGGCGTCGATGCCGTATTTGCGGATCACGCCGGGGAAGCCGTCTTGGCGCACGCTGAATTCGGTGCCGACACAGGTGGCCGCGGCGGCCGGGTCGGTGTTGGCCAGCTTCGCGTATTGGGACAGCGTCCGCACCCCGGTCTCTTCGGCGGTGCGGGCGCTGGTCGCGATGGCGTAGGTGTTGTTGACCGGTGCCATCGCGGCCCAGAGCATTCCGTGCGCGGCGCGGTCGGCGTCGCGGACGGCCTCGAACTGGGGCTGCGAGCCCGGGACGGGCGCCTCGTTGCCCAGGTAGTTGATCCAGCCGGTGCCGGTGTAGTCGTAGGCGATATCGACCTGTCCCCGGACCTGCGCGTCGCGCAGACTGTTGGAGCCGACGATATCGGTGAGATCCCGCACCTCGGCCCCCGCCGCGTCGAGCGCGAAAGCGATGATCAGGCCGAGGATCTCCTGTTCGGTGAAATCCTTGGAGCCCACGGTGATTCGCACACCCTGGAGTTCGGGTATCGGCTGGATGCTGCCGGGATCGACCTCCAGCGGCACCGAGCGTCCCGCTTCCAGCCCGCAGGAGGCGACGAGCGCCACGGTGAGCGTCATCGCGAATGCCGCACAGCCACGCCGGATCCGGGCCTTCATCGCAGCCCCTTGGGTCCGAGATACCGTTCGGCCAGCGCGCCCACCCAGTCGATGAGCAGCGCCAGCGCGACTGCCAAGAGCGCGCCGACCCAGAGCGTGACGTTGTCGCGCAGCTTGTAGCCGGTATCGATGAGGATGCCCAGCCCGCCCGCGCTCACCAGGAACGACAGCGTCGCGCTGCCGACCGCCAGCACCAGGGAGGTGCGCAGGCCCGCCAGGATGTAGGGCACGGCGAGCGGGAATTCGATGCGGCGCAACACCGTCGCGGCCGACATGCCCTGCCCGCGACCGGCGTCGATGAGCATGGGGTCCACCTGCTGATAGCCGAGGATGGTGTTGCGCAGCACCGGCAGCAGCGCCAGCAGCACGATCGGCGCTACGCCGATCCAGAAGCCGGTGGTGCGGGTGACCAGGTAGAACAGCACGATCAGGCCGATGGCCGGCGCGGCCGCGCCGATATTGGCGACGCCGACGAAAAGCGGTGCCAGGCGCCGGAATCGGGGCCGGGTGAGCGCGGTGCCGAGCGGGACCGCGAGCACGATGACGATGGCGACCACGGTCGCGGTGATGAGCAGATGCTCCCAGGTGACGGTGGCGATGATGCGCGCGCTGAGACTGGCCTGCTGGGTGGCGGTGAGATCTCGGGCGAACGCCCAGACCAGCACGCCCGCGCTGAGCAGCACGGCGAGCACCGGCTGGGCGAAGAGCCGGATGCGTTCGGCGCGGCGTTCGGTCTGCGCGGTCACGGCGAGCCGGTTCCGGAGTGCGTGGTGCGCAGGGCCGACAGGTGCGAGACCAGCGTGTCGATGGTGATCAGCCCCGCGTACACCCCGCGCCGCCCGGTGACCACGGCGTTCGCGGTGCTGTCGGCGAGCAGGGCCTCCAGCGCTTCCTGCAGGGTGGATCGCAGCGAAACACCCTCGCCCACCGCTGTTCCCACCTCGTGCAGGGACGTCGCCTGCTCCAGCCGGGGGAGGGTGACCCAGCGCAGTGGGCGCTGGTGTTCATCGAGGACGAGACCGAAGTCCTTGCCGTCCTCGGTGATCTTGGTGCGCAGCGACGCGACCGAATCGGTGGCCAGGGCGGTGGGGCAGGCGTCGAGCTCGACGTCCTCGACCCGGGTGAGCGTGAGCTGCTTGAGCGCGGCGTCGGCGCCGACGAAGCCCGCGACCGTTTCGTCGGCGGGTTCGGCCAGGATCGCGGCCGGGGTGTCGTACTGCAGTATGCGAGACTGGTTACCCAGCACCGCGATCCGATCGCCGAGCTTCACCGCCTCGTTGAAATCGTGGGTCACGAAGACGATCGTCTTGCGCAATTCGGCTTGCAGCCGCAGCAATTCGTCCTGCAGCAGCCCGCGGGTGATCGGATCGACCGCGCCGAACGGCTCGTCCATCAGCAGCACCGGCGGATCGGCCGCGAGCGCCCGCGCGACACCGACCCGCTGCTGCTGGCCACCGGAGAGCTGGCGGGGATAGCGATCCCGGAAGGTGCCCGGATCCAGCCCGACCAGATCCAGCATCTCGTCCACGCGATCGCCGATCCGCTTGCGGTCCCAGCCGATCAGGCCCGGCACGGTGGCGACGTTCTTCGCGACCGTGAGGTGCGGGAACAGCCCGGCCTGCTGGATGGAGTAGCCGATCCCGCGCCGCAACTCGTCCGGATTCACCGCCGCGGCGTCCCGCCCGCCGATCGTGATCGTGCCCGAACTGGGCTCGATCAGCCGGTTGATCATCCGCATGGTCGTCGTCTTGCCGCAGCCCGAGGGCCCGACGAGCACCACGGTCTCCCCGGCCGGGATGGTCATCGACACGTTCTCGACCGCCGGATCCGATTGCCCGGAATAGCGTTTGGTGACCGCGTCGAGCACGATCTCGACCCCGGACACGTCCGGTTCGACGGTTTCACTCACGGATACCCCCGGGGGTGGTCAGTCGTCCGGCCAGGACGAGCAGGGCGTCGAGCAGCAGCGCCAGCAGGACGATCAGCACCGTGCCGGTCAGTGCCTGCGGCACCGCGGTCGGCGTGCCGAGCCGCGACAGCCCGGAGAAGATGAGGTTGCCCAGCCCGGGCCCCTTGGCGTAGGCGGCGATGGCCAGAATGCCCATGATCAGCTGCGTGCTGATCCGCATCCCGGCCAGAATGGCCGGCCAGGCCAGCGGCAGTTCGATCACCGTGAGCACCCGCAGCCGGTTCATGCCGACACCGCGGGCGGCGTCGGTGACGGCGGGATCGACCGAGGACAGACCCACGATCGTGTTGCGCAGAATCGGCAGCAGCGCGTAGAGCACCAGCGCGGTGATGGTGGGCGGAACACCGAGCCCGAGAACGGGAATCAGGATGCCTAGCAGGGCGAAGGACGGAATGGTCAGGATGATGCTGGCGGCGGCCGTGGCGGCCGCCGAACCGGCCGGGCTGCGGTAGACCAGCGCGCCGATCGCGATCGACACGACCGCGGCGATCAGCACCGACTGCACCACCGCCGAGACGTGCAGATAGGAATCCGTCATCAACTGCTGGCGGTGGTCAGCGATATAGGTCCACAGCGCGTCCAGTACCCCGCCCTCCCTCAGGTCGGCATCGCGGTGAGCCTATCGGCAATGCCACGACGCCGCAGGGCAATTCAGGGTGCGGGATGCTGGGCGTGCCGGCCGACGGCGTTGAGATGGCCGAGCGCTTCGGCGTAGGAATCCAGCAGTCCGGTCTCGCGATAGGGCACGCCGATCTCCGCGCAGAACTCCTCGACCATCGGCTTGGCGCGCCGCAGATTCGGGCGCGGCATGGACGGGAAGAGGTGATGTTCGATCTGGTAGTTCAGGCCGCCGAAGACGGTATCGGTCAACCAGCTGCCGCGGACATTGCGCGAGGTCAGCACCTGCCGCCGCAGGAAATCGGTGGCGTCGTCGGCCGAAAGAACTTCCATGCCTTTGTGATTGGGCGCGAAGGTGCAGCCCATGTAGAACCCGAACAGGCCCTGCTGCACCGCGATGAAGAGCAGCGCCTTGCCCGGCGGCAGCACCAGGAACACCACGGCGAGGTACCCGGCGGCGTGCGCGGCCAGCAGCGCGCCCTCCCAGACCCGGTGCCGCAGCGGCCAGCTCACGACCGCCCGGAC
This sequence comes from Nocardia sp. NPDC050712, assembly GCF_040654295.1. Taxonomy (NCBI): domain Bacteria; kingdom Bacillati; phylum Actinomycetota; class Actinomycetes; order Mycobacteriales; family Nocardiaceae; genus Nocardia; species Nocardia sp. NPDC050712. The sequence continues at coordinate 173,899 of NZ_JBFAHT010000001.1, forward strand.
GCTCGCGTAGTGCAGGCTCCCGGCCTCGAGTAACAGCAGCGGGAAGAACAACCAGGCCTGGTAGCGAAAGATGAAGCGCCGCAGCCCGGTACCGGCGGCCGCGCGGCCGCCCGAATGCGCCAGAATCCCGGAGACGTCGGGATCCGCGCCCTCGGTATTGGGGTGGGCGTGGTGCCGGTTGTGGTTGCTGGTCCACCAGCCGATGCTCAACCCGGTCGCGAGATTGCCGGCCAGCAGGCCGTACACATAGTTGGCGCGGCGGCTGCGGAAGATCTGCCGGTGCCCGGCATCGTGGCCGAGGAAGGCGAACTGGGCGAAGACCGCCGCCAGCACCACCGCCACGGCCAGCTGCCACCACGAGTCACCCAGCAGCACCAGGGCCGTCCACCCCGCGACGAACACGCCCGCGGTCACCGCGGTCTTCACGCCGTAGTACCGCGACTGCCGGTCCAGCAGCCGCGCCGCGCGCACCCGCCGGGACAGTACCGCGTACTCACTGCCACGCGTCGTCGCCGGCGCGGGCATGACCTGCGCCAATTCTGCTACTACGGGCACCGCACATCCCTGCTGTCGCTTGGTGATCAGCAGTGGTTTCCATGCGCTTGTCACAAGAACTCTCGCCTGCCTCCCCGCATCATGCCGTCAACTGGCCACCATCAGGTAAACGGACGCGCGGAACGCCGAGACATCTGTGTGACATCGCCCTGCCGGGCTACCGCCCGCGGTGGGTGTCGCGCGGCCCGGGCCAGCCCCAAGCGAGGTCGTCGACCGCGAGGAACGGTTCACGCACCACCGCCGACGGAGTAAGGCCGGTGAACGCCGCGACGTCGCGGTGCAGGTGGCGTCCAGACCGCACGCCGATTGGTTTCGAGTGACAAGTCAGGACTTGGCTCGCGGGGGTGGGTCGAGGGGTTGGTCGAGCTGGGTGTGCATCGCGGACAGCAGGTCGGTGAGGAAGGTGTCGAACTGCTGGAGCTGGGTGCTGGAGTAGCGGGCCATGACGGCGCCGACCTGTTCGCCGAGCGGGCCGAAGAATTCGTCGGCGAGGGTGTGGACCTCGGGGCTGCTGCGCAGGGTGACGACGCGCCGGTCGCTGTGCTCGCGGGTGCGCATGACGTGGCCGGCCTGTTCGAGCCGGTTCAGCAGGGCGGTGGTCGCGGGCTGTGAGAGCCCGATCCGTTCGCTGAGGCGGGCGGGGGACAGGGTCGCGCCATGTTCTTCGGCGGCCAGGATTTCGATGAGCGCCTCGGCGTCGGTGGAGTGCAGGCCGAGCCACGCGGCGAAACGCCGGCTGAACTCCCGGAAGGTCGCGCCGTAAGCGCGCAGGCGTTCGGTCACCTGCTCCTGCTGCTCCGGAGAAACCGGGTCGTCCATCCTCGCCACCTCACCCTTCCGCGCCGAGCGCTACCCGGCGACACCGATTGACAACTTACGGCCATCCAAAGTACTTTTACCGTGGAATTATTCTACCATGGAAGGAGTTGCTGATGGATGAGACGAAAACACCCCTTCTGCGGTGGCTCGGCTTGATTGCGATCGCCCTCGGCGTCGCCCTGATCGTGGTCGACACCACGATCGTGAACGTGATCATCCCGTCGATCATCGAAGGCTTGAAGACGGATTCGACCGAGGCGCAATGGATTCAGGAGTCCTACGCGATCGTTTTCGCGGCGCTGCTGCTGGTGGTCGGGCGCATCGCCGACATCATCGGCGCCCGGCGCGTGTTCGTCGCCGGTGTCGTCGTGTTCGGCGCGACCAGCATCCTGGCCGGGCTCGCGCCCGGCGGCGGCCTGCTGATCATCGCGCGCTTCCTGCAGGGCGCGGGCGCGGCGATGATCCTGCCGACCTCGCTGGCCCTGCTCAACGCCACCTTCACCGGCAAGGCGCGCGGTCAGGCGTTCGCGGTGTGGGGCTCCACGATCGGCGCGGCCGCCGCGCTCGGCCCGCTGCTGGGCGGTTGGCTGGCCGAGCATGTCTCGTGGCGCTGGGCGTTCGGCATCAACGTGCCACTGGCGGTGCTGATCGTGGTCGGCGTGCTGCTGTGCATCGAACGCTCACCCCGCGTGCCCGGACGCCTGGACGTCCTGGGTTCGATCCTGTCGGTACTCGGCCTCGGCCTGCTGGCCTTCGGCCTGGTCGAGGGCCGCACCTACGGCTGGATCAGCACGACCCACGCGATGAGCCTCGGCGGATTCACCTGGGACAGTGGGCCTTCGCCGGTCCTGGTCGCTCTCGTGCTGAGCGTGCTCGCCCTCGGCGGATTCCTCGCGCGGCAGATTCTGCTGCGCCGTGGCGGCAATGCCGACAAGGCGCTGCTGGATCTGGGCCTGTTCGCGCTGCCGTCGTTCCGCAACGGCAATATCGCCACCCTGATCATCGGGCTCGGCGAGTTCGGCATCGTCGCCGTGCTGCCGCTGTGGTTGCAGTTCACCCTGGGCTACAGCGCGTTGCAGTCGGGTCTGGCGCTGGTGCCGATCGCCATCGGCAGCTTCATCGCCAGCGGCGCGAGCTTCGGCTTGGCGGGCAAGGCGTCACCGTTGAACATGGTCCGGCTGGGGCTCGCGCTCGAGGTCGCCGGCCTGGCGGCGCTCGGCTTCTTCGCCGCCACCGACAGTTCCTGGTGGGCGATCTCGCTGATCCTGTGCGTGTACGGCGTCGGTGTCGGCTTCGCCACGGCGCAGGTGACCAATGTGGTGCTGGCCGACATCCCGGAGCAGGACAACGGCCAGGCCTCCGGTATCCAGAGCGCCTTCCGCCAGCTCGGGTCGGCGTTGGGGATCGCGATCCTGACCACGGTCTTCTTCACCACGCTGAGCTCGCAGATCGACGACGATCTGGCCGCGGCGGGCACCCCGCCGGCGCAGGCGCAGCAGTACGCGGACGCCGTCACCGGCAGCGCGGGCGCCGCGATCGAAGGCTTTGCCGCACAGCCGGAAACGCGGGAGGTCGCCGCGGTCGGCCGGGCCGCGATGACCGACGGCGTCACCCTGGGCGGCTACCTCGCGGCCGGATTCGTCCTGCTCGGACTGATCGCTACCGCGCTGATTCCGAAGCAGGAGGTGCACGAGGAGGAGCAAGGGCGCGCATCGGTGCACGTCTGACCGCGCCTGCGGCCCCCGGCTCGGCCGGGGGCCGCAGGCCGTTCAGGCGGTCGGTCCGACGAGCCGAAGAGCGCTGTCGTGCAACGACTTCTCGGCTTGTGCCCGGGTCATGCGGCCGGCCTCGACTTCGGCGCGGGCAGCGCGGGTGATTGCGATGACGGTCGCCGCGAGCCACTGCACCGTTGTGGCGCTGTCGAATTCGCCGGTGCGCTGTCCGCGTTCGAGCAGGCGCAACAGGCGCTCGTAGACAGGGGCTGGAAGTTCCTGGCCACGAGGAGATTCGGCGCTCACGCGCTGCTTCACTTGGCGTAAATCGACTGCCCGCCAGCTCAAGTCGAGGATGCGGCGCAGCGCGTCCGTCGCGGGCCCGGCATCGAGGTCGGCGGCGTCGAGCGCGGCCACCGTATCGGTCTTGATGCGCTCCGCCACGGCCTCGAAAAGCGCCTCGCGACTGGAGAAGTGGGCGTAGACGGTTTGCCGCGTCACCCCCGCCGCTTCCGCGACAGCCGCGAGCCCGCCCGTGTCGACGCCCTCGGCCAGGAGGCGACCGGCGGCGTCGAGGATGGCCGCCCGGCTGCGCTCGGCGTCGGCGCGGCGGCGGGGTTCCTGTGCAGCGGACAATTCTTACACCCTTGTCAAAGTTAACGATGGGCCATAACCTTTACAGCGTTGTAAGAATTCTACGGCATCGCTCAGGAGATTCATGCGCACCCGACTCACGCACGCCACCGCGCTACTGACCACCGGCCTGCTCGCCGGGGCCTTCGGCTACGGCGCGGCCAATCTCGCGCCGACCTTCCATCGGGTCCCGCTGCAGATGCGGCTGGAGTTCCACACCGAACTCATGAAGGCCAACAGCATCAGCATGCACCTCACCATGGCGGCCGCGGCCGTGAGCTGCCTCGGCCTGGCCCTGCTGACCACCGGGCGCACCCGGCGGCTGGCCGGCGCGGCTACCGCGCTGGTCGTGGGCTCTTTCGCGATCACGCGGCTGGGCAACGTGCCGATCAATCACCAGATCAACCGCTGGGTCAGCGCGGGCCCGCCCGCGGACTACGCCGCGATCCTCACCCGTTGGGACATCTTTCACGGACTGCGGACCGGCACGGCCCTGCTGGCCTTCGGGCTCGTGATCGTTCTCGCGCTGTGGCCGGTCGTCGCCGGGAATGCGGACGATCATTCCGGTGTTGCCCAGTGATATGTCGGAACGACTGACGATCATGGCTGTCCACGCCCATCCGGACGACGAGGTGCTCAATACCGGCGGCGTGTTCGCGCGCTACGCCGAAGAGGGCATCCGCACCGTCCTGGTGACCTGCACCAACGGGGAGCAGGGCGACGGACCCGAGGGCGTGAAACCCGGTGCGCCAGGCCATGATCCGGCCGCGGTGGCCGAGCATCGACTCGGTGAGCTGCGGGCCTCGGCCGCACTGCTCGAGATCGAACACCTCGAACTGCTGGGTTACCAGGACTCCGGGATGGACGGCTGGGACGCCAACGCCGATCCCCAGGCCTTCACCAACGCGCCGGTCGCGGACGCCGCCGGGAAACTCGCCACCCTGATCGAGAAGTACCGCCCGCAGGTGATCGTCACCTACGACGCGAACGGCGGCTACGGCCATCCGGATCACATTCAGGCACACCGCATCGCGGTCGCGGCCACCGAGTCCACCGGCATTCCCGCCAAGCTGTACTACGCGGTCGTGCCGCGCGAAGCCGCCCAGGAAATGGCCGCCACCGCCAAGGCCAACGGCGTCGATGACTTCGAACTGCCCGAGGACTTCGGCACCCCGATGGCCGAGATCACCACGGTGGTCGACGTCGCCGCCTACACCCGGCGCAAGGTGAAAGCCCTCGAGGCGCACGGCAGCCAGAGCGACGGCGCCTTCTTCCTCGGCCTGGACGAGCCGGTCCAAGATCTCATCCTCGGCACCGAATTCTTTGTCCGGCAACAGAATCGGGTCGCGAGCGCGCCCGATCGGGAAACCGACCTCTTCGCCGGGCTGCGCTGAAAACTGGCAGCCGCAGGGCCGGACGGACTAGCGTGAACCCGAAGGTTCGAGGTCACCGAGTGCGGCGGTAACGAGATGTATAGCGATGCTCAGCTGAGTCAGCCACATCCCTCGCGCATCTATGACTACTACCTCGGCGGTAAGGACAACTACGAGGTAGACCGGCTGGCCGCGGCGGAGATCCTGGAGGCGTGGCCGCACATCCGGACGGCGGCCCGGGTCAACCGCCGTTTCATGCACCGCAGCATCCAGTTCCTGGCCGAATCCGGCATCCGGCAGTTCCTCGATATCGGCACCGGGATTCCCACCGAGCCCAACCTGCATCAGATCGCACAGCAGGTCGCCCCGGCGGCGAAGGTCGTCTACGTCGACAACGATCCGCTGGTCCTGACCCATGCCCGCGCCCTGATGACGGGGAACGAGCAGGGGGCCATCGCCTACCTCCAGGGCGATGTCACCGAGCCGAGCGCCATTCTGCAAGCCGTGCAACGGAATCGAACGCTGGATCTGTCCCAGCCGATCGCCCTGAGCATGATGGCGCTGCTGCATTACATCGACCACAGCGTCGACGACGTCATGGCGACCTTCGTCGAGGCCCTCGCGCCCGGCTCCTACCTCGCGATCTGCACCATCACCGCCGATTTCGCCCCCGAGCAGGTGAACGCCGCCCAGGAGATCTACCGCGTCCGCAAGCTGCCGGCGCAGGCCCGCGGCCGGGACGAGGTCACCGGCTGGTTCGCCGGACTCGATCTGGTCGAGCCGGGTGTCGTGCCGCCGCACCGGTGGCGGCGCGCGGAGATCGCCGAGGTGCCGGCGTCCTACGACGCCAAGGTCTCCTGCTACTGCGCGGTGGGCCGCAAACTCTGAACCCAGTGCCCGAAGCCCTTGGCACACAACGAGGTCGCTCCGCGATGATGGACGCGTGGAGATCCCTGGATATGTCATGGACGGCGACGGGCGAGCGGAGTTGTACGACGCGACCGAGCTGACCGCGCATCCGGCGTTCTGGTCCTATCACCTGTGCGGCACGGTGAACGACGCCCATCGGTACTTCGGGGTACCCGACGAGGAGTTCCTGCGGATGCGGGATCGCCTGACCGATGCCGCGCGCTGGCCGGTGCTGCCGATACCGCTCGCGGGCGGGCACGAGATGTTCATCGTGTACGAGAACTACGAGCTGACACCGGGCGACTACGAATACGAAACCAGCTATCTCCTGCGGCTCACCGACGCACCGGACCTGTTGGCGCTCAGCACAACCGACATGTACGGCTCCTACGCGGGCATCCGCTGGGCCGAACTCGCCGCAGCGGCAACGCCGTCCGGTGCCGGCGGGATCCAGCACGCCGCGGCTCGATTGCTGACCCTGCTCCCGATCCTCGGCGACGCGGAACTACCGCTGCCGGAAGCGACCGATGTGCTGGCCGAGGCGCTGCGCGCCGTCGGCGCGACCGACCCGGCTCGCCAGGCGGCAGCTCTGCTCACCGATCGGGAGTTCTGCGGCGACGAGCCCTGGTCGGTCGACGCCGACGGCGTCTGGACCTGCGATGAGCAATCCAGCCGACGGCACCGCGACCAGGGGCACAGTAGTGCCGACCTGGCCGCGATCAGCCACGCGCTCCAGCGGTAGCCCTCAGCGGGCCGGTTGACCCGCCGCGACGGGCTGCTCCGCCGTGCCCGGCTCGGTCGCGACCATCGGGTCGAGCGCGGGATCGATGTCGATCGTGCGCCGGAGCGGACGGTTCGGCAGCAGGGTGGTCGCCAGGAGTGCCACGACTGCGGCGCCCGCGGCGATCAGGAAGATCCGGCCGGTCGCGTCGCCGTAGGCAGCGCGAATAATGGTGGCGATGGGTTCGGGCAGGGCAGTGATATTCAGATTGCTGCCGCCCGAGGCACTCGGGTGCGCGCCCACCTTGGCGAAGCCCGCGGTGGACAGGTCGCTGACCCGGGTGGCCAGGACCGAACCGAGCACCGAGACTCCGATCGCGCCGCCGAAGGTGCGGAAGAACGCGACACTGCTCGAAGCCGAGCCGATGTTGTGCACGCTGACGGTGTTCTGCACGGCCAGCACCAGGTTCTGCATCATCAGGCCGACGCCGAGGCCGACGATGGTGATGAACAGCCCGACCAGCCACAGATTGGTCGCGTGGTCGATGGTCGAGAGCAGTCCGAAACCGACCACCAACAGCGCGCCGCCGGTGACGACGAAGCCCTTCCACTTACCGAAGCGGGTGATCAACTGTCCGGAACCGACCGAGCCGATGAGCATGCCCGCCACCATCGGGATGGTCAAAATGCCCGCGGTAGTGGGGGAGTAGCCGCGCGCGGTCTGAAAGTACTGGCCCAGGAAGGTGGTCGCGCCGAACATGCCGACGCCGACCGCGATCGAGGCGATGATCGCCAGCCCGGTGGTGCGCTCGGTGACGATCCGCAGCGGGATGATCGGCGACTTGGCGCGGGATTCGACCCACAGCGTCGCGAGCAGCAGCAGCACGCCCGCGCCGACGTAGAGCGCCGACTCCCGGGAGAACCAGTCGTAGTAGCCGGCCTTGCCCGCGAAGGACACCCAGATGAGCAGGACGGAGACACCGCCGGTCAGCAGCGTGGCGCCGAGCCAGTCGATCGAGACGCCCTGCTTGGCTTCGGTGGGCAACCGCAACGTGCGCTGCAACAGGAAAAGCGCGATCACGGCGAGCGGCACGCAGACGAAGAAGGTCCAGCGCCAGCCCAGCGGGCTGTCGACGATGACGCCGCCGAGGATCGGCCCGCCCGACATCGAGACGGCCATGACCGCGCCCATGTATCCGGAGTACCGGCCGCGTTCCCGCGGGGCGACGATGGAACCGATGATGGCGACGGTGAGTGCGGTCAGCCCGCCCATGCCGACGCCCTGAATGGCGCGCGCGACCAGCAGTACCGGCACATTGTGTGCGAATCCGGCGATGACCGAGCCGACGACGAAGATGATGATCGCCGTCTGGACCAGCAGTTTCTTATTGAACAGATCCGCGAACTTGCCCCAGATCGGGGTGGACGCGGCATTGGCCAGCAGCGCCGTCGTGATGACCCAGGCGTACGCGGTCTGCGAACCCTCGAGGTCGCCGATGATGGTCGGCAGCGCGGTCGCCACGATCGTGGTGCTGAGCAAAGCTGTGAACAGCGCGGCCAGCAAGCCGGTCATTGCTTCTAGAACTTCGCGGTGCGACATGGCGTACGGATCGCGCGGGGTCACCGCCTTGACTGAACTAGACATTCACTTCCTGACTCTCTCCCGGAACGGGCCGGTGGCTCGCTCCGGTGTGGTGCACGTGTGTGGTCAGTGCGTTCTTGAGTTTCTGAACAGCCGCGCGCGCCTGCTCGGCTTCGTCCTCGCTCCAGTCGGTGAGGACGGCTTGCAACTCCTGTGCCCGGGACAGTCGAACGCGGTGCAGCAGGTCACGACCTGCTTCGGTGACCTGGATGACGTTGGCGCGGCCATCGTTCGGGTCGGCGTGCCGGCTGATATACCCGGATCCGACCAACTCCGCGACCTGCCTGCTCAGCACCGAAGGGCTGATACACAGCTGCGCGGCCAGATCCCCTTGCCGGTTCGGGCCCTTGGCCTCGAGCAGCCCGAGCACCGCGACGCCGCCCGGAAGCAGCTCGCCCTCCTCCGGATGAAGAAGCGCGAGGCGCATCGCCCGCCCGACCAGGTAAAGCTCCCGGACCAGGCCTTCAGCGGTATCGGCGGACACTGCCATGGTCACTCCAAGCACAAGATTGTCGTTGCCTTATGCAACTATAAGTCATTTACTTGTACTAAGCAACTACATCTGGACGATGGTATTGTCGTACAATAACTTGTACAACTTGATAGGATGTAGTCATGGCCAAAGCCCTACCTATATCGACCGTGCGCCAGAACCTTTTCGGCCTGGTGCAGCAGGTCAACGATGACCATGACACCGTGACGGTCGTGTCCAAGACCGGTGAGAACGCGGTCTTGGTAGCGGAGAGCGACTGGAATTCGTTGATGGAGACGCTCTATGTGCTGCGCACGCATGGCGGCGTCACCTTGCTCCAATCCGCCGATGACGCCCGCTCCGGACGAACCGAAGCCCACGAGTTGATAGACCCGGACGCCGACTGATGGCGGACCGCAAACTCACCTTCACCGCGCAAGGCTGGAAGTCCTATAAAGGCTGGCTCACCACCAACCGGGATGTGCTCAAAGGCGCGAACAAGATGATCGACGCGGCGATGCAGGACCCGTTCACCGGCATCGGCAAACCCGAGCCGCTGAAACACCAGCTGGCCGGACACTGGTCGCGCCGTATCAGCCAAGAGCATCGATTGGTTTATCTGGTCACCGATACCGAAATCGTTGTGGTGCAGGTCGGCTCACACTACGAGGATTGAGCGGCCGGCCGGGTGTGCAAGGCTGGGGATATGAACCGATTGGCCAGCGCGACATCGCCCTACCTGCGTCAGCATGCCGAGAACCCCGTGCACTGGCGGGAGTGGGATGCTGCGGCGCTGGCGGAGGCGGTGGAGCGGGATGTGCCGATTCTGCTGTCGATCGGGTACGCGAGTTGCCATTGGTGTCATGTGATGGCGCACGAGTCGTTCGAGGATGTGGCTACGGCCGCGGTGATGAACGAGAACTATGTGTGCATCAAGGTGGATCGGGAGGAGCGGCCCGATCTGGATGCGGTGTATATGAATGCCACCGTGGCGATGACGGGGCAGGGTGGGTGGCCGATGACGTGCTTCCTCACGCCGGCGGGGGAGCCGTTCTATTGCGGGACCTATTACCCGAAGGTGGCGCGGGGTGGGATGCCGTCGTTCACGCAGTTGCTGGAGGCGGTCACCGATACCTGGCGGAATCGGCGGGATGAGGTGCACAAGGCTTCGGGGCAGGTGGCCGAGGCGCTGCGGGCGCAGGCAGCGGGGTTGCCGGACGCCGATCTGGCGTTGAACGCCGAACTGCTGGATCACGCGGTGGCGGCGGTGCTGCGCGATGAGGATCGCGAGCACGGGGGTTTCGGTGGGGCGCCGAAGTTTCCGCCGTCGGCGCTGCTGGTCGGGTTGGTGCGGAGCTGGGAGCGCACCGGGGACCCGGAGGTGTGGGATGTCGTGACGCGGGCCGCGGACGCGATGGCGCGGGGCGGGATCTACGACCAGTTGCGGGGCGGGTTCGCACGGTATTCCGTCGACACCGCCTGGGTGGTGCCGCATTTCGAGAAGATGCTGTACGACAACGCGCAGTTGCTGCGCGGGTACGCGCATCTCGCCCGGCGCTCGGCGGCGCCGAACTCGTTGGCGGAGCGGATCACCCGGGAGATCGTGCAGTTCCTGGTCGATGATCTCGGTACCGAGCAGGGTGGGTTCGCTTCCGCGCTGGATGCCGATACCCATCTCGAACCCGGCGGTCCCGGGGTCGAGGGCGCTACCTATGTGTGGACACCGGCGGAGCTGGTGGGGGAGCTCGGTCCGATCGACGGCGCCTGGGCCGCAGAGCTTTTCGGGGTGACCACCGCAGGAAACTTCGAGGAGGGTGCCTCGGTGCTCACCCGGTACACCGACCCCGATGACCAGGAGCGTTTCGATCGTGTCCGCGCCACCCTGGTGCGCGCCCGCGACCGTCGCCCCCAGCCGGCCCGTGACGACAAGGTGGTCACCGCCTGGAACGGCATGGCGATCACCGCTCTCGCGGAAGCGGGTTCAATTCTCCAGCAGGCGGATTGGATCGAGGCAGCCGCCAAGTGTGCACGTTTCCTGCTGGCCGAGCACGTCGTCGACGGCCGAGTGCGCCGGGCCTCGCTCGGCGGGGTCGTGGGTGCCTCACCCGGGGTGCTCGAGGACTACGCCTGGCTGGTCACCGGCCTGCTCGCGCTGCATCAGGCCACCGGCGAACTGGAATGGCTGGACCAGGCGCAAGCATTGCTGGACAAGGTGATTCAGCACTTCGTGGATCCAGAAATCCCGGGCAGCTGGTTCGATACCGCCGATGACGCCGAGGTGCTCGTCACCCGCCCGCGCGACCCGGTCGACGGTGCGACCCCCGCGGGCGCCTCGTCGCTGGCGGAGGCTCTGCTCACCGCCGCGGCGCTCAGCGCCCCGGACAAGGCCGTGCGCTACCGGGAACTGGCCGACCAAGCCCTCGACCGTGCCGCTGTCGTCCTGGCCCGCGCCCCACGCTCGGCGGGCCAATGGCTCACCGTCGCCGAAGCGGCACTGCGCGGCCCACTCCAGGTCGCCATCGCAGTGCCGGCCGATAACGCCGACGCGACAAGGGAATTGCTCGAGACGGCTCACCGCGAGGCACCCGGCGGAACGGTGATCATCGCCGCCACACCCGATTCGGTCCCGCTGCTCGCAGACCGTCCATCGGTCAGCGGGAAGCCTGCCGCCTATGTCTGCCGGGGTTCGGTCTGCGACCTCCCGGTCACGACGTCGGCCGACCTCCTGGAGTCTCTGCGACGCCCGTAATCCGTCAGCCTTCCCCCGCCCGCGAATCGGTTTCGGTGACGAGCGTCCGAATCTCGGTGACGGCCCCACGCTCGATACCGGGGTCGGCGTGACCCTGCGGGGTGGCGGGGACGCTTTCGTCCTCGATGATGCTGGCCGAGTAGTCGACATCGCTCCAGCAGGAGGTGGGTTCGGGACGGCCGCGGAGCTGGATGCGCTGGTAGAGGGACCATTTGGCTTGCTCGTGGGCGGCGGCGGCCTCGATCACCGCGCTGCTCACCAGGATTCGGCGCGGGACCTCCTTGGCCTCGGTGGTGAGCCGGGCGGCCTCGTTGACCGCGTCGCCGATCACGGTGTACTCGAGGCGGGTGTCGGAGCCGACGTCGCCGGCGAAGACCTGGCCGCGCGCGACGCCGATCCCGATATCGAGTTCGCCGCTGGCGAGCACCTCGTCGCGGATCCGGCGGGCCGCGCGCAACGCGGGAGTCGCGTTGTCGCCCAGCGTGATCGGGGCGCCGAAGATGCACAGCGCCGCGTCCCCCTCGAACTTGTTGACCAGGCCGTTGTTCTCCTCCGTCGCCGAGACGACGATGGCGAGCAGGCGATTGAGTTTGGCGACGAAATCGTGTGGGGACAGTCCGATGGACAACTCGACCGAACCCGTCACGTCGACGAACAGCGCCGACACCTCCCGCACATCGCCCTTGAGGTGCACGGTCTGCTCGGCCAGCGCCCGTTCGGCCACCTCGGTGCCCACGTGCCGCCCGAACAGCTCCCGCATCCGCTGCCGTTCCCGCAGGTTCGCGGCCAGCTCGTTGACCGAGTGCTCGAGCCGGCCGATCTCGCTGGTGCTGCCGACCGGCACCCGGATGTTCAGCTCGCCCTGGGTGATCCGGTCCAGCGCCTGGCGCAGCATGCGGATCGGGGAGGCGACCGCGAGGGCCAGCAACGCGGTCGCCAGCGCGCCGATCGCGAGCCCGACCGCGGACAGGTAGATCGCGGTGCGGATCCGGTCGTGGGCCGAGGACGCGGGGTCGGCGAGCACCACGATGAGCATCATCAACGGCAGCGCACCCGCCACCGTCCAGCTGAGCACCACCCGCGCCAGCACCGACGAACTCCAGTGCATGGTCGCGCCGAGTACCCGGGTGAGCATCGGGATGGTGGGCCGGATCAGCCGGTCCACGATGATGAAGGTGATGCCCGCGGATTCCAGCGCGCCGATGGTGAACAGCGCCGCGGTGATGCCGCGATCGTCGTGCGGGGTGACGTGGGTGAACACCACGGCCGCCACGATCACGCCCGGGATCCAGATGGCCAGCGCCCGCAGCGTGATGGCCAGCGGCAGCTTCAACAGCCGCCGGGCCTCCTCCGGGGTGGGCCGGCGTGCCTGGTCGAACCAGCCGAAGTAGACGGTGCGGTCCCGGATGGCCAGCGCGATGCCGGCCAGGAATCCGAAGGTCGGGTAGATCGCGACCAGGCCCAGCGTGTGCAGCCAGTCCTCGCCGAGTTTGTCGAAGAAGTTGCTCAGCCAGAGTTCGGTGATGATGACGGCGAGGCCGCTGAGATTGGCGGTGATCACCACGGCGGCCAGGCCCCAGCGGGCCCGCAGCGCCCACAGGATCAGCCTTGCGATCACCCGCCGCACGCGATTCATGGGGGGCGCCAGGTGCACGGCATCATCGCGATCACCCTCGGCGGTGTCCACGCCTTGCTCTGCCATCGTCAGTGCCGTCCGGTCGTCGGAGTTTCGCTGCCGACTTTATTGCGCGGAGCAGGTGGCGGGTGTGCGGACACCGAGTTTTCAGCGCAGAACGACCATCCAGATCGCGATGTAGTGGGTCAGCGCCGCCAGCACCGTTGCGGCGTGGAAGAACTCGTGATGCCCGAACACGGTCGGCCACGGATTCGGCCACTTGGTGGCGTAGAGGATGGCGCCGGCGCTGTAGATGAGGCCGCCGATGAGCAGCAGGATCAGCGGCGCGATGCCGATCTCGGTGTGCAGCTGACCGGCGACCGGCACGATGGCCCAGCCGAGCAGCAGGTATAGCGGGACGCCGACCCAGCGGGGTGCGGTGGGCCAGAGCAGTTTCAGCGCGACACCGGCCAGCGCGCCCGCCCACACCACCGCGAGCAGGATCTTGCCGGTGCGGCCGGGCAGGCCGAGCAGCGCGAACGGCGTGTAGCTGCCCGCGATGAACAGGAAGATCATCGAGTGGTCGGCGCGCTTCATCTGGATGCGCTTGCGCACGGTCGGCCAGGTCACCCGGTGGTAGACGGCGCTGACGCCGAACAGCAGGCAGACGGTGAGCCCGTAGACCAGAGTCGACCAGCCCGCGGTCGCCGAAACGGTCGCGGCCTTGGCGACCAGCACGGTGCACGCGACCGCGGCGATGCCGACGGCCCAGGTGTGGATCCAGCCTCGCATGCGCGGTTTGACCAGCGCGTCCACCGGAGATTCGCCGGACTGGGCGAGCTCGGTGGCGTTCCCTGCTTCGGACACGAGCATTCTCCTAGTTGACCGGTGAGTAACCTACGGTACCGTAGGTTCGGTGCTGATGCCAGTGCACGCCGTCGTTGCCGGCATCGGGCCGGTGAGGCGTAGGGTTGGACGCCGTGGAGTTTCCCAGTCGGGTGCGTGGCCTGCCCTACCGCATCTACGAGGCGCGGCTGTCCAAGCAGCTGGCCGGCAAACAACATCCCAGACACGTCGCCGTCATGTGCGACGGTAATCGGCGATGGGCCCGCGAGAACGGCTTCACCGACGTCAGTCACGGTCACCGGGTCGGCGCGCTCAAGATCGCCGAGCTGGTCGGCTGGTGCGCCGAGGTCGGCATCGAGATGGTCACCGTCTATCTCCTCTCCACCGAGAACCTGCAGCGTGATCCAGAGGAACTGGAGACGCTGTTCGAGGTGATCACCGATGTCGTCGAGGAACTCTCGGCGCCGGAACAGGATTGGAGCGTGCGGATCGTCGGCACGCTCGACGGGTTCCCGGAGCTGATCGCCAAGCGCCTGCGCACCGCCGCCGAACGCACCGACGGACGCGAGGGCGTGCACGTCAATGTGGCGGTGGGCTACGGCGGCCGGCAGGAGATCGCCGACGCCGTGCGCAAACTCGTGCGCCAGGAGATCACGGCGGGGGAGCACGGCGAGGACCTGGTCCAGTCGATCACCGTGAACGCCATCGGCCAGCATCTCTACACCTCGGGTCAGCCGGATCCGGATCTGGTTATCCGCACCTCCGGTGAGCAACGCCTGTCCGGCTTCTTGCTCTGGCAGAGCGCGTACTCCGAGATCTGGTTCACCGAGGCCTACTGGCCGGAGTTCCGCCGGGTCGACTTCCTGCGCGCGCTGCGCGATTACGCGGCCCGGCACCGCCGCTTCGGGGTTTAGCCGGTACCCCGAGTTTCGGGTTTCCCGGGTCGTTCGGTCCGATTTCGCGTAACTTCCGATTCATGGACGAGTCGGCGCCGTACATCAGCTACGAGGACTTCGGCCGCCGGTTCCTGGAGTACGCGGTCTCCGAGCAGCGCATCCTGGCCGCTTTCAGCCAATTGACCGGCGCCGCCATCGATTTCGGACCGATCGGCGTCGGTCCCGCCCGGCTGGCGAAGGTCACCGCCAACGTCCGGCTGGGTGAGCCCCGTCTCACCCGCTACCTCGAAGAGCTCATCACCTTCGAACTCGTCATTCCGCTGTCGCTGGACATGGTCATCGACCTCACCCTCGACCGCCACACCTTCGACGTGGCGGGCACGCTGCACCTGCATCTCACCGCCCGCACCGCCGATCCGCTGCGCATCATCATCGACATCGCCGAGCCCCGTCCCGCCGACGTCCGCATCAACGTCGAAGCCGAAACCATTCGGGCCCAGCTACTCCGGGTCTTCGCCAGCGTCGACCACGAGATCCGCCGCTTCGTCGCCAAGTACATCGCCAAGGAGATCCGCAAGCCCCACATCGCCGCCGCCCGCGACATCGATGTGGCGGCCCGCCTGGACGCCGCCTGGAAGCTCTAGCGGCGCATCGGTACGGGTCGGTATGCTCCTTACCCCCTCAGCCGGCCGCGACACGCGAAGGAGGGCTGGCTCACAGTGTTCGCTTTCCCGGCGAATCCGTGACAAGGTGGGTAAGTGAGCACGGGCTGATCAAAGTGATCTGTTCGGCTCATCTACAGAAAAGAATGAATACCAAAATGGCTCAAGGCAGTGTGAAGTGGTTCAACAGCGAAAAGGGCTTCGGCTTCATCGCTCAAGACGGTGGCGGTCCTGACGTCTTCGTTCATTACTCGGCGGTTTCCGGCTCGGGATTCAAGTCCCTTGAAGAAGGACAGCGCGTGGAGTTCGAGGTCGGCCAGGGACAGAAGGGGCCGCAGGCCCAGGACGTTCGCGCCATCTGATTTCGGCGTATAAAGAGCTCCGCACCCTCGGGTGCGGGGCTTTTTGCGTTGCTCAGAGCTTGCGCAGGCGGATCCGGTTGATCGTGTGATCGGCGTCCTTGCGCAGCACCAGGGTGGCGCGCGGCCGGGTCGGCAGAATGTTCTCCACCAAATTGGGGCGGTTGGTGGAGTTCCAGATCTCCTTCGCCGCCGCGGTCGCCTGATCGTCGGTGAAGTTCGCGTAGTGGTGGAAGTGCGCCCGGGGATCGGCGAAGCCGGTTTCGCGCAGGGCGAGGAACCGCTGGATGTACCAGTTCTCGATGTCCTCGATGCGGGCATCGACATAGATGGAGAAATCGAACAGGTCCGACACCATCAGGCGCGGACCCGTCTGCAGGACGTTCAAGCCCTCGACGATGAGGATGTCGGGCTGGTGCACACAGTGGAACTTGCCCGGCACGATGTTGTAGGAGATGTGTGAGTACATCGGCGCGCAGACCTCGGCCGCACCCGACTTCACCTCGGTGACGAAGCGCAGCAGTTTGCGGCGGTCGTAGCTCTCCGGGAAACCCTTGCGGTGCATGATGCCGCGACGGGTCAATTCCTCGGTGGGGTAGAGGAATCCGTCGGTGGTGACCAAGTCGACGCGGGGATGATGCTCCCAGCGGGCCAGCAGCGCCTGCAGCACACGCGCGGTGGTGGATTTACCGACCGCGACACTGCCGGCGACACCGATCACGAACGGCACCTGCTGATCGGGGTGCTTCTCCCCGAGGAAGGTGGCGGTCGCCGCGAACAGCCGCTGCCGCGCGGCCACCTGCAGGTGGATGAGGCGAGCGAGCGGCAGGTAGACCTCCGCGACCTCCTCGAGATCGATCTGTTCGCCCAGGCCACGCAGGCCGATCAGTTCTTCCTCGGTGAGTACCAGCGGAGTCGATTTGCGCAGTGTTCGCCACTGCTTTCGATCGAACTCCACGTAGGGACTCGGCTCGCTCATCTTCGCCACTCTATTAACCCGCCCCGCCGGCCGCGCTGGCTGTCATCCCCTTGGTGCCGGGACAACTCTGTGGGTTCCGGTGTAGCTGTCGCCGCATGGACGAATTGTCCTCTGCCGCAGAAGTGTGTGAAACGGGGGGTACCGCTACTCACTAGTAACCGCAGGTGGCCCCGGCTGTCAGCCACTAGGGTTGACGGGCATGGACGCGCATCCCGTTGTGACCGAATATTTGCGGCTCGGCCTGGCCTTCGACCGGCTCGAGGAAGGCTTCGTCGACGCCTACACCGGTGACCCGCAGTTGCGCCGCGAGGTGCAGAACGCCCCCGCGCCGGAACCGCGCGACCTTGCGCGGCGCGCGGCGGCGCTGCGGGCCGACCTGCCGGACGCCGGTCTGGCGGCCGAGCGCACCGAATTCCTGGACGTGCACCTGCGCGCGCTGGAGACCTCCGGCCGCAAGTTCGCGGGCGACGACATCGGTTTCGTCGACGAGGTGCGCGACTACTTCGACGTCGACATCGCCCCCGGCGACACCGAGGATTACCGCGACGCGCACCGGCAGATGGACGAGGTCCTGCCCGGCGACGGGCCGCTGGCCGAACGGGTCGCCGCGCACCGCCGGGCCGACGAGATCCCGCCCGAGCGGTTGCAGGTCTGTGTCGAGGCCTTCTCCTCCGCGCTGCGCGAACTGGTCCGCGAGCGCTACCCGCTACCCGACCACGAGCACGTCACCTACGAGGTGGTCGGCGACAAGCCGTGGTCCGGATTCAATTACTACCTCGGCAATTACCACTCCCGGGTAGCGATCAACTCCGATCTCAAACAGCACATGGCGCATCTGCCGAGCCTGATCGCGCACGAGTCCTACCCGGGCCATCACACCGAGCACTGCCGCAAGGAGGCCGGGCTGGTGGCGGCGGGCCAGGCCGAGCAGACGCTGTTCCTGGTGAACACCCCGCAGTGCCTGATGGCCGAGGGCCTGGCCGACCTGGCGCTGCGCTCGATCGTCGGACCCGGCTGGGGTAAGTGGGCGCAGGAGATCTACGCCGATCTGGGCCTGCGCTTCGACGGGGACCGCGCCGAACG
This sequence comes from Nocardia sp. NPDC050712, assembly GCF_040654295.1. NCBI lineage: Bacteria > Bacillati > Actinomycetota > Actinomycetes > Mycobacteriales > Nocardiaceae > Nocardia > Nocardia sp. NPDC050712. The sequence continues at coordinate 191,923 of NZ_JBFAHT010000001.1, forward strand.
CCTGTCCACCGCGTCGGCCAAGCTGTTGAGCGTGCGCCAGGACGCGGCGCTGCTGCTGCACGACCGGCATCGCGACGAAACCGAGGTCGCGGAATTCTTGCAGCAGTGGACCCTGGCGACCCCGGACCGGGCCCGGCAGTCGCTGCGCTTCCTGTCCTCGCCGCTGTGGCGCGCCTACATCAGCACCTACGTCGAGGGCTACAAACTCCTCGGCGGCTGGCTGGATCAGGCCCCCGACGCCGGTGAGCGCGCCGACCGGTTCCGCCGGCTGCTGGACGAGCCGCTGACGCCCGGCGCGATCCGCCGCATGTGAGGCGGCGCCGGGTCAGCGGAAGATGACGCAGGTCGTGGTGGCGTGCGCGACCAGGCGGCCCTGCTCGTCGACGACGCGGCCCTCGGCGGTGGCGGTGGTGCGCCCGACGTGGATGGTGGTGCCGGTGGCGGTGAGGCGGCGGCCGTCGACGGGGACCGCGCGGATGTAGTTCACCTTCAATTCCAGGGTGGTGTAACCGACTCCGGCGTCCAGGGTGGTGTGCACGGCGCAGCCCATCACCGAGTCCAGCAGCGTGGCGCAGATGCCGCCGTGCGTGCTGCCCAGCGGGTTGGCGAAGTCCTGGCGGGTTTCCACGGCGAAGACCACGCGACCGTGCTCGAGCTCCTCGACCTGCATGCCGAGCAGGTCGCCGATGAAGCGCGGGCGATTCTCGGCGGTCATGGCGGTGCGCAGCAATTCCAGGCCGGACAGCTTCGAGTAGTCGATCTCTGCGGTGGTCATAGGGTTCCGTCCTCTCTGTGAACCGATCGGTCCACATGGCATGATTGGGAGTATGGACCGATCGGTTCATGAAGGCAAGGGAGACGCCATGACCGAGGGCCCGCGGACCCGGTTGATCGAGAGCACCATCGCGCTGGTGCGCGAGCAGGGCGTGCCCGGCGCCGGGCTGGCCACGCTGCTCGAACGCAGCAACGCCTCCCGTAATTCGCTGTATCAGCACTTCCCCGCGGGCAAGGCCGAATTGGTGACGGAGGCGACAAAGGTCGCGGGTGCGCGCATGTCCGCCGTCTTCGACCGGGTGACCGCCACCGGCCCGCCCGACCAGTGGCTGGCCGCGCTTGTCGGCTGGTGGAAGAAGGCCCTGCGGACCAGCGACTACGCCACGGGCTGCCCGGTGGTCGGCGCGGCGCTCGCCGAGGCCGAACCGGGGGTGCAGGCCGCGGCGGGTGCGGTCTTCGACGAGTGGAACGTCCGGCTGGCGGGCGCCCTCGGCGACGCGGGCGTGCCCGCCGAACGGGCCCGCGCACTGGCGAGTCTGATGGTCAGCGCGCTGGAGGGTGCCATCGTCCAGGCCCGGGCCACGAAATCGGTGCGCCCGCTCGACGACCTCGAGGCCACCCTCGGCCCGCTGCTGCGCGCCGGATAGGCTGAGCGGACCGCGACTGGCGCATTCGAGGTGGAAATAACCACCGGGAAGCCTCACCGCCCGCACCGCGCGCCTGGGTGCAGGGCAACCTTTGGAGGTTGCTATGCAACAGAACCCCGTTCCGGCCGCCGCGGGCCCGGCAAATACACTCGGCGGCGTGACGCAGACGACCCCCTCTGTCAATACTCAGTCTCTCGGTGAACTCGATCCCGAGCTCGCCGCCGCGATGGCCGGGGAGCTCGCTCGCGAACGCGACACCCTCGAGATGATCGCCTCGGAGAACTTCGTGCCGCGCGCGGTGCTGCAAGCGCAGGGCAGCGTGCTCACCAACAAGTACGCCGAGGGCTACCCCGGCCGCCGCTACTACGGCGGCTGCGAGCACGTCGACGTCGTGGAGACCCTCGCCCGTGACCGCGCCAAGGAACTGTTCGGCGCCGAATTCGCCAATGTCCAGCCGCATTCGGGCGCCCAGGCCAACGCTGCGGTACTGATGGCGCTGATGAGCCCGGGCGAGCGCCTGCTCGGCCTGGATCTCGCGCACGGTGGTCACCTGACCCACGGCATGCGCCTGAACTTCTCCGGCAAGCTCTACGAAGTCCACTCCTACGGTGTGAGCAAAGAAGATCACCGCGTCGACATGGAAGAGGTGCGCAAGATCGCGCGCGCCTCGCGCCCGAAGGTGATCGTGGCCGGCTGGTCGGCCTATCCCCGGCATCAGGACTTCGCGGCGTTCCGGGAGATCGCCGACGAGGTCGGCGCCTACCTGTGGGTCGATATGGCGCACTTCGCCGGTCTGGTGGCCGCGGGTCTGCACCCGTCGCCGGTGCCCTACGCCGACGTGGTCTCCTCCACCGTGCACAAGACGCTGGGTGGCCCGCGCTCCGGCCTGATCCTGGCCAAGCAGGAGTTCGCGAAGAAGCTCAACAGCGCGGTGTTCCCGGGTCAGCAGGGTGGCCCGCTGATGCACGCGATCGCCGCCAAGGCCGTGGCGTTCAAGATCGCCGCGGGTGCGGAGTTCGCCGATCGGCAGCAGCGCACGCTGTCGGGAGCCAAGATCCTGGCCGAGCGCCTGGCCGGCGCCGATGTGAAGGACAAGGGCATCACCGTGCTCACCGGCGGCACCGATGTGCACCTGGTGCTGGTGGACCTGCGTAATTCCCAGCTCGATGGTCAGCAGGGCGAAGATCTGTTGCACGAGGTCGGGATCACGGTGAACCGGAACGCGGTGCCGTTCGATCCGCGTCCGCCGATGGTGACCTCGGGCCTGCGGATCGGTACCGCGGCGCTGGCTACCCGTGGTTTCGGTGACACCGAGTTCACCGAGGTCGCCGACATCATCGCGACCGCGCTGGCGGGTGGCTCCGATGTCGAGACGCTGCGCGGCCGGGTGACCGAACTGGCCCAGAGCGTCCCGCTCTACCAGGGCTTGGAAGACTGGCGCCTGCTCGGCTGAGCCCGGCGCAAGCTAGGAGCGTCCCGGTCCATGTCCGACATGGGCTGGGACGCTGTCGTTTTCAGTTCTGCGGCATCTCCACGCCGCGCGCCGCGGCCAGTTGACTCAACTTCTCCGATTCGTCGATCGCGACCGCGACGTAGGCATGTAGGTGGCCGCCGTCGCGGCGCAGCAGGTATTCGTAGTCGCTGTCGGTGAGCAGGCCGCCCTCGGCATCGTAGAAGTGCCAGCGCACCCGCACGCGCACGATCTGCCGGGTCAGATCGACCCGGTCCAGCACGGTGTAGCCGACACTCGCCAGGCCCAGGCGCTGGTAGAACGGGTAGGACTCGGCCAGGCCCTCGGCCAGTTCGGCGGTGGTGTCCACGGAGCCGATGAAGCCGTCGCTGATGATGGTGCTCGGCATGCCCCAGTAGGAGGCCGCGCGTTCGGCGTCGTAGGCACTCAACGCCTTCTGATACTCATCGAAGAAAACCCCGATTTCGTCCTGGTTGGTCATAGCGTCCACGGTAGGGAAGAAGACCTTCGGCCACGCCCTGATTGGCCCGGCATCATTGAGACAACATCGCGCCGGGCGGGGCGGAAAACCGGCCGGTGGCTCAGGAATCCATCCGGGCCCGCGCGCGGATGATGGCCTCGTCCAGGTAGCGAGTGATTCCGGCGCTGGTCGCGGGCCGGATCATCAAGGCGCCGTTGGCCGGTGTCTCGGCGTAACGGCCCTCGACAGTGTCGATCCAGCGGAGCTTGCCGGTGGGCAGCGGTTCGGCGTTGCGCGGGCCGAGCAGCACGACGACGGTGCCGCGCGTGGTGCAGGGCTGGCGCCAGAAGCGGCGGTAGTCCTCGCGGGTGTCCGCGGGGGCGAACGGATCGGCCGGGTCGGTGCCGAGATCGCCTAGTAGATAACTCTTTTCGGGCGCCGTGCCCGCGGTCGCGTCGGGTAGCAGCCGGATCAGTTCGGTGGCCAGGTGGTCGCTGCGGCAGCGGCGTAGTCGTACCTTGCCGCCGTCGGGGCCGGGGTTCTGCATGGCGATGACACCGGTCCCGCTGCGGCTGGCGCAGCCGATGGCGCGCATCTCGGCGATGCCGCCGCGGCGGTGATCCAGACCGAACAGTTCGATGCGCCAATCGGGTTGGCCGAGGACCCGCAGCGCCCGCTTGAGATGCAGGTGCTCGTCGGAATCCAGTTCGCGCCGGAAACGGCGCTGGTAATCCTGGTATTCGTAGAGCCCGGGAAAGCGGCTGGTGAACCGGAACGGGAACGGCAGCCGGTCCAGGCCGGTGCCGAACCAGGCCGCCGCGAACTGTTCGGCGGTCAGTGTCCACTGCGGAATTGCGGGCTGTGACATCAATCGGCTCCGAGCGCGGGCGGAACTGTCTTCTCGGTCTCGCCGAGCAGTTCCTTCGTATGTTCCTTGGTGCGCAGGTATTTCGGTGTTCTGTGCTCGTCGTCCTCTTCTCGGCGGGCGTGCGTCCGGGGCGGCATCAGGCCCGCGTAGCCGGGGGTGCCGGGCGCGCCGAGGCGCGGGCCCGCGGCGGCCGGTGCGACCGGTGCGTTCTGGGCGGCCGGGTAGGCGGGCACGGAGGTGCCGGGCCGCAAGGGGTTCGGCGCGTTCGGCGCCGGGTTGTTCGCGGCCGGGGTGTTGGGCACGCCGGTCGATTGTGGCGTGGCGACGGGCGCCGCCGGCGTCACGGCCGCGGTGGGTATGGTCGCGGACTGCGGCGTGGTGGCGGCGGGGTTGTAGGTGGACGACGGGAACCCGCTACTCGGGTTCTGCGAAATGGATTGCGGCGTCGTGCTTCCCGGGGCCGTGCTCGCGGGCGTCGTGGCGGGATCTTCCTCGGTGGGAGCCTCCGAGTTCGGCTTGCCCTCCTCGGCGGGCCGGCCTTCCTCGCTGGGCGCACCTTCCTCGCTGGGCGCGCCCTCCTCTGCCGCCGCGGGCGAGCCGTTCTCCGCCGGTGTGGCGGCCGGTGTGCCCGCCTCGGCGGGATCGACGGGCTTGGTGGTGCCGGGAACGGCGTTGTCTGTACCGGGTTGTGTACCAGGTGAACTGGGCCCGGGGATGACCCCGGTACCGGGCTGCGCTATCGGCTGGACCGGATCCGGGAGGGTGGGCAGTTGCGGCGCCGTCGCCCCGTACGGCTGGATGTAGTAGGTGTACATGTCGTCGCGGGCCTGCTCCTCCTGGGAGTTGCGGGCCGCCGGCTCGGTCGAGTTCGAGGAGCTGTCGGCCACCGCGGGAATCGAGGCCTTGAACTTGGTCGCCGCCCCGGCCGCCGTGGACAGCGGCCCGGACTGCTGGGCCAGGGACTCGCCGAGTTCGCCCACCCGGGTGGCGTATTCGCGGATCCCGCGCACCGCCGCCGCGGCCGCCACGCCCTCCCACCGCTGATCGATGGCCTTCTGGATCGCGGTCTCGAACTCGTCACCCGCCTTGGTCACCGCGGCCGCGATCGCCGACCAGGCCGTGAACGCGGCTTCCAGCGCGGCCGGATTCATCTGATCGGCGGCCTGTTTGATCTCGGCGTGCGAAAAGTTCTGCGCGTTCTCGGGATTGGTGATCGCCCTGCCGTCGGTAGGTCTCATGGATCGCTCCCTGGTGGTGCCCGGTGGCGGATGTGAGCCGTTCGACCATATAGACGCATGCCACCACCTATCGGTTCCATCGAAACACAGCCGATCTCCCGGAGCCAGGTGAGAATCGATCACCGGCCCTCGACCAGCGCCGGGTAATCGCGCAGATCGATGTCGGTGGCGGCGTTGTCGCCGAACTTGCTCATCAGCGCGAACATCCGGCTGCCCAGGAACCAGTTGCGCAGCTTGATTCCGCGCGCGGTGCGCGGGGCGAGGAACTTGCCCGCGTTGGCATTGCCCGCGATCTTGGCGTAGCGCCGCATGATCTCGTCGTACCGGGCGAACGCCGCCGCGTGATCACCCGCCGCCAGCGCGAGTTCGCCGGCGATCACATAGGCGCCGACCACGGCGAGCCCGGTTCCGAACCCGCCCAGGGTGTTTCCGTAGGCGGAGTCGCCGACCAGCGCGACCCGGCCCCTGGTGTAGCCGATCTCGCGCATCGTGACCTGGCTGACCGAATCCAGGAAGAAGTCGTCGAAGTCGACCATCTCGGCCAGCATGCGCGGCACCTCCCAGCCCAGACCGGCGTACTGCTGCGCGAGCAGGCGGCGCTGCGCGGTGACGTCGTTGCGGTCGTAGCTCAGTTCGGGCGCGGCGAACATGTACAGCTGCTGTGCCTTGGCGCCGCCGCTGATCGCGAGGCGGCCCGGAGCGTTGAACCCGTAGGCGGTGGCGCGTTCGCGCGGCCCGGTCTGCTCGGCGCTCCACGGGCTGGCACCAGCCACGCAGTAGTAGTGGCCCAGATGCTTCACGAACTCCGCTTCCGGCCCGAACGTCAGTCGCCGCACCCGGGAATGGATGCCGTCGGCGCCGAAGACCAGGTCGAAGGTGCGCGGCGCGCCGTTCTCGAATTCGACGTGCACACCGGCGGTGGTCTCGGTGAGCGCGCTGATCGAGTCGCCGAAGACGTACTCGCAGTCACCGAGGGTGCGCTTGTACATGATCTCGGCCAGATCCCCGCGCAGGATCTCGACATCGCCGCCGGTGAAGTCGCCCGACATGAACCCGACCCGCTCGCCGTTCTCGTCGACGAAGACGGTGTCGGTGGTGCCGGTGCGGTGTGCCTGGATCTCGTCCCAGATGCCCATCCGCTCCAGCACGGTGCGGTGGGTGGCGCCCTTGAAGTCGATGGCCTGGCCGCCGGGCCGCAGGGCCGCGGCCCGCTCGACGACGGTCACCTCGAAGCCGTAGTGGTTCAGCCAGAAGGCGAGGGCGGGGCCCGCGATCGAGGCGCCGGAGATGAGAACGGTCTGGTTACGCATGGCTGCTCCTGAAGAGTGAAATGGTGTCCATCGGAATCTGTTTCCGGTGGACACGAATTAGAGTATGGTAGACACAGTTTCACGTCAAGTGCGTTTCCGGAAGGATCAGCGAATGCCGTCACCGACCACCGTCGAGCTGCTGTGGGGCACCCAGCAGCGCCCGAAGCGCGGCCCCAAGCCGGCGCTGACCCTGGAGGGGATCGTCGCCGAGGCGATCGCCCTGGCCGACGCCGAAGGACTGGCCAGCCTGTCCATGCAGCGGCTGGCCGAGCGCCTCGGCTTCACCAAGATGTCGCTGTATCGCTATGTGCCGGGTAAGGAGCAGTTGGTCGCGCTCATGTTCGACACCGCGATGGGCGCGCCGGTCCGGCCCGCGCCGCCGAACCCGGATTCGGCCGAGCCGTGGCGGGCCGGCCTGCGGCACTGGGGGCTGACCATCTTCGAGCGGTACTGCGAGCATCCGTGGTCGCTGGAACTCGCGGCCGGGGTCCGGCCGATGGGCCCGAACGAGATGGGCTGGCTGGAGGTCGCGCTGACCGCGTTGGCCGGCACCGGGCTGACCGGCCCGGAAAAGCTCGACACCGTCGTGCTGATCAACGGCCACAGCCGCAGCCTGGCCCAGCAGGCCCGCAGTGTGACCGGTGCGCAATTGGCCGAGCAGGTCGCCGAGCAGTTCGGGGCGATGATGGCCGCGGCGGGCGCGGACTATCCCGAGGTGCGCGCCGCCTTCGCCGAGGAAGCCGCCGCTGGTGCCCCGGCCGACGCTATGTTCAACGAGAACGCGAGCAACGCGCTGCATTTCGGCATCGACCGGATCCTGGACGGACTGGCCGTCCTCATCGCCGACCGCGCGGGATAGCGTCCCCGCGCGCCCGCGCCTAGGCTCGACGCATGCCCGAGGAACTCGAACTCACGCAGGACGCGATCACCACGGTGCGGGAGTTCTTCGCCGCGCTGGAAGCGAGCGCGGTGGACGAGGCGCTGGAGCTGCTGCACCCCGACATCGTCTGGAAGAACACCTCGCTGCCCGATGTCCGCGGCATCCGCCGGGTGGGCGCGGTGCTGCGCGGCCTGGACCGCGAGGCGTTCGGTTTCGGCGTCGACATGCACCACATCGCCGCCGACGGCCCCATCGTGCTCACCGACCGCACCGACTACCTGCGGGCGGGCCCGCTCACGATCGGCTTCTGGGTCACCGGCACCTTGGCGCTGCGCGACGGCCGAATCGTGCTGTGGCACGACCACTTCTCGTGGGAAAACTTCTTGAAGGGCACCGCCGTCGGAATCGGGCGCGCGGCGCTCACCGCCGCACGCCGCACCCGTGGCTAGACGGTTGCCTGCCGACCGTCAGGAATGTTCGGCCAGGTACTCCAGGTAGAACGGCCGCAGCTGTTCGGCCAGCTCGCCCTCACCCGCGTGCACGTAGTCGTGCAGCAGGGCGGCGGTGTTGTTGACGTCCACCTCGGCCTCGCCCTGATCGCCGGTCTCGGCCTGGGCGGCCGGAATCCGCTCGAGCAGCTGCCACAGGAACTTCACGTCGCCGTGGCGCACCGCACGCTTCACCGCCTCGTCGTGGAGTTCCTTCGACGACAGGTTCTCGAGTTCCGTGTTTCCGGCCATGAAACCGACTCTAGCTCCCAGTCTCGTATCGGTTAACGAAAGATTCACGGACACGCCTTCACTTCCCCGAGCGCAGACCGGGTGGTCGGCGGTAGCGTCGGTGGTGCGGGCCGCGTCGGTGTGGTTCGTACGGGAGGTCCTGACCGTGACTGAGAAATTCAGTGCGAGAGGGCCGGCGCCCGGCCCTCGTGGCTATTGACGTAAGTCAGACGCCATCAGGGCCGGCCGGTCCAGCGAGATCGTCCGCGCGCGGGTGCCGCACGGACACAAAGGAGCCCACCGTGACTGCTGCACGCTCCGTTTCCGCCTCCTCGGCGACCTCCTCCAGGAAAGCCGCCGCTGTCCCTACAGACACCAAGGAGGCTCGCCCTTCGCTCTCCCAGAAAACCTTTGTCATCGACACGTCCGTGCTGCTGTCGGATCCCTGGGCATTCACCAGGTTCGGCGAGAACGACGTGGTGCTTCCGCTGGTCGTCATCAGCGAACTCGAAGGCAAACGGCACCATCACGAACTGGGCTGGTTCGCGCGGGAAGCCCTGCGCAACCTGGATGATCTGCGCCTGCAGTACGGCAGGCTGGATGAGCAGGTGCCGATCGGCACCGAGGGCGGAACGCTGCAGGTGGAACTCAACCACACCGACCCCGCGGTACTGCCCGTCGGATTCCGCACCGACACCAACGATTCCCGCATCCTCGCCTGTGCGCTCAATCTCGCGGCCGAGGGCCGCGAGGTGGTGCTGGTGTCCAAGGACATTCCGCTGCGCGTCAAAGCCAGCGCGGTGGGGTTGCACGCCGACGAATACCGCGCCCAGGACGTGGTGACCTCCGGCTGGGCCGGCATGGTCGAAATCGATGTGGCAAAAGAGCGGATCGATCAGCTCTACGCCGATTCCGTGATCGATCTGGATGAGGCCCGGGAACTTCCGTGCCACACCGGCATTCGGTTACTCGGGACGAGCTCCAGCGCGCTGGGCCGGGTCACGCCGGACAAGCGGGTGCAGCTGGTGCGAGAAAGGGAGGCCTTCGGTCTGCACGGCCGCTCCGCCGAACAGCGGATCGCGCTGGATCTGCTGCTGGACGAGAGCATCGGCATCGTCTCGCTCGGTGGCCGGGCCGGCACCGGTAAGTCGGCGCTCGCGCTGACCGCCGGTCTGGAAGCGGTGCTGGAGCGCCGTACTCAGCGCAAGGTGGTGGTGTTCCGTCCGCTGTACGCGGTCGGCGGCCAGGATCTGGGCTACCTGCCGGGCTCGGAGAGCGAGAAGATGGGGCCTTGGGCTCAGGCCGTCTTCGACACGCTCGACGGGCTGGCCAGCCGTGAGGTGCTGGAAGAGGTGCTCTCCCGCGACATGCTGGAGGTGCTGCCGCTCACCCACATCCGCGGCCGCTCGCTGCACGATTCGTTCGTGATCGTGGACGAGGCGCAGTCCCTGGAACGCAATGTGCTGCTCACCGTGCTCAGCCGGCTCGGCACCGGGTCGCGGGTGGTGCTCACCCACGATGTGGCCCAGCGCGACAACCTGCGGGTCGGCCGGCACGACGGTGTGGCGGCGGTGATCGAGAAGCTCAAGGGGCACCCGCTTTTCGCGCACGTCACCCTGACCCGCAGCGAGCGCTCGCCGATCGCGGCGCTCGTCACCGAGATGCTGGAGGAGTACGGACCGAACGCATAGGGCAAATGTGTAGCGTGTGTTTCATCTCACAACGAGCGGGTAATTACCTGCGGTGATACCTGTTCAGCGCGATCCGGCGAATCATTCTTTGATTCGCCGGATCGTTGCTTGAACGCCGATGGTCGCCACTTTCGAGAGGGATGGACATGAACCAATTCGCTCGACGAACGGCTACGTACACCACCGCGGCGCTCGGCGCCGCGGCCCTGCTGCTGGCCGCGGGCTGCAGCGAGGACGAGGCGAAAGAGAACGTCGACAAGGCCAAGGGCGCGGTCACCTCGGTGCTGTCCTCCCCGTCGGCCACTCCGTCCGGCACCGAGGCCGCCGAGGAAACCAAGATCGCCACCCAGAACGGCCCGGAGGTCACCGTCTCCGGCGACATCTACGAGAAGTACGTCGCGTCCGGCGGCGCCGCCGGTGCGCTGGGCCTGCCGCTCGAGGCGCAGGAGAACGGCCCGAACGGTGGCGAATACCAGGACTTCGTGGGCGGCACCATCTACGCGGCCGAGGAGGGTGAGCCGCACATCGTGTGGGGCGAGATCCGCAAGGCGTGGGAGGCCAACGGCGGCGCCAACGGCAAGCTGGGCTACCCGACCAGTGACGAGCAGGACGTCCCCGGCGGCAAGGAATCCACCTTCACCGGCGGCACCATCACCTGGAAGGACGGCCAGACCACCGTCACGCCGAACTAGCGCGGGGGAGCGCCCGAGCTTCCGGGCGCTCCTTTTTCTTGATACCAGGTGCCCCACGAAGTGTGATCAGCGACTAAGTTGTGCTGGTGCAGAATCACTTGACCGACCGCGAGTTGCTCGAAGCCCTCTCCGGCGAGGTGGAACTCGAGCTTCACCGGCACATCGAGCTGGCCGACGGCTGGCAGCCGCACGAATATGTGCCGTTCGACGACGGGCGTAATTTCGGCTTCCTGGGCGGAATCGATTGGGAGCCGGAGCAATCCGAGCTCGGCGAGATCGCCAAGCTGGCCCTGACGGTGAGCGTGCTCATCGCCGACAACCTGCCCTCCTATCACCGCGAGATCGGCAAGTACCTGCGCATCGGCCCCTGGTGGCGCTGGGTCGGCCGGTGGACCGCCGAGGAGAACCGGCACGAGATCATGCTGCGCAACTACCTGATGGTGACGCGCGCGGTCGATCCGATCGAATTGGAGCGCCTGCGCATGGCGCACATGACCAACGGGTTCCGCCGTCCCGCCCTGCACCTGCTGGACGTGCTGGCCAACTGCGCCTTCGAGGAGACGGCCTCCGCGGTCCGGCATCGCAATATCGCGGCGCTGGGTGAGAACGCGATGGTCACCGCGATGGCCGAGCGCATCGCGATCGACGACGAGATGCAGGCCTCGTTCTTCGCGCACCTGGTCGACGCCGCGTTCGCGCACGCCCCCGATCAGACGATGCGCGCCATCGCCGACCGGGTGGCCGACTTCACCGTGCCCACGGTGGCCCTGCCCGACGGCCGGACCAGCGACGAGCTGCTGGCCGAGGCCGGTATCTACGAGCCGGCCAAGCAGGACGAGCTGATCTTCGCGCCGCTGCTGCGCCGCTGGAACTTCTTCGAGCGCACCGATATCGGCGCCGAGGGCGAGGCCGCCCGGGCCGAGCTGGCGCACCTGCGGGCGCCGGCGCTGTCCGGGGCGTCCGAGTAGCAGACCTCGAATTCCCCCGCTGGTTTCCTACCGGCGGGGGAATTCGGCTGTCCGGGGTCGCTACTTGTCTTGGACCTTCGCCATCGACAGCACGTCGAGGCGGCGATCCAGCTCCGCCTCGGAGAGCTTGTCGCCGATCAGCCCGCGATCGATGACCGTCTGCCGGATCGTCTTCTGCTCCTTCAGCGCCTGCTTGGCCACCGCGGCCGCCTCCTCGTAGCCGATCGCCGAATTCAGCGGCGTCACGATGGACGGCGAGGACTCGGCCAGCGTGCGCAGCCGCTCCTCGTTCGCGACCAGCCCGGCCACGCACTTGTCGGCGAACAGCCTCGACACGTTGGCCAGCAGGCGGATCGACTCCAGCACATTGCGCGCCATCACCGGGATGTAGACGTTGAGCTCGAACGCGCCGCTCGCGCCGGAGAAGGCCACCGTCGCGTCGTTGCCGATCACCTGCGCGGCGACCTGCGTGACGGCCTCGGGCAGCACCGGATTGACCTTGCCCGGCATGATCGAGCTGCCCGGCTGCAGGTCCGGCAGCTGCAATTCGCCCAGACCGGTGAGCGGGCCCGACCCCATCCAACGGATGTCGTTGGCGATCTTGGTGAGGCTGACCGCGACGGTGCGCAGCGCACCCGAGACCTCCACCAGACCGTCCCGGGCAGCCTGCGCCTCGAAGTGATCCTGCGCCTCGGACAGGGCGTCGATGCCGGTCGAGCGCACCAGTTCCGCGACCACCCGGGTGCCGAAACCGTCCGGGGCGTTCAAACCGGTGCCGACCGCGGTGCCGCCGATCGGCAGCTCGCCCAGGCGGGGCAGGGTGGCCATCAGCCGCTCCATGCCGGCCGCGATCTGGCGGGTGTAGCCGCCGAACTCCTGACCGAGGGTGACCGGCACCGCGTCCATCAGATGCGTGCGGCCGGACTTCACCACGGTGCGCCACTGCACGGACTTGTCCAGCAGTGCCAGCCGCAGATGCTCCAGCGCCGGAACCAGATCCGTGATGACGGCCTCGGTCGCCGCCAGATGCGTCGCGGTCGGGAAAGTGTCGTTGGAGGACTGCGACATGTTCACGTCGTCGTTCGGGTGCACGTCCACGCCGGCGGCCTTGGCGAGGGAGGCGATCACCTCGTTGGCGTTCATGTTCGAACTGGTGCCCGAGCCGGTCTGGAAGACATCGATCGGGAACTGGTCGTCGTGCGCGCCCGCGGCGATCTCCTGGGCGGCGGCCACGATGGCGTCGGCCTTGGTCTTGTCCAGCAGGTCCAGGTCGCGATTCACCGTGGCGCACGCGGCCTTCAGCAATCCGAGCGCCCGGATCTGCGCCCGTTCCAGCCCGCGCCCGCTGATCGGGAAGTTGTCCACGGCCCGCTGCGTCTGCGCCCGCCAGAGGGCGTGCACGGGGACCTGGACTTCACCCATCGTGTCGTGCTCGATGCGAAATTCTCCGGGGATGGCAGCCGGCGGAGCTTGCGGAGCCGGCGGGGTGGGTGAACTCTGCGATTCCTCGGTCATGGGATCGACCATATGCCGCGAACGGAGCACGGTGGGCTGCCACGCCTGAGGTCATTCGCACATCGGGCGCGGGGAATAAGACTCAGGAAGAGAAGAGCATCCGCTACTCGGCGGAAAAGAAAGGCGCGCAGGCCGAGTGGCCTGCGCGCCGAGATCTGTCGCCGGGGCGATCAGGGTAGCGGGGGGACCGCGTCCTCGTCGCCGATGAAGTCGACCGAGCTGTACTCGCGCAGCTTGGTCAAACGGTGGTAGGCGTCGATCATGCGGACGGTGCCGGACTTGGACCGCATGACGATGGACTGGGTGGAGGCGCCGCCGCCGTAGTAGCGGACACCGCGCAGCAGATCGCCGTCGGTGACGCCGGTGGCGCAGAAGAAGATGTTCTCGCCGGAGACCAGATCCTCGGTGGACAGGATGCGGTCCAGGTCATGGCCCGCGTCGATGGCCTTCTGGCGCTCGTCGTCATCGGTCGGGGCCAGCATGCCCTGCAGCGCGCCTCCCATACAGCGCATGGCGGCCGCGGCGATGATGCCCTCGGGCGTGCCGCCGATGCCGACCAGGATGTCGGTGCCCGAGTCGGGGCGCGCGGCGGCGATGGCGCCGGCCACGTCACCGTCGGAGATCAGGCGGATCCGCGAACCCGCGTCGCGCACCTGCTGGATCAGGTCCGCGTGGCGCGGCCGATCCAGGATGCAGACGGTCAGATCGGACTTCGACAGCTTCTTCGCCTTCGCGACCCGGCGGATGTTCTCGCCGATCGGGGCGGAGACATCGATCACGTCGGCGGCGTCCGGGCCGACCGCGATCTTGTGCATGTAGAACACCGCGGACGGATCGAACATGGCGCCGCGCTCGGCGACCGCGAGCACCGCGATCGCGCCGGGGGAACCCTTCGACATCAGCGTGGTGCCGTCGACCGGATCGACCGCGAAGTCCACCTCGGGACCGGTGCCGTCGCCCACCAGCTCGCCGTTGTAGAGCATCGGGGCTTCGTCCTTCTCGCCCTCGCCGATGACCACGACACCGCGCATGGAGACCGAGTTGACCAGCTCACGCATCGCGTCGACGGCGGCACCGTCGCCACCCTCCTTGTCACCGCGGCCGACCCACCGGCCCGCGGCCATCGCCCCGGCCTCGGTCACCCGGACCAATTCGAGCGCAAGGTTGCGGTCCGGTGCCTCGCGGCGGCTAGTGGGCGAAGATGCCGTCATGGCGGGGTGCCTCCCTCGGGTTGTACGTACCGGACGATTGTCTCATTACGTGCGCCGGAGTCGTGCCACCCCTGGTCGGCGGGACCGATACCGAAGTGGATACTGGGGGCGTGTCGTACCAGAAACCGCGGATTCTGCTGAACTACAAGGATCTGTTCCTGTCGCTGATTCCGTTGGTGCTGATCGTGGTGGTCTTCGCGGGCGTGGCCAGCCAGTGCAGCTTCGCCGCCAAGGGCCCGACCCAAGGTCAGATCCCGCATTTCGACGTCAAGACGGCGCTCACCGCCGACGCGAAGACGCTGCCGTTCCCGATCCGGAACCCGGCCGTGCCCGCCGACTGGACCCCCAACTCCGGCAGCCGCGCCGACATCACCGGCGCGGGCGGCGGCGCGGCCAGCACCGTGGGCTACATCACCCACCAGGGCACCTACATGCAGCTGACCCAGACCGCCGCCACCGAGGAAGCGCTGGCCCGCTTCGTGCTCGGCTCCCGCTACGCCAGCGGCACCCAGCAGCTGGGCAATCAGCGCTGGACCGTCTACGCCGAGCCGACCGAGGAAACCGCCTGGATCGCCGACCTCGGCACCTCGCGCGTGCTGATCAAGGGCGCGGGCAACGAGGGCGCCTTCAAGACCCTGGCGCAGGCGATCGGCACCGCCCAGCCGCTCACGCGCTGAGCATCGCCCACCTTTACGCCTCTTCGGCGGCCTCGGAGCGGGAGATCGCGTCCTCGACGCGCTGGCGCGCGCCCGCGAGGTGCTCCTCGCAGCGATTCGCCAGCGCCTCGCCGCGCTCCCACAGGGCCAGCGACTCGTCCAGGTCCATGCCGCCCTGCTCCAGCATCTTCACCACGTTGACCAGTTCGTCGCGCGCGCGTTCGTAGCCGAAGGTCGCGATCTCGGCGGCTTCCTCGGTGGATACGGCCTCGGTGCCGGCATCGGCCACGGTCAGTTCCTCTCGGTGCGGTTGGTCTTGGTGGCGCCCAGCGCCTGGGTGCCAAGCGCCGCCGCGCTGATCGCGCCGTCGGCGACGCGGATACGCAGCTGGCTACCCGCGGGCGCGTCCTCGATGCTGCGCACGACGTGGCGTTCCGGCCCGGTCACGCGCTGCACGACAGCGTAGCCACGCGACAGGGTCGCGGCGGGGCCGACCGCGGTCAGCTTTTCGCGCAGGTGCCGGGCGGCCGTCGATTCGGTGCGGATCAGCTGCTCGGCGTTGCGCCGCGCGGAGGTGCGCAGCCGCTCGACTTCCTCGGTGCGCCGGTCGATTTCGCGCAGCGGGTCGGCCAGCACGGGACGGGACCGCAGCTGGGCCAGCGCGCGGGTCTCGCGCTCCACCCAGCCGCGCAGCGCGGCGACCGAACGCGCGCGCATATCCCGGACACCCGCCAATTCGGCCGCGGCGTCGGGCACTACACGCTTGGCGGCATCGGTCGGCGTGGCGGCGCGCACGTCGGCGACGTAATCGCTGAGCGGGTTGTCGGGCTCGTGGCCGATGGCGCTCACGATCGGGGTCTTCGCGGCCACGATGGCCCGGCACAGGGTCTCGTCGGAGAAGGCGAGCAGGTCTTCTACGCTGCCACCGCCGCGGGCCAGCACGATCACCTCGACCGCGGGATCACGCTCCAGATCGGCCAGTGCCGCGATGATCTGCGGCACCGCGGCCGGACCCTGGGTCGCGGTGTTGCGAATCTCGAAATGGACCGCGGGCCAGCGACTCTGCGCCACCGAGACGACATCGCGCTCGGCCGCGCTGGCCCGGCCGGTGATCAGCCCGATCGTCCTGGGCAGGAAGGGGAGTGGGCGCTTGAGACGCGGATCGAACAGGCCCTCGGCCGCCAGCAGGGCCTTCAGCCGCTCGATGCGGGCCAGCAGTTCGCCGACGCCGACGGGCCGAATCTCGAGCACGCGCAACGAGATCGTGCCGCGGCCGGTGAAGAAGGAGAGCTTGCCGTAGACGACGACGCGGGTGCCCTCTTGCAGCGGCACCGGGGATTTGCGGATCAGCTCCGGATCGCAGGTGACCGAGAGCGACATGTCGACCGACGGGTCGCGCAGCACCAGAAACGCGGTGCGGGTGCCGGGCCGCAGATTGATCTGGGTGATCTGGCCTTCGACCCAGATACTGCCCAGCCGATCGATCCACTGCGAGACCTTCATCGACACCGAGCGCACCGGCATCGGCGCTTCGGCGGAATTCGGCGGGCTCGCCGGTGGGTTGGCCGCGGAGGTCATACAGCTAGATATACGCGGTGCCACCGACGCGCTCGCGCAGCGGTCGGCCGGGATGCGCTTTCCGCACCCGGCCGGGCCGCGAAAATTACTGCGCCTGAACGGTGGCGATCCGGTTCGTCAGCATGGTGACGAACGGCGCCCGGGCCCGCGTCTGCTGCTCGTAGTCGAGCAGTGCGGCCAGATCCTCGAGGGTCAGCATGCGCAGCCGGGCGCGCAGCTGGGCCAGGGTCATGTTGGCGTAGTCGTAGCGGGTGGCGACCTCCGGCTCGACGACCTCCGCGGGCTCCGGCTCGGCCGCGGCGGCGGGTTCGGGTTCCGGCTCGGATTCCGCCTCCGGGCGGTTGAATTCCGGCACCGTGATGGTCGTCACTGCCGTGACATGACCATTGGCCGTGCGGGTGGGCTCCGCGGGCTCGCCGTCGGTGTAGAGGTCGAAGCGACTGGTACGGCCGGCGGCCGGCGCGTCGAAGCCGGGAGTTTGCTCGCCCGGCAGATCCTCGTCGAAGGTGGCCCAGTCCGGCTGGTCGACGGGCGCGTTGCCGAGCCGGTCGAACACGGCGTCGCCCTTGAGCGCGAGGCTGGTCACGAACTGCTGCAGGTGCATCGTGGTCTGCAGCAGCTGACTGATCGCGGTGATCGGGAAATTCATTGCCGTCGTAGGTAACCGGCGGGTTTCCTCGAGGGCGTATACGGCGGCACCGGCGGCGACCCGGGCCAGGAACGGAGGTCGGAACATGGTCCTAGCCTGCCCGATCCGGTCGGCTATGCAAAGACTTACTGTCACAGACACATCGTGATGCCGGTCATGCCGCTTCATCCGGCCGGGTATCGGTCGGTGCGCGCCAGTAAGCTGTGGGGCATGTCTTCGGCCATACCTTTGAACCTCGGAATCGCCCGCTCGGCGGGCGCCGGATCAGCCGATGCCAATGGGGGAAAGCGCGTCCTACTCGCGGAGCCGCGCGGCTACTGCGCGGGGGTGGACCGCGCGGTGGAGACGGTGGAGAAGGCGCTGGAGAAACACGGCGCCCCCATCTACGTGCGCAAGGAGATCGTGCACAACCGGCACGTGGTGGAGACGCTGCGCGATCGCGGCGTCGTGTTCGTCGACGAGACCGACGAGGTGCCCGAGGGCCAGGTGGTGGTCTTCTCCGCGCACGGCGTTTCGCCGATGGTGCACGAGACCGCGGCCGAGCGGAACCTGCACACCATCGATGCCACCTGCCCGCTGGTAACGAAGGTGCACCAGGAAGCCAAGCGCTTCGCCCGCGACGATTACGACATCCTGCTGATCGGCCACGAGGGCCACGAGGAAGTCGAGGGCACGGCCGGCGAGGCGCCGGATCATGTGCAGCTCGTGGACGGCCCGGATTCGGTGGACAAGGTCACCGTGCGCGACGAGTCCAAGGTGATCTGGCTGTCGCAGACCACGCTCAGCGTGGACGAGACGATGGAGACGGTGAAGCGGCTGCGCGAGCGGTTCCCCGGATTGCAGGATCCGCCGAGCGATGACATCTGCTACGCCACCCAGAACCGTCAGGTCGCGGTGAAAGCGATGGCGCCGGAATGCGATCTGGTGATCGTGGTCGGTTCGCGCAACTCGTCGAACTCGGTGCGGCTGGTCGAGGTCGCGCTCGGCGCCGGCGCGAAGGCGTCCTACCTGGTCGATTACGCCAAGGAGGTCGACCCGGCCTGGCTCGAGGGTGTCGGCACCATCGGCATCACCTCCGGCGCCTCGGTCCCGGAGATCCTGGTGCAGGGTGTGCTGGAAATGCTGGCCGAGTACGGGTTCGGCGAGGTTCAGCCGGTGACCACCGCGAACGAGACGCTGGTCTTCTCGCTTCCGCGCGAACTGCGCGCCGCTCGTAACTGATCGCGACAGTCCCGGCGGGCACGCCGGCCGGGACTCGAGCGGTTCCTAGAGGTTGTTCTCGGGCTTGCGTCGCTCGGGCCGGCCCGCTTCCCGCTCCCGGTAGCGCACGTTCGGGCGCGGCAAGGGCGGGTTGTCGCTGCGCGGCGTGGCCGAACGGCCACCGCGGCCGGTCCGCCCATCGCGCGGCCGGCCCGACTTGCCCACGCGCGGCGGCGTATCGGCGACCTCGCCGGAACCGCGCTTGCTCACCCGCGCCGGCGGGTACTTATCGGTCTTCTGCTCTTGCAGATCCGGGTCGAGGTCGTTGTCCGGATCGGTCTGATCGCGCCGGCCGCGGCGCTTCGGGGTATCCGCGAGGGCGCCCCGGCCGGGCCGGGACCGTCCGGTCGCGGTGGTGCGGCCCCACGCCGAACCGCGGCGCGCTTCCGCGGCCGTCTCGGCGGACTGCTCGCGCCGGGCCAGATAGATCCGGATGCCGCCGATGATCAACACCAGCGCGGTGGCCAGCAGCATCGTCGGGAATCGGGACACCAGCGGGAGCGCCAGGTTCAGCAGCACGTCTTTGAGGCCGCCGGACGAACCCTCGGAAAGCTGCTGGTAGGCCAGCGGCACGGCGATAACCATCAGCAGGGGCGGCAGCACCATCGTGCTGAACAAGCCGCGGTAGCGAACGACGAGTACCGCGACTACGCAACCGGCGACGTAAAGCGTGGCGAAGGTGCCCGTCAGCTCGGTCATGTCGCCGTTGGCGTCGATCAGGAACCCGAGGAACGCGCAGGCAACCGCAATCAGGACGGCTGCGCCGGCCGGGATACCCGGCACCGACGGCAGGAACGAACGTTGCGGCGCGGGCACCCGGGAACGCACACGTTGGGAAGCAGCCACGGTATGAACCCTAACCGCCGTCGCGCCGTACGGCGTTATGGCACGGCGCGACGGCCATCACTGGCTAACCGTCGGCATCGGCGAAGCCGACCGCGCGCGGCCAGGAATCCACCCGGGCGATGGTGGGCACTTCCTGCTCGGCTATCTCCATGTCGTGCAGCTTGCGGGCCGTCACCATCACCCGTGATTCCACCGAGGCCACCGTGTAGTTGAACGCGTCCACGGCTTTCGACAGCTGCGCGCCGAGCCGGTCCAGGTGCCGGCCGGTCATGCCGAGGCGGGAGTAGAGCTCCCGGCCCAATTGCTGAATTTTTGCCACATCCTGGGACAGCGCCTCCTGCCGCCAGCTGAACGCCACCGTGCGCAGCAGGGCGATCAGTGTCGTGGGAGTAGCCAGGATGACGTTGCGCCCGAACGCGTATTCCAACAGCCCCGAGTCGGTGGTGAGCGCCGCGTCGAGGAACGGATCGCCCGGCACGAACAGCACCACGAACTCCGGGGACGGATCGAAGGCCGCCCAGTAGGCCTTGTCGGCCAGCTGGTCGATGTGGGCGCGCAGATGCTTGGCGTGCCGGAGCAGATGCGCGCCGCGCTCGTCGGGATCCTCGACCGCGCTGGCGTCCAGATAGGCGCTGAAGGGCACCTTGGCGTCGACCACGATGTGCCGGCCGCCCGCCAGCCGGACCACCAGGTCGGGTCGGACCGTGCCGGTGCGGTCGGCATTGCCGTCACCCCGGGCGGCCCGGCTGACCTGGGTGTCGAAATCGCAGTGCCTGGTCATACCGGCCAGCTCGACCACGCGCTCAAGCTGGATCTCGCCCCAGCGGCCCCGGATCTGCGGTGCCCGCAGTGCCGCCACCAGCTGCGAGGTCTGGCTGGTGAGCTGATGCGAGGTGCGCTGCATCCCGGCCACCTGTTCGCGCAGGCCGGAGTAGGCGTTGATGCGGCTGTGCTCGACCTGCTGGATGTGCTGATTCAGGGCGCCGACCGCCTCCCGCAGCGGGTCGACCATGGCGCCGATCGCGTGGGAGTGGCGGCGGGCCGCGTCCTCGTTGGCGGCGGACAGCGATTGGCGCAGCAGCTGCTCGTTGTCGGTGGCCGCAGCCAGCCTGGCCTCGGCGGTGGCGGCTCGTTGCCCGGCGTGGGCGGTGTGGCCCAGCCAGCCCAGCCCGACTCCGGCGGCGAATACCAGCAACAGTGCGAAGAGCATCGATGCGGTCATGGACGAGATAGTGCCGTACCCCACCGACAAGTTCCGGCCGCCAGCAACTTCACAGCGCCGGTGTCGGCAAACCGACTGAGCCGCAGGTATGTCAATGACTGTGGACAGCTGAGCGGATTGCAGCAAATGAGCTGTGAAGTCGGCTGCGCGCCGGTGCGCGCCGAAACCCGCTGGCGCTGCGCCTACCACGGGCCGGTGGCTGCCCGCGGAGATCGTTCGCGGCCCCGCGGCGTCTGTGCCGCAGCCGTGAGTTCGGGCACTCGATTCCGCGCGTCGTGCCGGAAACACGCCGCTGAGGAACTCGGCAAACCCGACACCCGGCTCTCGGCAATTGAATTGTGTCGGTGGGTGCGCCTACGTTTCTCGCCATGCGGCTGCTGCACACCTCCGACTGGCATATCGGTCGTACCTTCCACGGTGTCGATCTGCTTGCCGATCAAGCACGTTCGCTGAGTGCCATCGCGGAGCTGGTGGCCGCCGAGTCGGTGGATGTCGTGGTGCTGCCCGGCGATGTGTACGACCGCTCGATTCCCAGCGCCGACGCCATCGCGGTCTGCATCCGCGGCTTCGAGGCCATCCGTGCCGCCGGCGCGCAGATCGTCGCGACGTCCGGCAATCACGATTCGCCCGCCCGGCTCGGCGCCGGCGCCAGCTTCGCCGCCGCGGGTGGCCTGCATCTGCGCACCACCGTCGCCGAGGCGGACCGGCCGGTGCTGCTGGCCGACGCGCACGGTGCCGTCGCCTGCTATGGCATCCCCTATCTCGAGCCGGAGATCACCCGCGCCGAACTCGGCGTGCCGCAGGCGCGTTCGCACGCCGAGATCCTGGCTGCCGCGATGGGCCGGATCCGCGCCGATATCGCCACCCGCGGCGATATTCGCACGGTGGTGCTCGCGCACGCCTTCGTCGTCGGGGGCGAGGCGACGGGGTCGGAGCGCTCCATCTCCGTGGGTGGTGTGGAGACGGTGCCGCAGTCCGCCTTCGACGGCATCGATTATGTGGCGCTGGGGCATCTGCACTCACCACAGACGTTGTCGGAATCGGTGCGGTACTCCGGCTCGCCGCTGCCCTACTCGTTCGCGGAGAACTCGCACCGCAAGGCGGTGTGGATCGTCGAGCTCGACGCCGACGGCCTCGGTTCCGTCGAGCGTCACGACCTTCCGCTGGTCCGCGGCCTGAGCAGGCTGACCGGCACGCTGGACGAATTGCTCTCCGGCGCGGCCTATTCCGAGGCCGTCGAGCACTACGTGTCGGCGACCTTGACCGACCATGCCCGTCCCGTGGACGGGCTGCGCAAACTGCGCGAACGCTTCCCGCACGCCGTGCACGTGGAATGGTCACGCCCGGAAGGCAATCCGGAATTGCGCTACCGTGAGCGGGTGCACGGCCGCCGCGACACCGAAGTAGCGCACAGCTTCCTCACCGATGTCCGCGGCGCCCCGTCCGCCGGTGAGATGACCTGGCTGGAGCGGGCACTGGCCGCCGCGGTCGCCGAACCGGAGCGGGCGCCTGCCGTCGCGGAGCAGTCCGGGCGCGGGGAACTGTCTGCATGAGGCTGCATCGGCTGGAGATGACAGCGTTCGGCCCCTTCGCCGAGACCACCGCGGTCGATTTCGACGCGCTCGGAGCCGATGGGCTGTTCCTGCTGCACGGGCAGACCGGCGCGGGCAAGACCACCGTGCTGGACGCGATCGCGTTCGCCCTCTACGGGCGGGTGCCCGGCGCGCGCGGGGAGAGCAAACGCCTGCACTCCGATCACGCGCCGGAGCAGACCGCGCCGCAGGTGGTCCTCGAAGCCACGCTGGGCGGACGGCGCCTGCGGCTCACCCGGACTCCGGAATTCGAGCGCCCCAAGTTGCGCGGCACCGGCATGCGCACCGAGCAGGCCAAGGCCACGCTGGCCTGGCTGGACGGGCGCGGAGCGAACCTGGCCCGCATACCCGACATCGGGGAGGAGATCGTGCGGCTGCTCGGGATGAGCGCCGACCAGTTCTTCCAGGTGGTGTTGCTGCCGCAGGGCGATTTCGCCCGATTCCTGCGCGCCGACAACGAAGATCGCGAGAAGCTGCTCGAAAAGCTCTTCGACACCGAACGATTCGGTAGCGCCGAGCAGTGGCTGGCGGATAAGCGCCGCGCCTCGGCCGGCGATCTGGAGAAGCGCCGCCAGGGCATCGAGCGGTTGATCGCCCAGATCCGCGGCGCCGCCGGCCTGAGCGTCACCGAATCCGTCGGACCGCTGGAATCGGTCGGCTGGTCCCAGGACCTGCTCGCCGCCGCCCGCGCCGACCTGTCCACCGCCACCGTCGAAACCGAACGCTGCCAACAGGAATCGACCCGCGTCGGCACACGCGCCGAAGACCAGCGCCGACTGCACGAACTCCGCCGTCGAATGACCACCGCCCAAACGCAACTCGCCGACTACGCCGCGAAGAGCGATCATCGGACGGCCTTACAAGCCGAACTGGAAGCGGCGCGGCGAGCACAGCCGGTGGCCGACGCGATCGATGAGGCCCGTGCGGCTGTCATGACGAACCGTCGCCGCGATGGCGAAAAACGCGATGCAGCAGTGCAGTTCGTGTCCGCACTCGTGGAGCCAGCTGCCGCTGAAGTCGGTGGCCGTGAGCTGATCGACGAATCCGGCGGTTCGGCCCCATCGGGCGGTCATATGGCCGCAACGGGTGAGGGCGCCGCGGGTGGCCGCGTCGAATCCGTGGGCGAGAGTGTCGCAGGGACTCGCGCTGCTGATCGGCCCGACAGCCGCGCTGAAGCGATCGGCGCGGGTGCTCGGGGTGGCGGTAATGCGGTGGGCGCGGGCGTTCGAGCGGACGTGGATGCCGGCAGCGCCGCGGTGATCCGTGCCGACGCTGATATCGATGCCGCGATCCGGCGCTGGAGCAGTCAGATCGGTGCACTCGAGGAGATCGGGGCCGACGCCGCTACCGCGACCAAGATGACCGCCGAATTGACCGGGCTGCGGGAGGAAGACGCCGCGGTGGCCGGCCGCATCGGCAAGCTCACGCGGTTGCGTGAACAGCTGCCCGCGTCGATCACCACTATCGAGGGCCGCTTGCGGGAGGCCACCGAGGCGGTCGCGCTGTTGCCCGCGCTGACGGCCGATTGTGAACGGCTGCAAGCGGCGGCGACTGCCGCGGTCGAATTGGCCAGGCACCGGCAGACGGTGGATCGGGCCCGGATCGAGTTCGAGACCGCGCGTACCGCGCACAACGACGCCAAGGAGCGCGTGCTGGATCTGCGCGAGCGCCGCTTGGCCGGGATGGCCGCGGAACTGGCCGGGCAGCTGAATGATGGTCTGCCGTGCACTGTTTGCGGTTCGGCCGATCATCCGGCTCCGGCCCGCCCCACCTCGGACGCGGTGTCCAAGGACGCCGAGGACGCGGCGGAGGCCGCCGCCCGCACCGCCGAGGCGAAGCGCGATCAAGTGCTGTCCCGGATCACCGAACTCGAACGCGATATCGAAGGGCTGATCGCCCGCGGCGGCGACACCGATCGGGTCGAACTCGCGACCGCCTTGCGCACCGCCACCGACCGCTACGAGGACGCCTCCGGAAGTGCCACTCTCGCCGAGAGTTTGACCGCGGAGCTGGCCCGGGTGCGCTCGGACGAAACCCGCCTGCACGACGAACTCCGCGAAGCCGAGACCCGCCGCGGGACGATCACCACTCAGATCACCACGATCGCCGCCCGCCTGGTCGAACTCACCGACCGCCTGCGCGCCGCCGCGGGCGCCGACGAAACCATCGATCGCCGCCGCACCCGCCTGCACACCCTCATCACCCTCGCCACCACCTTCCGCGACACCAGCGCCCAGGCCGCCGCCGCCCGCGAAGCCGTCTCCGTAATCGCCACCCGCGTCGAAAGCCTCGCCCTCGCGGCGGGTTTCGTGCTCGACGCGGAGACCGCGCGTGCGATCGGTGCTGCGATATCCGCTGAGATAAAGGCTCCGGAAACAGGCGCTGCCAACACATTCGACAGCCGCCCGCTGCATGATGGCAACCGCCCACTGCGTGACGACAGCCGCGCACCGCGTGACGACGTCGCACTGCTCACCGCCTACGCCAAACTGGTGACCGCCGCCGCTCGAACCACTCAGCGCCAGAACGACATCGATGCCGAACTCGTAGCCGCCGACCGTGCCCGTGCGCACGCGGAGGCGGTGCTGGCCGAACCCGAGGTGCAGGCCGCCGGTGCGGCCGAACCCGGCGATCTGGCCGAACTGGAAGCGGCCGTGGCCCAGGCTCGCTCGCAGCTGAATGCGGCGGTGGCCGCGCATGCCGACGCCACGCGCCGGGTCAAACTGCTCGAGGAACTCGGCGGGCAGCTGTGGACCGAGGTCGACCGTATCGCCCCGCTGCAGCAAGCCCATGATGAGCTTGCGGGTCTCGCCGAGGTGGTCGCGGGCCGCGGCGAGAACAACCGCCGAATGTCGTTGCGCTCCTACGTCCTTGCGGCTCGCTTGGAAGAGGTTGCCCTTGCTGGCTCGGTGCGCTTGCGCCGAATGTCCAGCGGCCGTTACGAATTCGTGCACACCGACAAGGCAGGACCGCGCGGCCGTCGCGGTGGCCTCGGTCTGGACATCCGCGACGACTACACCGGCGCGATCCGCCCGGCCAAGACCCTCTCCGGCGGCGAGACCTTCATGGCCTCACTGGCTTTGGCGCTGGGCTTGGCCGACACCGTGGCGGCGGAATCCGGCGGCATCGTCCTGGACACCCTGTTCATCGACGAGGGCTTCGGCGGCCTGGACGCCGACACTCTCGACGCGGTGATGGGCGTCCTGGACGAACTGCGTTCCAACGGCCGGGTGGTGGGCGTGGTCAGCCACGTCGACGAAATGCGCCAGCGCATCCCCAGCCGCCTGCATGTCCGTCGTACCCCCACCGGGTCCCACCTGCAAACGATCGTCGCGTAGCCGAACTAGGCCTCGTGGTCGAGCAACCACCGTTTGGCGTCCAGCCCCCAGCGGAATCCGCCCAGCGCACCACCGATGCGCAGGACGCGGTGGCAGGGGACGAACAGCGCGGCGGCGTTGCGGGCACAGGCGTTCGCGGCGGCGCGGGTAGCGGCCGGACGGCCGGAGAGCGCGGCGTATTCGGTGTAGGTGACGGGCTCGCCGGCGGGAATCTTGCGCAGGACTTCCCAAGCGTACGTGAGGAATTCGCCGGAATGCTGGCGCACCGGGATCGCGTCGATGGCGGTGAGATCGCCCCCGTGATAGTCGATGATCGCTGTGCTCACCGCGCCGAGCGAATCGCGCCGGCGCAGGTCGGCGGGCCGCAGCCTGGAGTGGATCAGCTGGCGCAGGTTCTCGGCGTCGGCGGTCCAGCCGGCGGCCAGCACCGCGCCGTCGGCGGCCGCGATGGCGGTGAAGGGGCCGATGGGCGTGTCGACGACGGTGAAGTCGGCGGTGGTCATGACGGGCGTCCGTTCTTCTTGGGGGAGGTGGCTTTTCGAGGGGCGGCGGCGCGATCGGCCAGCGCCGCTTTCCACAGGTGCATGGACAGGTAGGAGCGCCAGGGGCCGTACCGCGCGGTGTCGGTGAGGTCAAGGCCGAGCAGCGTCGCGCCTTGGCGAACCACCAGGTCCGTGTCGAGCAGGATGTCGGGGTCGGCCAGCAGGCGCATGGTCACGTAGTCGGCGGTCCAGGGGCCGACGCCGTCGAGGGCCAGCAGATCGCGGCGTAGCTCGGCGGCGGTGCGGCCCTGGTGTAGCTGGAGTTCCCCGCCGGCCAGGGCGGTGGCCGCGCCGATGATGGAGCGGACCCGTTTGGCCGGGCCGGTCAGCACTTCCGCGCCGTGCTCGGCGACGACCGCCGGGGTGGGGAACAGCCGGGGCAGCGGCCCGGCGATCGGTTCGCCGAGCGCCTGCACCAGCCGCGCGGTGTGCGTGGCCGCGGCCGAGACCGAGATCTGCTGTCCGATCATGGTGCGTAGCAACAGCTCCGGGCCGTCCAGGCAGCCGGGCACGCGGATGCCCGGGCTGAACAGCGGCCGCACGGGCTCGAGCGGCCGCGGCACCGAGTCGGCGGCACCCGCGGCACCCGCGTCGGGCAGCCCGTCGACGGTCAGTTCGGCGACCGTCTCGGCCGGCCGCACCCCGAGCACCTCGTCGATGCCGACCGGGTCGGCGTCCAGATCCAGCAGGTGCCGCAGCCGCCCGACGGTCGGCGCGAGGTCACGCATGTCGTGCAGCGCGATTTCGGCGCGCACATGATCGCTCTGGAAGCTGAGCCGGGCGATGGCGTGCCCGTGCGGGGTGCGCAGGGCCCGGGTGTAGGCCCGGTCCTCCCACAGCTCCATGCCCGGTGTCACATGCGCCGACAGGAACCATTCCAGCCAGGCCCGATCCAGCGGCTCACGGTACGGAAGCCGCAGTGTCAGAGCGCCGTTGGTGCTGGGCACGGGCTCGCGCCGGGCGCGCTGGCGGGCCTCGGTGCGCATCACCGTCGGGCTGACGGCGAACACCTCGCGCACCGTGTCGTTGAACTGCCGGATACTGGCGAACCCGGCCGCGAACGCGATGTCCGACATCGGCATCTCGGTGGTCTGGATCAGCAGTCGCGCCGTATGCGCGCGGTGCGCCCGGGCCAGCGCCAGCGGTCCGGCCCCCAGTTCGGTGGTGAGCACCCGGGTCAGCTGCCGCTGCGAGTAGCCGAGGGTGGCGGCCAGGGCGGGCACGCCGCCCCGCTCGATCACCCCGTCCCCGATCAGCCGCATGGCCCGCGCGGCCAGATCGGCCCGGGTGTTCCACAGCGGTGAGCCGGGCGCGGCGTCGGGCAGGCAACGCCGGCAGGCTCGGAAGCCGGCCTGCTGGGCCGCCGCCGCGGTGGGCAGGAAGCTGACATTGGTCGGCTTCGGCGTGATCGCCGGACAGGAGGGGCGACAGTAGATACCGGTGGTGCGCACCGCCGTGAAGAACTGCCCGTCGAACCGGGAGTCCCGCGTCGAGACCGCCCGATAACACCGTTCGAAATCCAACGCCATGATCGTCACGTCCTCCACAATGTCAGCTCCCCGAGCGCGGTGCTAGCGGAAAACAGACACCGCCCCCGACTCTGTGTGGACACACAAAAACGGGGGCGGATCTTTGATAGTCGAGGTGGTTACGGCTGCCCCGGTAATCGGGGGCCTAGAAATCGGGGTCTATGACTTCCAAATGCTGCGGCATAGCGTGATCGGCGCTGCTTCGGGCATTTGGGGCAGTCCGAAAATGCTAAAGCAAAGGGAAATTCGATGAAACGATCACTTGCCGCAGCCGCCCTGGCCGGTGCGCTGACGCTGGCCCCGATAGCCACCGCCAACGCACAGCACCCTGCCCCAGCCCCCGCGCAGGCTGCGGCAACCCCCGCCGCAGCCGAACCGGTTGCCCTACCGCCCGACTTCAACCCCTTCCACGTCCTCCTGGAACTGCTGCACACCGGATCCTCCAGCCTCAGCGGTGGCGCCAAGTCCACCGCCGCGCCGGTCGCCTCCGGGTTCCAGGAGTTGCTGTGGGCGCTGACCGCCGGCTCCTCCAGCGCCAGCGCCGAGGACCAGGCGTGCCGGGAATCGTACGAAGGCCTGATGCACGGCTGCCCCGGTCTCCTGCAACGGCTCCTCGGTAGCGGTTCCGCGAAATAGTAATCAGCAGCAGCGGTTCGGAGTTCGCGTTCGGCCTCGTCGTCGGTCCCGCCAGTGCTGCCGCGCGCCCGGGATCTCGCAGCCGGGTCGCGCGTGCCCCTGGCGACATGGGCCAGGGAACCGGGGTCTGTGGGCTGGGCCCATGCCCGAATACCGTGATCTTCGCTGCTTCGGGGGGCAGTCAGGCAGTTCCGAAAAGTTAGAGCAGAAGGAATTTGATGAAGCGATCACTTGCCGCGGCCACCCTGGCCGGCGCGCTGATGCTGGCCCCGATGGCCACCGCCGCCGCCACCGCCGAGGCCGAACCGGCCGCCCCGGTCTCGGGGTGCGCCACCATCCCGCCCGGTGGGTGTAGCTGGTTTCACGAGCTCGGAAACCTGCTGTCGGCAGGCTCCTCAGCCCTCAGTAGCGGCTCGAAAGCCAAGTCCTGAGCCTGGATACGGAACCGCCCGGCACGCGAGGCGTGCCGGGCGGTTCGCTGTTCAGCAGCAGCGGTTCTGGGGTTTGCGTTCGGCTTCGTCATACCGGTCGCGCCAGTATTGGCGCTCGCTCGGGATTTCGCAGCCGGGATGCTCGCGCCGCAGATGCGCCACGTAGCGCTGGTAATCCTGTCCGCCGATGATGGCGTTGTACCAGCTCAGCAGGCTCCGAACGGCGCCGAGCAGACGCCGCAGCACGGCCGGTCGGGTGGACCGGCCGCGCTGCGGCACATCGGGATTCGTCACTTACTCAGGCTGACGTCCGGGCTCTCGGCCCCGTGCGCGGCGCCGCGCGGGGCGAGTTTTCCGGCCGCGACCAGCTCGTCCCACTCCTTCTGCACGGCCTTCTCCTCCGCCGTCGGCAGGAACCCGCTCGGCTCGAAGATCTTCGAGGGGACCTCTTCGGTTTCGGTCGTCTCCGAACCGCCCTTGCGCCAGGCCTTGAAGCAGACCAGCGCACCGACGATCGCGACGATCAGCACCATCGCGGCGAACACGATCGACAGCGAACCCTGGATGAAGGTGTTGCGCACGACGATGTCGACCTCTTCGGGAGTCTTCGCCGTCAGGCACAGCTTCCCGGCCGCCTGGGCCTGCTCACAGATGCTGTTCTGCTTCCAGTAACCCACCTTCGGGTCGGCGGAGAAGATCTTCTGCCAGGAGGCGGTCATCGTGACGAGCAGATCCCAGACCAGCGGGATGCCCGGGATCCAGGCCCACTTGGTGTAGCCCTTCTTCACCAGGATGGTCAGTACCACGGTCAGCGCGATCGCGGCGAGCAGCTGGTTGGCGATGCCGAACAGCGGGTAGAGCGCGTTGATGCCGCCGAGCGGATCGTTGACGCCCATCAGCAGGATGGAGCCCCATCCGGCGACCACGATCAGCGAGCACAGCCAGGCGCCGACCCGCCAGGACGGATCCTTGAACTTGCGCAGCGGGCCACCGAAGTTGCCGAACGCGTCCGAGACCATGAAGCGCGCGACTCGGGTGCCCGCGTCGATGGTGGTGAGGATGAACAGCGCCTCGAACATGATCGCGAAGTGGTACCAGAACGACTTCATGCCGGCGCCGCCGAGGAACTTGCTGAACACCTCGGAAATGCCGACCGCGAGGGTGGGCGCGCCACCGGTGCGCGAGATGATCGACTTCTCACCCAGATCCGAAGCGGCCTGCGAGAACGTCTCCGCGGTGGCCGGCGGGCCGGAGAGCCCGAGCGAATTCGTGTACGCCGCGGCTTTTTCGGGCGTGCCGCCGGTGAGGCCGGCGGCGGCGTTCATGCCGAAGTACAGGTGCTGGTCGATGATGGTGGCGGTGATGATGGCCATCACCGCGACGAACGACTCCATCAGCATGCCGCCGTAGCCGATCATCCGGGCGTGCGATTCCTTGGCCA
This sequence comes from Nocardia sp. NPDC050712, assembly GCF_040654295.1. Taxonomy (NCBI): domain Bacteria; kingdom Bacillati; phylum Actinomycetota; class Actinomycetes; order Mycobacteriales; family Nocardiaceae; genus Nocardia; species Nocardia sp. NPDC050712. The sequence goes on from NZ_JBFAHT010000001.1 coordinate 222,087, forward strand.
GCAGTTTCGGCGTGGTGCCCGAGGACACCAGCGCGTGGAAACCGGACAGCGCGCCACAGGCGATGGTGATGAACAGGAACGGGAACAGGCTGCCGGCGAAGGCCGGACCGGTCTTGTCGAAGGCGAACTGCGACACCGCGGGCGCCTTCAGCACCGGCATGGTGATCAGGATGCCGATGGCGAGCAGGCCGATGGTGCCGATCTTCATGAAGGTCGACAGGTAGTCGCGCGGGGCGAGCAGCAGCCACACCGGCAGCACCGAGGCGACGAAGCCGTAGGCGATCAGCAGCCAGGCGATGGTGACCTTGGACAGGGTGAACCAGTCCACGCCCCAGGCGGTTTCGGAGACCCAGCCACCGGAGATGATGGCGAGCAGCAGCAGCACGATGCCGATCACGGACACCTCGCCGACCGCGCCGGGCCGCAGGTACCGCAGGTAGACGCCCATGAACAGGGCGATCGGGATGGTCATGCCGATGGAGAACACGCCCCACGGGCTCTCGGCCAGCGCGTTGACCACGACCAGCGCGAGCACCGCCAGCAGGATCATCATGATCACGAGGATGCCGACGATGGCGGCCACGCCGCCGATCGCGCCGAGCTCGTCCCGGGCCATCTGCCCGAGGCTGCGGCCGCGCCGCTTGGTGGAGGCCCACAGCACCAGGTAGTCCTGCACGGCGCCGGCGAAGACCACGCCGACCACGATCCAGATGGTGCCCGGCAGATAGCCCATCTGCGCGGCGAGCACGGGACCGACGAGCGGGCCGGCGCCGGCGATGGCGGCGAAGTGGTGGCCGTAGAGGACCCGCCGGTCCATCGGCATGTAGTCCTTGCCGTTTTCCAGGATCTCGGCAGGGGTAGCCAGGTCGTCGCGGGGCTTGGTGATTTTCCATTCGATGAACTTGGCGTAGAACCGGTAGGCGGTGATATAGGTACACACCGCCGCGATCACGATCCACACCGAGTTGACGGACTCGCCGCGCGCGATACCGACGACCGCCCAGGCGATGGCGCCGAGGATCGCGATCGCGGCGAAGATCGCTTTCTTCTTCGCCGTGATCGGGGTTTTGTCGACCACGCCTACCGGGGGTAGGTCTGGGTCTGTCCGCAGATATTCGATTGTCGCCATCGAGCCCTCATCTCCTGAAAAGCGCAGGGTGCAGCAGGAACCAGAAAAAACGTAACCGATCGCGGAGCTTTGCCGAGTGGATTCGCGCCGTCGGTAGCTCGAGGTTTTGTTCTGTCCAGTGTGTCCGCCGTCACCTGCGTTATAGCCGTGCGTATGCTGCCACGCCGCCTCAGCTCGCGCCACATCCTTCGGGGAGCCTTAAGGAGGTCTGAACATTCGGATCGGATGAACGGTCGATACCGTGCGACGAACGGTCGCGGATCCGCGACCGGCGGTCGATCGCGATTTTGCCGTAAGTATGCTGCTGCGCGTCCGTGGCAGTCCCTTCGAGGCTCGAAGAACGGTAGATCGTGACGACACCCCTCGGCTCGTGACCGCCCTGCGCCGCCGGACCCTGCTCGGCGCCGCCCTGGCCGCCCCGCTGGCGCTGGGCGGGTGCGGGGCCGACGACGACGCGCTGACCTTCTTCTTCCAGGCCCGCCCGGAGGAGGCCCGGGTCCGGCTGACGCTCATCGAGGCATTCCAGCGGCTGCACCCCGAGATCAAGGTCCGCACCATCATGTCCGGCCCGGATCCGTTGCAGCAGATGCTCACCTATTGCGCCGGCGGCAAGTGCCCGGACGTGATGATGGCCTGGGAATTGCTCTACGCCGGGCTGGCCGAGCGCGGGGTGCTGCTCGATCTGCGGACGCTGCTGGACCGGGAGCCCGCCTACGCCGCGGAGTTGCGGCGGGACAGTTATCCGACGCTGTACGACACCTTCACCTACGCGGGCGGCCAGTACGCGCTGCCGGAGCAGTGGTCGGGCGTATTCCTCTATTACAACCGGCAGCTGTTCGCGGCGGCCGGGATCGTCCCGCCCGCGCGCTGGGCCGAGGCCTGGACCTTCGACGAATTCCTGGCGGCGACCGGGGAACTCACCCGGCGCACCGGCGAGCGCACCACCCAGTGGGGTTTCGCCGACGCCTGGGTGCCGTACTTCTCGGCCGCGTGCTTCGGGATGAACAACGGCGCCGACTGGTTCACCCCCGCGGTCGACCCGACCCGGACCAATCTCGGTGATCCCCGGTTCGCGGCCGGGTTCCAGTTCTACGCGGACCTGGCGGTGCGGCATCGGGTGGCGCCGAAAGTGGCCGATCAGCAGTCTGTTTCGGCGCCCGACCTGTTCCGGCGCGGCCGGGCGGCGATGGCGATGGGCGGGCACTGGCTCTACTCGGAGTTCGCCGGGCACGACGATCTCGCGATCGATCTGACGGTGCTGCCGCGCGGTCCGCGGGGTGGACCGGGGGCGGTCACCGATGTCGGCTGCACCGGCTTGTCGATCGCCGCGGACAGCCCGCGCATCGAACAGGCCTGGGAATTCGTGAAATTCGCGACCGGGCCGGTGGGGCAGGCGATCGTAGCCTCGTCCGGGCTGTTCGTCCCGGTGCTGCAGTCGGCCATGGCGTCACCGGGTTTCGCGGCCGCGCACCGCGCGATCGGGAACCTCGAGGTGATGACCGGCGGGCCCGCCGCCTCCCGTCCGCTGCCGGTGACTCCGGCCTGGGGCAAGGTGTCCGCGCTGCTGGAGCGCAGCGGCAATCGGGTACTGCGCGGCGCCGCGACGGCCGAATCCCTCGGCGGCTCCTGCGCGTCCGATATCGACGCGGTGCTGAGTGCCCATGCTTGAACGCGGCCGCCTGGCGCGACGCCGGGAGCGGGCGGGCTGGCTGTTCATCGCGCCGAATCTCGCTGCGGTACTGGTCTTTCTGGTATTCCCGCTGGGCTTTTCGCTGTATCTGAGCCTGCACTCCTGGGATCTGTTCAGCGCGCCCCGGTTCGTCGGGATCGCGAACTACCGGCGGCTTTTCGGTGCGGATCCGCTGTTCTTGATCGCGCTGCGCAACACCGCGGTATTCACGGTGCTCACCCTGGTACCGACGGTCGCGATCGGGCTCGGCGTGGCGTCGGCGCTGAACCGAAAGCTGCCCGGTATCGGGATCTTCCGGACCCTCGCGTTCCTGCCGCTGGTCGCGTCCACGGTGGCGATGGCCGTGGTGTGGCGGTTCATGTTCACCACCGACGACGGCGTCCTGAACCTGCTGCTCGGCTGGTTCGGCATCGATCCGGTGCCGTGGCTGACCGATCCGGGCTGGGCGCTGGTGTCGCTGAGCATCGTGACCGTGTGGAAGAGCGTGCCGTTCGCGACGGTCATCCTGCTCGCGGCGTTGCAGGGCGTGCCGGAGCAGCTGTACGAGGCGGCCAAGATCGACGGCGCCGGTGCGCTGCGGCGGTTCTGGTCGGTGACGGTGCCGCTGATCCGGGGCCCGCTGTCGTTCGTCTTCGTCATCACGGTGATCAACTCGGTGCAGGCCTTCGATCAGGCCTACGCGCTGACCGGCAGCGGCGGCGGACCGGAGACCGGCACCTACCTGCTCGGAATCATGCTGTTCCAGCACGCTTTCGGGTTCTACGAGGTGGGTTACGCCGCGGCGCTGGCCTGGGTGATCTTCGCCATCCTGCTGCTGCTGACGCTGCTGCAACTGCGCTTCGCGCGCCGATCGGAGGTGGAACTGTGAGCGGCACCCCGCGGGTCGACCGCAGGATCGTGCGCCGGGTGCTGGGCGGGGTGCTCGCCTACCTCGCGCTGGCCGCGATCGCCTGGTGCGCGCTGCTGCCGATCCTGTGGGCGCTGTCCGGCTCCTTGAAGCGGGACGGCGAAATCGCCGACGCCGCAATCTTTCCCGAGCGCCCGAGGTGGGCCAATTACGGCGAGGTCTTCGAACTGCTGCCGCTGGGCCGGATGCTGCTCAACACCACGGTGTACGCGCTGTGCGTCACCGCCGGGCAGGTGTTCTTCTGCTCGCTCGCCGGATATGCGTTCGCGCGCTTGCGCTTTCGCGGTCGGGACGCGCTGTTCGTGGCCTACCTCGCCACCCTGATGGTGCCGCTGACCGTCACGGTGATCCCGCAGTTCCTGCTCATGCGGGCCCTCGGCTGGGTGGACACCCCGTGGGCCATGATCGTCCCGGGACTGTTCGGCAGCGCCTTCGGCACCTATCTGATGCGCCAGTTCTTCCGCACGCTCCCGGCGGAATTGGAGGAGGCCGCCATCCTCGACGGGTGCAGCACCTGGCAGGGGTACTGGCGCGTGCTGTTGCCGCACACCCGCCCCGCGCTGATGGTGCTGGCGGTTCTCACCTGGATCACCGTCTGGAACGACTTCCTCTGGCCGCTGATCATGATCCAGCGCAACGAGATCGCCACCGCCACCTTGGGTTTGGTCCGGCTCCAAGGGCAGTACCACACCCAGTGGCCGATGCTGATGGCCACCGCAATCATCATTCTGCTGCCGCTGCTGGTGGTCTACGCGATCGCGCAGCGCGCCTTCGTCCGGGGTATCGCCATGTCCGGCATGGGCGGTCGCTGAGGGCCGGCCCAGATAATCGGGGGCACTGAGGAAGTTGGCACCGAGCAGCCGGATGGGTCACGATGGCTTGCGCCGGCCCGGCGGGTCGCGGGGAGATGCTGTCCAGGGCTTGGAGTGACGGATGCTGCGCAGCGGTGAGGTTTTCGCCGACTATGTGATCGAGCGGGAATTGGGCCGCGGTGGCATGGGGACCGTCTATCTGGCTCGGCACCCACGCCTTCCGCGCCTGATCGTGCTGAAAGTCCTGAATTCCGAGCTGTTCTCCGACGCGGAGAGCCGGGGCCGATTCGAGCGCGAAGCGGAATTGGTCGCGCGACTGGAACATCCGAACATCGTGTCGGTGTACGACCGCGGCGCGGTGGGGGAGCAGCTGTGGATCGCGATGCAGTATGTGCAGGGTGCCGACGCGTCGACGACGGTGGGCCCGATGGCGCTGGACCGCGCCGTGCGGATCATCGGCGAGGTGGCCGAAGCCCTGGACCACGCGCACAGCCGCGGCGTGCTGCACCGCGACGTGAAACCCGCCAATATCCTGCTGGAACAGTCGATCGAGGGCCGGCCCGAGCGAGTGCTGCTGGGCGACTTCGGCATTGCCCGGCTGCGCGACGACGGCGGGCATCTGACCCGCACCGGCAGCTTCACCGCGACCCTGGCCTACGCCGCGCCCGAGCAGCTCTCCGGCGCCGAACTCGACGCGCGAGTCGACCAGTACGCGCTGGCCTGCACGCTGTTCCGGCTGCTCACCGGCACGCCGCCCTTCATCGCGGACCATCCCGCCGTGGTGATGCAGGGCCATCTCTACGACCAGGCTCCGCTCGTGAGTAGTCTGCGCCCGGACCTGCCCGGCGCTATCGACGCCGTGCTGGCCCGGGCGATGTCGAAGCGGCCGGAACAACGCTTCGCCAGCTGCACCGAGTTCGCGGCCGCGGCGCGGCGCGCGCTCGGCGCACCGGCCGAGCCGACGGTGTCGACCGAGGTCGACCGGACGGTCCGGGCCCAGCCGGCCCCGGCGCGACGCTCCCGGCCCCGGCTGCTGGCCGCCATCGGCGCGGGCGTGCTGGTGCTCGTTCTCGCGGTGGCCGCCGGAGCCTATGCCGCATACGGCAATTCGGACTCGGAGGTGCAGACCTCGGCCGGGGATCACGCGGCCCTGTGGGACGCCTTCCCCAAGATGGTGCCGGTCGACGCCAAGCGCAAGGAGGGCTATCACGGCGCCAGCTGCAAGAGCAGCAAGGACGGGAAGGGGGCCGACCGCGAAGACGACGGACTGGAACTCGGCCGCTGGACCGCCGCCTGGGAATGCGATTCCAGCAGCGACTACAAGGACCCCACCTTCCGGTTCTACGCCTACCGGTCCTCCGCCGACGTGCAGGCGGTGGTCGCCCTGCTGGATCCGAAAACCCGGTTCACCGCCGACAACAACGGGCGCTCGTATACCAACTATCGCGTCACCTCGTACTGGGGCGAGGCGATCGTGACGGTATTCCTGGACACTCCGGACCGGGCGCCGTTCCTGATGTACTCCCGGCCTCGATCTTCGAGCGAGAAGCAGGATGTGGTCGCCTGGTGGAAGGCGACCACGCTGAGCTGAGCAGCGGTTATTCGCCCCGGTAGGTGCCGAAGCTCCACATGTTGCCCTCGGGATCGCGCACGGTGAAGCCGCGCGAGCCGTAGTCCTCGTCGCGCAGGCCGCGCACCACCTCGGCGCCGGCGGCGGTAGCCCGCTCGAACAGTTCGTCGGGGTTGTCGCAGACGACGTAGATGTTGTCGATGCCGGGCGCGCGGTTGCAGAACGGGGAGTCGTCGCGGCCGATGGAGCTGAACATGATGCCGCCGCCGAGCGGCCCGCGCAGCTCACCGTGCTCGATGATCGACGGATCGCTCTCCCGGGCGAACAGGGAGGTCTGCTCGAAACCGAAGGTCTCGACCAGGAACGCGACCGTGCCGCGGGCATCGGCGAAGGTCAGGCAGGGCCACAGGTAGGTGGTTCGGGTCTGGGTCGGATTGGTCATGGACCTAGCCTCGACCGGTGGACCCCGGTTCGTCTTGGACGGATGGAATCTCCTCGGCCAGCAACGTGGTCGGGCTGCACCCGGCCAATTCCGCGAAGTCCCGATTCAGGTGGGCCTGGTCGTAATAACCACAGGTGGCGGCGACCTGCGCGATGGTGACGTAGGACGGTGTGCGCTGCAACATGCGCCGGGCCCGCTCGAAACGCGTGACGCGGGCGGCCAGCTTCGGGCTCAAGCCGAACTCCGCGCCGAAGCGGCGGGCCAGATGCTGACGACTCCAGCCGATCTCGGTCGAGAGCTCCCCGATGCCGGTGGTGCCGCCGGTGTCGACCAGAGTGCGCCAGGCCCATGCCAATTCGGGGACGACCAGGCGGTCGTGGCGGGCCAGCCGGGTCAGCACCTGATCGCAGGCGGCGAACCGCTGCGGCCAGGAGGCCGGGCCCTGCAGCCGCTCCCACAGTTCGTGGCCGGTCGGTCCGGCCAGGTCGGCGAACTCCAGGGTGGTGTCCCACAGCTCGCCGGCGGGCAACCCGAACAGGGTGCGCGAGCCGAGCGGCGTCAGCGCGATCGCCAGGCCCTCCTGATCCGCGGGGTTGGCGATGGACGCCGGACTCGCTTGCAGGCCGCTGAGCACGCAGCGGTAGTTCGCCGGCTGCTGGCGCGGATCGGTCTGCGCGACAACGTCGATGGTGTGGCCGATGGCGACGATGAAGGTGAGGTGGCGCGAGGGCAGGCCGCGATGCAGCGCGGGTTCGTACCCGGTCATGCGGTAGCCGAGGTAGTGATCGATGAATCCGGCCAGCGTGGGTGCGGGCCGCGCGGTCACCACCTCGGTGGTCGGCTCCATGTCTGTCACGCTACGCCGCCGGGCAGTGCGCGCAACCCCGGTGAGATGTCGCACATGTCCGGCTCACAGTGTGCGAGATCTAGTTGCTGCCCCGTTACCGTTACGCGTTCTAACGTTTTCTGGAGGTGTGATGCGGCGGGTCGGGTACGAGCGCAGCGGTGGTCCTGAGGTGCTCGAGCTGTCCTCGGCCGAGGTGCCGACGCCAGGCCCCGGTGAGCTCCTGGTCAAGGTGCAGGCGATCGGCGTGACCCTGCCGGTGGTCCGGAAGGTGCGCGAATCCGCCGATCCGATCCCGCTGGGCGGGGAAATCGCTGGTGAGGTTATTGCCGTGGGTGACGGGGTCACCGGTTACACCCCGGGCTACCGGGTCACCGGCCTGTGCTTCGGCCACGGTTACGCCGATTACGCGATCGTCTCCGCACGGGTGGCCTCGCCGATTCCGGACGGCGCCTCCGCGGTCGACGCGGTCGCCCTGGTGCGTAGCGGACTGGTTGCTCTCGGTGCGCTCGACGCCGCGCGACCGGCCGTCGGCGAGACCGCGCTGATCACCGCCGCGGCCAGCGGCGTCGGCCATCTGGCCGTGCAGCTGGCCCGGGTGCGCGGCGCGTCCTGGGTCGTCGGCGCGGTCTCCGATCCCGCGAAGGCCGATTTCGTGCGGAGCCTCGGCGCCGACGAGGTCGTGACCTACGCCGAGACCGCCTGGGGCAAGGCCGCGGACTACGGCCTCGAAGCGGTCGGCGGCGATCTGCTCACGCCCGCGCTGGACGCCCTCGCTCCCGGCGGTCGCCTGGTCGCCTACAGCTCCGGCGGTGGCACGATCCAGGCCTACGACCTGCTGGTGGGTGCCAAGTCGGTCATCGGCTTCCAGATCCGGCGCATCGCCGAGGGGCAGCCGGAGGTCTATGACCATTGGCGCCAAGAGCTTTGGCAGTACTTCGCCTCCGGTCAGGTGCGTCCCGTGCACACCGAGTTCGCGCTCGCGGACGCGGCCCAGGCGCATGCCCACGTGGAGGCTCGCGCCAATCTCGGCAAGGTCGTCCTCATTCCCTGAGGTGGCACCGCGTAGACTCTCCTGCTCGTGAGTCTCACCCTCGGAATCGTCGGCCTGCCCAACGTCGGAAAGTCGACGCTCTTCAACGCGCTGACCAAGAACGACGTGCTGGCCGCGAACTACCCGTTCGCGACCATCGAGCCGAACGTCGGGGTGGTGCCCCTGCCCGATCCCCGGCTCGGCAAGCTCGCCGAGATCTTCGGTTCCGAGCGCATCGTCCCGGCCGTGGTGTCCTTCGTCGACATCGCCGGCATCGTCAAGGGCGCCTCCGAGGGCGCGGGCCTGGGCAACAAGTTCCTCGCCAACATTCGTGAAGCCGACGCCATCTGCCAGGTGGTGCGCGTGTTCGCCGACGACGACGTGATCCACGTCGACGGCAAGGTGGACCCGGCCTCCGACATCGAGGTGATCGAGACCGAGCTCATCCTCGCCGATCTGCAGACCTTGGAGAAGGCGGTTCCGCGCTTCGAGAAGGAAGCCAAGATCAAGAAGGACCGCAAGCCGATCGCCGACGCCGCCAAGGCGGCCCAGGAGGTCCTGAACGAGGGCACCACCCTGTTCGCGGCGGGCAACAAGGTCGACACCGATCTCCTCAAAGAGCTCTCCCTGCTCACCATCAAGCCGTTCCTCTACGTCTTCAACGCCGACGAATCGGTGCTCACCGACGAGGCCAAGATCGCCGAACTCAAGGCCACCGTCGCCCCCGCCGACGCCGTCTTCCTCGACGCCAAGGTCGAAGCCGAACTGCTCGAGCTCGACGACGAATCCGCCCTGGAACTCCTGGAATCCATCGGCCAGACCGAACCCGGCCTGCACGCCCTGGCCCGCGCCGGCTTCCACACCCTCGGCCTGCAGACCTACCTCACCGCCGGCCCCAAAGAGGCCCGCGCCTGGACCATCCACCAGGGCGACACCGCCCCCAAAGCCGCCGGCGTCATCCACACCGACTTCGAACGCGGCTTCATCAAGGCCGAGATCGTCGCCTACAACGACCTCGTCGCGGCCGGGTCCATGGCGGCCGCCAAGGCCGCGGGGCGGGTGCGTATGGAGGGTAAGGACTACGTGATGGTGGACGGCGACGTCGTCGAGTTCCGCTTCAACGTTTAGACGCTGCACGGCTGAACCGGCCGAGCATTCATGCGCACGACTGTTCAATATTTTGCGACGTTCAGTTCAGTTGAACATCGCAAAATATTGAACAGTCGCCTGCGTTCGATTTCCTGGTTCTGCGCGGACTTATTGAGTGAGTGCTGCTGAGGCGAGCAGCTCGTTCCAGCGGCTCATGATCAAGGTTGTGTACTGGTCGGCGGGGATGTTGTAGGCGCCGAGGTGCCGGTGAAGCTTTTGCGGCGGTCGGCCGGTTTGATGAAGGTGGGTGGTAGGGCCCCGGTTTCGAAGCCGCGTTCGATCTCGCCCAGGGTGGCAGTCCAGATTTTTCGGCGCAGGAACTCGCGGAGGCCGGCGGGGTAGTCGTCGGGTTCGGGTATCGGGATTCCGAGTTGGCGCATCGCGCCGTGCATCGCGTCCATGTCTCCGGCGATGAAGGTGTCCGGGCCCAGGGGGAGTTGGCGGCGGGTGATGCGCTTCATCGTGTAGTAGTGCACGGGTATTCCGTGCTGCTGCAGGCCTGCTTTCAGCAGCGCTTCCTCGTGGCGCATCGGGCCGCTGCCCGGGTACTGGAGAAAGGCGGTCGTGAGCATGAGTTACTCAATCATGCTGCGGCTCAGGCGATCCAAGAGATAAAAGGCGCTGCCCGGTTTTGCACGACGAATGCTGTCGAATAAGTGAGGTGGATCACAATATTGCCCGGTTTTCGACCGTTGTAATCACCGAGGAGCGGGTATCAGTTGCATTGCGGTCCGCAGCGTGCGGAGAAACCTGGAGAAAGAAGGAATCGTGTCGGCGACGGTTGTGGCGTTGGTCGGGGTAGCGGTGCTGGCGATGGCTGTCATTGTCTGCCATGTGGCCGTGGCCGCCAGTTACTGGTGGCAGATGCGCGACCTGCGGCGGCGCTGCGCGGCACGACGTCCGGTATCCACGGGGATCCCCATGCGCGAGCTGCAGTGGGCGGGCGCGCGGAACTGAACGACCGGGCCCCGGTGATCAGCGAACGGGGCAGTCCCCGTCGAGGATGCCGAGGTCGTGGAACAGGCGGTAGCAGGTCGGGTCGTCGGGCAGGAAGTGGAAGCCGGCCAGGCAGAACGTCGCGATCAGGTTGATCACGATGACGAGCGCGGCGAACCACAGCGCCAGCTTGCCGATCAGGGCCTGCGGGCCGCCGGTGGGGATGGTGATCGCCGCGGTCTCGTAGGCGAAGATCAGGATCACGCCGATGGTGGCGATCGCGGCGACGAACAGGATCCAGGCCCAGACGTAGAGGTGCAGGCCCAAGACGGCGCCGCCGTAGCCAGGGTCCCCGGGCAGGATGTGCAGCATGGTCTGGCGCCAAGAGGTGAAGCCGCCCGCGACGCAGCCCACGATCGCCAGGCCCCAGCCGGTCATGTAATCGCGCCGGGTAATGCTGCCGCGCAAACCTTTAGCGACGATGTAGGCGCCGCCCAGGGCGGCCAGGGTCATGAAGTTGCGTTGCAGCATGCACAGCGGGCACGGGTATTCCCAGTTGACGAACTGCACGGCCAGCCCGCCGCAGACCACGCCGGTCCAGCCGACCACGAAGATGACCGCGAGCCAGTACTGCAACCGGCCGAGCGCGCCGCCGCGCGGGGCCTCGGCCGCGGGTTCGGTGGTCGTCGCCGCGGTCACCAGGTCAACCCGAGTCCGAGACCACTGCTGATGTGGTGGCGCAGCAGCAGCGCCGTCGCGAGCAGCGTGATCCACCACAGGGCCAGTTGCACCCGGCGCGAGCGCTGCTGGAACATCACCACCCACGTCGCCAGCAAACCGATCCAGATGAGCGAGTCCATGCCTGGAAGCTACCGTCGATAGCAGTTCAGGACGCTGGTGTGCCGGCTCGACACGCCGCGCTATGCGAGCGCTGGCAATATTTCAGCAACCATTTAGTTCCGGCTGCGGGCGATGAGCTCCGCGGCCGCGACGCTCGCCGACGAGACGGCTTGCTCCATGCTCGAACTGATGCCACCCGGCCGATCGGCGTAGACCGAGACCACGCCGATCACGGTGCGCTCCAGCGCGACCGGATGGCACAGGACCGCCCGAATGCCCAAGTAGCCCAACTCCGTCGCGTAATCGTCCCACTTCGCGCTGCTCGCCAAGTCGGTGACATGGACGGGTTCGTGTGAACGCGCCGCGGTCAAGCCGGGGCTGGTCAGGGCGATCATCTGGGTCTGCTCCGCGAGTTTGGCGCGCGGACTGGACCAGGCCAGGGATTCCAGGGTCTCGTCGCGGTAGGCGCTGATGCCCGCCGACGGCCCGCCCGGGACGCTCCGGGCGATCGACAGCGCCAATCGAGTCAGCTCGCCCAGGCCTTCCTCCGGTGACGTGCGGCGCGCCTGCACTGTTCGATACCTCCGCATGATCTGCCCTCAGCCGACCATCCGGCATCGATCCAGCGTGCCAGCGGGATCGCGAGCGGGCAGCACGCGGAACGAAGACGCCGGGACGGAAAGCGAAGCGGGTCAGCGGTGCAGGGTTTCGCTGGGCGCGCAGCCGTATTCGCGGCGGTAGGCGGCGGCGAAGCGGCCGGAGTGCGCGAAACCCCACGCGGTCGCGATGGCGGTGACCGTCGCGGCGTCGGACCGCGCGCGGCGCAACTCCTCGTGCGCGCCGGCCAGCCGCAGGCGTTGCAGATACCGCATCGGGGTGGTGCCCAGATGGGCCTGGAACGCCAGCTGCACCGCGCGCGGGGTGACATAGGCGGCCGCCGCGATATCGCCGACGGTGAGGGGTTCGCGCAGATGGGCTTCGAGAAAGGCGATCGCGCGGCGCACCGTGGCGGGGTGGGCGTCGTGCCGGTCGACGGTGTTCTCGGCGGGCCGCTCGGCGGGAAACGCGCTCAGCACCGTCGCGGTGGCGTAGTCGGCGAGAGTCGCTGCTACCAGCGATGATTGCTGTGCGGCGGCCTGCACTTCCGGCTCGCGCAGGTGCGCGAGCAGCTGCCGCAACCGCTGCGCCTTGGCCGGCGCGCAGGGGCCGCGCTGGAGCACCCGCACCGGCTGGGCGCCCGCCACCCGGGCCAGCATTTCCGGGCTCAGCGAGAGGATGTCGTAGTCGGAGTTGATCAGCCGCCCCGTGTTCGGCTCGTCCGGGGCGCTCATCCACACGACGTCGCCGGGCCGGATCTGGGCTTCGGTGCGCTCGCGCAAGTAGGTGTGCTCGATGACGCCGGAGCGCACGGCACACACGTTCCAGGTGCCCACCGGGTCGGAGTCGTAGGCGACCTGGACACCGAATTTCAGCCGGTCCAGCCGCAGGTCCGGCCCGAACTCCGAGCGCGTCATCACCGTGCGGCGCGCGGCTACCCGCCCACCCGCGCGCAAACCATCGAAACGGACCTTGGCGAACGCCTTGGTCAGGACATCTTCGACCAGATCCAGATCCCGACTCTCGAAATTCACCGTCACTCCTTCCCTGCGCAACCCGGCGTATATAACCATCAATTCTTCCGGAACCTCGCGACCGGGGGGAATCGAATGTGAGCGGGAAAACGACGAAACCCCGGCGACCGCGAGGTCGCCGGGGTTTCGGCATGAGGGGGATCAGCTACCGGGGAAGCCCGGCGGCAGCGGTGCGAAGGCCGCCATGAACTTCGGGCCCGGCGGCAGGCCGCGCAGCAACGCGCTGGTCCAAGCCACCGCGGGCGGCCAGCCGGTGACCGCGTTCACCACGTGCTCGGGCACGGGGACCGTGTAGAAGCGCAGATCGGCGCCGCGATCCCAGTAGCTCTGGACGGTGGGGAGCACGACCTTGCTGGGCGGGATGAGCTCGTCCCAGATGCCGTGCCACCACAGCACCGGCGTGTCCGGAATGTATTTGCCGAGGCTGTTGTCCTGCAACGCCTGGACCACCGCGGGTGAGCCCTCGAGCGATTTGCCGGGCTGGAAGTAGTCGCTGATCGGGCGGTACATGCCGGTGGCGGCGATGGTCGCGTAGCAGCGGCTCTGGAAATCGGCGAGGATCTGCTGGCCCTCGGGTGTCAGCAGTTCCTGCGCGTCGAACGCCTCCGGATATTCGCGGGACAGCGAAGCGAAACCGAGCCACATGGTGAAGTTGCTGATTCCGGTGAGGCCGGGCTGCTGTTCGACGGCGAACTTGGCCTGCTCGATCAGGTTGGCGGGCGTGCCGCCGATGGTGGTGCCGAGCAGTCGCACATCCGGTGCGTAGGTCTGGCGCAATTCGGCGGCGCGGATCGATCCGGAACCGCCGCCGGAGTAGCCGTAGAGGGCGATCCCGGAATCGGTGAGGCCCAGGCCCGGCGCGCTTTTCATGGCGCGCAGGCTGTCCAGCACCATCTTGCCCTCGGCATAGGTGTTGAACGTATTGAACTTGCCGTCGAAGTCGGGGACGTTGATGGCGAAGCCCTGCATCAGCCAGTACACGGCGAGCGCGGCTTCCTTCATGGTGCCGGTCTGCAGCGTGTAGGAGGGATTACACGTCGAACTGGTGGAGTCGATGGCCTCCTGGAACGACACCACCGGGCGCGCGCTGCCCTGCCACGGAATGCCGGGCACGATCACGGTCGTGGCGGTGACGATCGGATTGTCGTGCACGTCGTTGGAACGGAACAGCAATTGCCGGGTGTACACCGGGAACGGAAGTCCCAGCAATCGCGTCTGCACGTCGCGCGACCGGACGATGTCACCCGGTGCGAACGACGCCAAATTCGGCGGATCGGCGTACCACGGGTCTTCGGCCGGGGTCGGAATCGGCAGCAGATCGTAAAGCTGTGGTTCCGCGGGCAATTGCGGCAACTGATTCTGATCCGGCGGAAAAGCCGGAAGCCCCGGTTGTGCGGATGCGACACCCACACCACTCGCTACCACGCACGCCGACGCCAATGCCAGCGCGAGTCGTCGGAGATTTTTCCTGGCCATTTCGCAGTAACCTCGTTGTTCCTGTGCGGCCGGACACATATGTCCGGCGGTATGGTCCAGCACACAGGATCTGAGAGCCGGGCGCTATCGGCATACTTCCCAGGCTCGGCCGCCCCGGTTGTGCATGTGCACGGTCAGGCCCGGGCGCCCCGCGATTCCAGGCGCCGCGCCACCCGGGCCGCCATCAGGGTGGCGATGCCCGCGGGCTGCTGCGGATCGTGACCGGTCAGGTCCGCGATGCGGGTGAGCCGGTAGTTCACGGTATTGCGGTGGATGAACATGGTCCGCGCGACCGCGTTGTGATTGAACTGCTGATCGATGAACGCGTCCAGGGTCTGGGCCAGCGCGGGCTGACCTTCGAGCGGATCGAGCAGCGCGGCCAGCCCGGGCCGGGCCGGACCCGAGGTGGCGATGGCGTACTCGAACACCACGAACGAACGCTCGCACACGGTCTCGCCCCGGCGCAGCGACCGGGCCACCTCGGCCACGATCTGCGCCTCGGCGTACGCGGCGGGCAGGGCGGCCCGGTTCGGGGCGGCGGCGACGCCGATCCACAGCTCCGGATGTGGTTGTTCCGCAGGGGAACCCAGCCGGCTACGCAGGGCCGCGGCGGGGGATTCGGCGTCCTCGGGCCGCATCGGGACCAGGGCGGTCCAGCCGCCGCTGTCGCGATGCATCAGGGTGCCGGGCACGGTGTTGATCCGCCCGCGCAAACCGGTCAGCGTTCCCGGGGTTGGTTCGCCCAGGCGCACCACCGCGACCAGGTACGCGGTGCCGATCGGCGACTCCGGATCCTGAGCCCAGCCGGCCGGTTCGCGGCCGGTCAGCAGCGCGTCGACCACCTCGCGCTGGCGCTCGAGCAGATCCCAGCGCGGCTGGCGCGCCTCGTCCACCAGCGCGACCGTGATCCGGGACATGATCAGCCCCAGATAGTCGGTCACCCGCAGCGCTATATCGGTGACCACGCCGACGTCGGCGACCTGCGGCACCAGGTGCGCGAACAGGAATTCGATGCCGGCGCGATAGTTGTGCAGCACCTCCACCAGCGGCATGCCGTCGTGCACCAGGGTGACCGCGCGCAACACCAGCGGTGCGGTGTCTTCCTCGGACGGCGCGATCTCCTCGATCAGATACCGGAAGAACAGCGAGACGTTCAGCGTCGCGCTCGGCACGAAATCCGCGTCCATCATCGAGGCCGGGAGCGCGTTGTAGGGCGCGCTGTCCGCACTGAAGGCGCCGACCAGCGCCACCGCGCGATCGCGCAGGCCTTCCAGTTCGGACCGCCGCGCCTGCGCGGCCGGTCCGGTAGTGCCCGGGGGTTCGGGTGCGGTCATGGGACATCCTCGGCTATTGCCCGGCGAATTGGTCCAACGATAACTGCGCGGTCCGGTTCAGTTGCGCGTGGTGAGTTCCGCGGGTCGGACCGGCCGCAATGCGCGCAGCCGGTCGGCGAGTTCGGTGCGGTAGAACTCGA
Organism: Nocardia sp. NPDC050712; assembly: GCF_040654295.1. NCBI lineage: Bacteria > Bacillati > Actinomycetota > Actinomycetes > Mycobacteriales > Nocardiaceae > Nocardia > Nocardia sp. NPDC050712. The sequence goes on from NZ_JBFAHT010000001.1 coordinate 238,020, forward strand.
GGAATCCGTCCGGATCGGGTCCGGCGTTCTGCAGCACCGGGTGGTCGAAGCCCGCGTCGGTGTATTTCTTGACCGCCGCGACAAAGCGCTCGGGGTCGGTGCCGCAGGTGAATTGCGCGAGAATGTCCTCCTCGCGGACGGTGGCACTGGCGGCGGCGAAATTCTTCGGATTCGGCAATTCGCTCATCACCGGCCAGCCGGTGAGCGCCCAGCGAGAGGTCTCCCAGGCGGCCTTCGCGCCGGTGTGCTCGTCCGGCGCCCACGCCACCGGCACCTCGCCGTAGCGCGGACCGTCGCCGCCGGCCCGGTGATAGTGCTGGACCAGTTCGGCGCCGGCCTCGGTGGTGAACAGGCCGTCGCCGAGTTCGGCCGCCAGCTTCGCCGCCGACTCGCCGCCGGCCGCCACCGCGATGAGCGGCGGTTGCTCCGGCAGATCGAAGATCCGCGCGTCCGACAGCTGTAGGTACTGGCCCGCGTAGGACTGGTAGCCGCCGGTCCAGAGCAGCCGGATGATCTCCAGCGCCTCGCGCAGCATGGCCTGCCGCACGCGCACCGCGTCCGGGAATTCCAAGCCGACGACATGCTCGTTGAGCCGCTCACCGGAGCCGACGCCGAGGGTGAAGCGCCCATCCGAGACCAGTGCCAGCGTCGCGGCGGCCTGGGCGATGATCGCGGGGTGATAGCGCAGCGTCGGGCAGGTGACGCCGGTGGCGAGGCCGATCCGATCGGTTTTCGCGGCGATCGCGCCGAGTACCGTCCAGGCGAACGGCGAGTGGCCCTGATTGTCGAGCCAGGGGTGGAAGTGGTCGCTGATCTCGACGAAGTCGAAGCCCGCCTGCTCGGCGGCCACCGCCTGCCGGATCAGTTCCTTGGGACCGAACCCCTCCGCGGCCAGCTTGTATCCGATCTGCATCGCTACCTCCTGGATTGTGGCCGTGGGCACGGCGCTGCTCCGCACTGCTCGGACCAGGAGGTGCTACCCGGCGTTCGGGTCAGCAAACCCGGGGCGGCGGTGCCCGATTGACATCCGTGGCCATCCGAAATACCGTCAGTATTCGAATACTGGCGGTATCCAACGAGGAGGTTGGGCATGACGAGGTGCGGGTCGGCGTATGCGGGGGAGGGTCGGCGATGACCACTCCCCGGGAGCCGCGGATTGTCGTCATCGGTGCCGGAGTCTCCGGTATCGCCAGCGCTATCACGTTGCAGCGCAATGGGTTCCATGACTTCGTCATCCTGGAGAAGGGATCCGACGTCGGCGGGGTGTGGCATTGGAACCACTACCCGGGCCTGACCTGCGACGTGCCCTCCCAGCTGTATCAGTTCGGGTTCGCGCCGAATCCGAAGTGGTCGGCGGTCTTCGCGCCCGGGCCGGAGATCCAGCAATATCTCGGCGACGTGGTCGACCAATTCGAGCTGCGGCCGCGCATCCGCCTGAACTCCGAGGTGGTGGCGGCGGAGTTCACCGGGTCGGGCTGGCGGGTCGAGACCGGCGACGGCACCGTGCACGAGGCCGACTTCGTGATCGCGGCCACCGGCGTGCTGCACCATCCGGCCCAGCCCGAGCTACCGGGCCTGGACGAGTTCACCGGCGACGTCCTGCACACCGCCCGCTGGGACGACAGCATGCCGACCGCGGGCCGGCGGATCGCCGTGATCGGCACCGGATCCACCGGCGTGCAGGTGGTTTCGGCGTTGCAGTCGAAGGCCGGGCGGCTGACGCACTTCGTGCGCAGCCCGCAGTGGGTGATCTGGGCGCCGATGTGGCTGCCGCAACCGGCCGCCGTCGGCGCGGTGCTGGACCGGCTGCCCGAGGTGAACAAGGCGCTCTACCGGGCCGGGATGATCGGCGCGAAACTGTTCACCGATGTCGTCACCCGGCCGAGCTGGCGGCGGCGCGCGGTGCAGGGCTACGCCCGGCTGAGCCTGCGCGCCCAGGTCCGCGACCCCGGCCTGCGCGCCCAGCTCACCCCCGACTACGAGCCGCTGTGCAAGCGACAGGTGCTGTCCGGCAGCTACTATCGCGCGCTGCGCGCCGGCAACACCGAGCTGGTCTCCGAGCGCATCGAGCGGGTGACGCCCACCGGCATCCGCACCGCCGACGGCCGGGAGCATCCCGTCGACCTGATCGTGTTCGCCACCGGATTCCAGGCGCACAACTACATGCGCCCGATGAATCTGATCGGTCGCGACGGTATTTCGATCGACGAGGCCTGGACGAAGGGCCCGCGCGCCTATCGAATGACCGCGCTGCCCGGATTCCCGAATCTGTTCACGGTGCTCGGACCCAATTCGCCGACCGGCTCGATCCCGCTGCATCACGCGGCCGAGGTCACCGCCCGCTACATCACCGCGTGGATTAGCCGATGGCGTGCGGGTGAATTCGACACCGTCGAGGTGACCGAGGCCGCGACCGAGCGTTTCGAAGCCGATGTCAGCCGGGCGCTGGGCCCGACGGTCTGGAACACCGGCTGCAATTCCTGGTATTTCACCGAGGGCGGCAGCATCGACCTGCTGCCGTTCGATCGAGCCACCATGGAAACGATGCTCGCCGCCCCCGACACGGACGATTTCCAGCTGCGCAAGCTGCCCGGATAACGCGCTCGCGGTTCAGCGCGGCGCGAGGCGGACGACGGGGTATTCGCGGTCGGACTTGCTCTGGTATTTCCCGATGCGCGGCTGCGCCGCGGTGATGATCGTGAACGCCTGCGCGCGCTCGTCACCCTCGAGCGTCCGCGGCAGCACGGCGACCGGGCCGGCACTGTCGGGCAGTTCGATGCTGGCCTGGTCCGGATGCGCCATCAGGTTGGTGTACCAGGCGGGATTCCGGCTGCCGCCGCCGGAGGCGATGACCAGGCGGCCGCCGGCGCCGTCGTCGAACCAGGCCACCGGGGTCTCGCGCGGCTCGCCGCTGCGCGACCCGACGGTGTTCAGGATCAGCACCTCCATGCCCGCGAATCCACCCTTGCCCTTGCGGACCTTGCGGTTCATCCGCGCATTCATCTTCTTCTGCATCCAGAGGGAGAACGCGCCCGGAGTGCCGGCTTTGCGCTGCTGATCGGTCATTGTCTGCCTCCGTCTAATAGAGCGGAATGCCCGCTCATTTGGCGTTATTGCTGTTGGTAATAACGTTAGGCGCGCGGCACCGCTCTCGGCTTCTCGATTCCTGATCGGTCGCGACGGTGATAAACAGCACTGCCGCGTAACAGTTCGGCCTCGGCGACAGACTTAGATTCGGTGAAGCTATCTGCCCTACGCAACACCGCCGCGGTCGCGCTTACCGCCGCCCTCTCGATGACGCTGCTCGGCGGCACCGCTTCGGCGGCCCCGGACAAGCCCTCGGCCGTCACCTCCATCGTCAAGGAGGGACGCAACTGGCATCTGAAGGTCTATTCGGCGGCCATGGATACCGAGATTCCCGTCGACGTGCAGCGTCCGGCCGACGATTCGAAGCCCGCCCCGAACATGTGGCTGCTCAGCGGCCTGGACGGCGGCGAAGGCACCGCGAGCTGGCAGGCCCAGACCGACGCGCTGGAGTTCCTGGCCGACAAGCCGGTCAACGTGGTCCTGCCGATCGGCGGACGCGGCAGCTACTACACCGACTGGGAGAAGGTCGACCCCGAGCTCGGCAACAACAAGTGGCGCACCTTCTTCACCGAGGAGCTGCCCGCGCTGCTGGACGACGCCCTCGGTTCCACCGGCCTGAACTCGCTGGCCGGTCTGTCGACCTCCGGCACCTCGGTGCTGCAGCTGGCCGAGGCCAAGCCGGGCCTGTGGAAGTCGGTCGCGGCCTACAGCGGTTGCGCGCAGATCGCCGACCCGATCGGTAAGCAGGCCGTGAAGTTCTCGGTCGAGACCTGGGCCGGTGGCAACACCAAGAACATGTACGGCGCCGACGACAGCCCGCAGTGGGCGGCCAACGACCCGGTCATCAACGCCGAGAAGCTGCGCGGCACCAAGCTCTACATCTCCAGCGGCAGCGGCATCCCGGTGGCCGCCGACGTGCTGTACTACCTGAACCAGGCGCCCGGCCCGATGGGCGCGGTCAACCTCAGCCTCGGCATGATCATCGAGGGCGCCACCAACGCCTGCTCGGTGAACCTGAAGAACCGCCTCGACGGCCTGGGCATCCCCGCGACCTACCAGTTCAACCCGGTCGGCACGCACTACTGGCCGTACTGGGAAGAGGCCCTGCACAAGTCGTGGCCGGTGCTGGCCGAGGGCATGGGCATCCCCGCCTGAGCCGGAACCGCACGCCGGTGTACCCAGTCGTTCGCGCCGCATACCTGTGCGGCGGCCCGCACCTCGGTGTGGCCTGTCCCACAGTGGCGCCGACCAGGCACGACCCCAGTATTTCGACCTGATCGCGTTTCGCTCCCGTGGGACGGGTATGCCCAGAGTGTCAGCCGTTGCCTGATATTTGGAGGTAGTTGTGCCCGAACATACGAGTGGTCCCCGTGAAGGAATCGAAGGCGTCGTCGAAGACGTGAAGGGGAAGGCCAAGGAGGCCACCGGCATCGTGACCGGTAACGAGGGCCTCAAGGATGAGGGCCGCGCCCAGCAGGACAAGGCGGAATCCCAGCGGGAAGCCGCGAAGAAGGAAGCCGCCGCCGAGAAGGCGCGCGCCGAAGCCGATATCGACGAGGCTCGCCAGGCCGGTTACCAGAACCGCTGACGGGTTCCGATGCGGGCGGTGGTCGAAAGACCGCCGCCCGCATCGTCGTGTTCAGCGCTCCGCGGCGTAGGTGCGGATGATGGCGCCGTCGAGGTCGGCGGCGAGGTAGGCCCCGGCGTAGTCGTCGACGAGATAGACCAGCAGCGTGGGCTTGTCGTCGTTGAACGTCCAGGCGGGATTGACGATGACGTAGCGCATGGTGGGTTTCGGGATGTTCAGTTTGGCCGCGGCGGCCTCGAACAGGGCGGGGAGCACATCCCAATTGATGGTGGCGAGCTGGATCGTCGGATCGGACAGCTGGCCGCCGGGGCCGGTGCGCTTGGCCTTCTGGCTGTCGCGGTAGTAGTCGTACAGGTCGTACACGGAGGGGCGGTCGGCGACGGGTGCGCCGGTGGAGACGTGGTCCGCGTAGATCTTGGTTTCGGTGAATTCCGTGGTGCCGGCGGCTTTTTCGAGTGCGGTGACCGCCGTGCGCAGGGTGGCGGGGTCGAAAAGATCGGCACCGGTGCGCGGTACGGCGGCCGGGCTGGTCCGTACCGTCGTGGTCTGGCCGGGGATCGAGGGCTGGATCGACTGGGTCGTTTCCGGCGGCGGGCTCGCGGTGGTGTCCGGCCGCTGCCACAGGGTGACGGCCGCGCCGACCGTGACGAGGGCGACCACCAGTCCGGCGGCGAGAAGTATCCGGCGCGCGGGGTGCGGGGGCTGCGGTAGTCGGTGGGGGTCGACAGGTGTCGGCGAGTAGGCGGCGACCTGGTATCCGCTCGGCGCGGAATGCGGCCGGGCGTGCGATAGTTCGGCCGGCACGGCGTACGGCTGCGACCGGTACTGCCCGCCCGGCGGCGGTGTGTGCGCGAACGGCCGATACTCCCCGGCGGGCGTGACCGAGGTCCGTGTCGTCGGCTCCGGCCCGGGGAACCGTTGCGGCGCGGCCAGCGGCATGGACGGTACCGAGGTCGCGGAAATCGCCTGCGCGAGTAACTGATCCACCTGCTCGGCCGAGGGTCTGCGCTCCGGCTCGGGTACCAGCAGCGCCTCCAGCACCGGGGTGAGCGCACCGGCGCGGCGCGGCGGTGGCACGTCGCCCGCCAGCACCGCGGCCAGGATCGCGACGGTCGTTTCGCGCCGCATCGGGTGGTAACCCTCGACCGCGACATAGAGCACCAAACCCAGCGACCACAGGTCCGACGCCGGATGGCCCTCTTTTCCGCCGAGGCGTTCCGGGGCAACATATTCCAGCGAGCCGACCAGGTTCCCGGTGGAGGTGAGCCCGCCCAGGCCTTCGATCGCGGCGATGCCGAAATCGGTGACCACCGGCGAACCATCCTCGCGCAGCATGACATTCGCGGGCTTGATGTCGCGGTGCAGCACACCCACCGAATGCGCGGCCCGCAGTCCGGCCAGGATGCCCCGCCCGAGTCGTGCGGCCACGCCCACCGGCAGCGGCCCCGCCGCCAGCCGGTCGGCCAGGCTCTGCCCGCGGACCAGCTCCATCACGATCCACGGATGATCCTCGGCCTCGGAATTCACGATGTGGTGTAGCGCCACCACATTCGGATGCCCGATGCGGGCCAGCGCCCGCGCCTCGCGCAGCACGCGTTCCCGCTGCACCGCCGGTGAGCTGGCCCCGGGTGAGATGTCGGGCCGCACCTCCTTCAGCGCCACATCCCGGTGCAGCATCACATCCAGGGCGCGCCACACCGTCCCCATGCCGCCACTGCCGAGCGGCTCGATCAACTCGAAACGCCCGTCGACCACTGTCCGCCCGGAAACCACGGCGTCAGCCTATGGCGTCGCCCGTCCGGGCGCGAGACCCACCCGGCCTTGGTGATAGTTAGTATCTTGTTGACAGAGACTGTCATACGTGGAGATACTTTCAGGCATGGCGACGGAATCGGTATCCCTGCGGGAACGGCAGCGGCGGCAGGTGCGCGCCGAAATCCAGCGGGCCGCGTTCGAGTTGTTCGCGCGCAACGGATTCGACGCGGTGACCACCGAGCAGATCGCGGCCGCGGCGCAGATCTCGCCGAGTACCTACTTCCGGCACGTGCGCAGCAAGGAAGACCTGCTGCTGGACCCGGTCCGGGAGGGCGGCGCGGGGATCGCCGCGCTGCTCGAGGAGCGCCCGGTGGGCGAAGCCGCGGATGTGGCACTGGCCCAGGCGATCTTGACGCGCTCGGCCGCCCTGGCCCCCGCCGAGCTGGCGCACTGGCGCGCCGCGTTCCGCAGTGCGCCGCATCTGCTCGACCGGGTCGCGCTGGTGCCGCCCGAGCATCGCGCCCGGCTGATCGAGCTGGTGGCGCAGCGGATGCCGGGCGATCCCGCGGGGGACAGCCGGTCGGGGCTGCTGGTGCATTTGATGCTCGCCGCCGCCGAGTTCGGATATCTGCAATGGCTGCGCAGCGCGGACAACACGGCAGCGTCGCTGCCCGTCTGTATCGAAGCAGCCCTGGCCGCCGTGCTGGATCGGCGCTGGCGCGCGCAGGGCTGAAACAACCGGATAGGGATCGAACATGCAGGACACCAACGTCTTCGACCTGGTCGTCGTCGGGTCGGGAGCCGCCGGGATGGCCGCGGCGCTCACCGCCGCGCACCACGGCCTGAGCGCCATCGTCATCGAAAAGGCTCAGCGCTGGGGCGGATCCTCGGCACGGTCCGGGGGCGGGCTGTGGATGCCCGGGAATCCCGTACTGCGAGAGCAGGCCCCGGCCGACGACATCGAAGCCGCGCGCACCTACCTGCACGGCATCGTAGGCGCGGAGGCCGGCACCGCGCGCATCGACACCTATATCGATCGTGGCCCCGAGGTTTTCGAGTTCTTGCAGCGGCACACCCCGCTGGACATGCGCTGGGTGCCGGGCTATTCCGACTATTACCCGGAAGTCGAGGGCGGGCGGGCGCACGGCCGATCGGTGGAGCCGAAACCGTTCGACGCGCGCCGGCTCGGTTCCGAACTGGCCACCCTGGAACGGGATTACGCGCCGGGCCCGCGAAATTTCGTGCTCACCCAGGCCGACTTCCGGCAGTTGCACCTGGGCCTGCGTAACCCGCGCTTCCTGCCGCGGGCCCTCGCCATCGGCGCGCGCTGGGCGAAAGCGAACCTGCTGCGGCAGCAGCTGCGCACGCGCGGCCAGGCGCTGATGGCGATGCTGCGCAGCGGCCTGCTGGACGCGAATATCCCGCTGTGGCTGGATACCGCGCTCGTCGCGGCGCGCGAGGACGACGGCCGGGTCACCGGTGTCGTGGTCCGGCGCGAGGGTGTCGAGCAGTTCGTCGAGGCCCGCCGCGGCGTCGTGATCGCGGCGGGCGGCTTCGAGCACAGTGCGGAGATGCGCGAGCGCTATCAGCGTCAGCCGATCGGGACCGGCTGGACCGTCGGCGCGCGGGGCAACACCGGAGACGGTATTCGAGTCGGCCAATCAGTCGGCGCGGCAGTCGAATTCATGTCCGACGCGTGGTGGGGGCCGTCCATTCCGCTGCCCCGGGTGCCGTGGTTCTGCCTGGCCGAACGCAACCTGCCGGGCAGCCTGATCGTCAACGAGCGCGGCGAGCGTTTCATGAACGAATCGCTGCCCTATGTCGAAGCCACGCACCGGATGTACGGCGGCGTGCACGGCCAGGGGACCGGTCCCGGCGAAAACCTGCCCGCCTGGCTGATTTTCGATCAGCGCTACCGCAACCGCTATTCGTTCGCGGGCCTGACGCCGCGCCAGGCGATACCCCGGCGCTGGCTGGACTCCGGGGCGGTGACGCGTGCGGATTCCCTTGCCGCACTGGGGGAGCGGATCGGCGTTCCCGCCGCCACGCTCGCGGCGACGGTCGCCCGGTTCAACGGTTTCGCGCACGCGGGCAAGGACGCGGACTTCGGTCGCGGTGAAAGCGCCTACGACCGCTACTACGGTGACCCGCGTCAGCGCCCCAATCCGAATCTCGGTGCGCTGGAACAGGGTCCGTTCTACGCCGCGAAGATGGTGCCCGGCGACCTCGGCACCAAGGGCGGCTTGGTCACCGACTCGGACGCGCGGGTGCTGCGCGCGGACGGCAGTGTCATCGCGGGCCTGTACGCCGCGGGCAATGCCAGCGCCCCGGTCATGGGCCACACCTACGCCGGACCGGGTGCGACCATCGGCCCCGCGCTGGTCTTCGCCTACCTCGCGGCCCGGCACGCCGCCGCGGTGCTCCCGGCCCGCGGCTGACCGGTCAGCGCCGCGACAGCTGCGCCGGGGACCGATCCCGGTGCAGATAGGCGGCGCGCTCTTCCTGGCGGCGGTAGTCCAGATCGGTGCCGCCGCCCAGGGTGGCCGCGGTGCGGAGCGCCACGACGATCCCCACGGGCAGCAGGATCCAGCTCAGTTCCAGCACGGCTATCGTCCGCCGTGGGAGCGGGCGGGTTCGCTGCGGTAGCGCGAGGTGGTGCCGTCGATGCGGCAGATCTTCCACAGGATCCGGGAGATCGGGTTGATCAGGCCGAGGTCGGTGGCCAGCATGCGGACATCGGCGAAGAAGCCGCGCAGCAGCTTGCGGGATTCCGGGCTGCCCCAGAAGACCTCGTCCAGCACCGACTGCGGCACGTCGCAGTCCTGGCGGAACTCCTTGGTGGGCACCGCGATCAGATCGCAGATGATGCGCATGGTCGGGGCGAACACCAGCGACAGCGCGAACTTCTTGAACCGGCCCAGCCGCGGCACCGCGTGCTCCAGGTAGCCGTGGGCGAAGCTGATGTGGCGGGCCTCCTCGGCGACGTGGATCGCCATCACCCGTTCGATCATGGGGTGGGCCGCGGCGCCCGAGCGCAACAGCGTCTTCTGCCCGTGGTCGATCGGCTCCTCGCCGGCCAGCACCATGACGAAGAACCATTCCGGAAAGACGTTGGCCAGGAACGGAACCAGCGGCGCGACCACCCGCACCCAGGGGCGCATGCCGGGGACATCCAGGCCGATCCGGTTGACCACCTCCTGGAACATCATGGTGTGGTTGCACTCTTCGATGGATTCGTGTGTGCAGTAACGGAATTCGGCCGACCCATTGGGCAGGCTGAACACGTACTGCATGAGCCCGCGGATGAGAATGTTCTCGAATTGCAGGCCCACCTTGGCGATATTGGCCTGCCGCCACATGCCGATGTGGATCTGCCGCTCGCGCGGCAGCGCCTGGTACCAGGGGTGCGCGCCGAACGGGTCCGCGGTGGGCATGATCCAGCGGTCGTCGTCGGCGCGGACGGCGAACTCCGGGTCGTCCCAGGGGATGTCGATATACGGATCGAACCGCTTGTGGACCGAGCCGTAGGACAGGGTCGCCAGTTTCTCGATGTACTCGTCACGAAGTGCCTCGGGCATCGGGCCCCGCCTCCTCCAGCTGTGATCGCGACACTGTGTCGCGCTCAATAACGTCACGGTACCGCCGGGCATGCGGTGCGGGCAAGGGTTGACCGCGACAATCTGTCGCGGTCATGGCCGAACGGTGACTCAGTAGCGGGCGGCGGCCTCGGCCAGCAGTTCGCCGATCGGCACGTCCGCGTCGACGGGGATACCCCGGTTGCGGGCATGGCCTTCCAGCACCATCACCAGCGAATCGGTCAGCGCGCGGCTGACCTGGGCGGCGTCCCAGCCGCCGGGCCGGGTCCGCAGCCAGCGCGTCACCGCGCCGTCCACCGTCGACACCACCGCGAAGGCCGCCACGTCGATGGCGGGGTCGGCCTGCCCGAACAGCGCGGCCGCGGGCGTGAACAGTGCCGAGATGCGCTGCGCGACGGCCTCTTTGGTACCGGCGACCACGATCACGCCGGAGGGATCGTGGCTGCCGGGCCCCTGCTCCACCCACCGGTGCAGGCGGGGATGGGCCGCCACCAGGGTGACGTAGGTGTGCACGGCGCGATACACCGTCTCGCGCACCGAATCCTCGGGGTCCAGCGTCGGCATCAGCGTGCCGATATACGACTCGACCAGGTACTCCCGGGTCTGGGCGTCGAGGTCCTTGCGATCGGCGAAATGCCGGTAGATCACCGAGCGTTTCAGGCCGGCCCGGTCGGCGATGTCCTGCAGCGAGATCTCGGTGCCCGGTTCGGACTCCTCGATCAGCTCGACGAGCGCGTCCATGACCGCACGGCGGCGCTCGGCGTTGTGCTCACCCCAGCGCCCACCGGAACCCTCGTTACGCCGCGCGACCATGTCTCACAGCATTCCATCTCCGGCGCTACGGGTTCACCACTGTCCATACGACTCGGTCAGGATGTGGTTGAGATCGACGCCGACGCCGTCGACCGCCCGCTTGTCGATTTCGAACTGGTGCAGGTGCGCGGCCGGGTGCACATAACCCTGCGGCGTGCCCCAATTGTGCTGCCAGAAATAGGAGCCCAGGCCCGAGTCCAACGCCCAGTCGATGGTCGGGGAGTTGGCGTAGACGCCGGTGTTCTGGTGACCGGCGACCGATTCCCAGCCTTCGAGGTACGGGCGGACCATCGCGTCGAATTCCTCGATGCTCGGATTGTCGTCGATGGAGGTGTAGATGGGACGGTCGTCCGGCCCGCCCGCCTCGCGGTGCAATTCCATCCCCCGCTCGGCGTGGCGCTGACCCGCTTCGAAACCGCCGCGCCAATCCGCGGTGGGGCCCTTGCCGAATTGATAGCAGGACACGACCGCCAGGCCCGCGGCACGCAGGGCTTCGGCCTCGAGGGCGAGCAATGGTTTGCCGATCATCCATTCCGCGCCGGGCCGCCGATCGGAGACGTACCGGATGGCGCCCAGATGGCCCGCCTGCATGATCGCCTCGACGGAGGGGACGCCGCCCGCGTAGTCCAGCAGGGTGCCCAGCGGCTCGGCGGATACTCGGGGCGCGGTCAAACCGACGGCCGCCACGGCGGCGGCACAGGTGAAAAGGGAACGCCGGGACAACTCCATTACGCAGACTCCTTCGCACAAACCGCTGGGATGCGCGAGCCGAAATTGCGCACCTTTATGGGCAGCGTGCCCGGCGCACCTTCCCCAAGGTGGCTACATTCCTGCAGCCGCGCGCCGGGAGCCTCGAACGTGAACTTATTTCACCATATTCACAGGGGAACCGCCAGACCCATCGGACACACTCACCACACGAGTCCCAACGGTCACTAGCGGGTTTTGCTGCCGCCGATCCGGGCGGCGACGTCGATGGTCCGCCCGGACGCGTTGCCCAATTCCTTGCGCACCACGCTCGCGACCTGGGCTACCACCTGTTTCTTGATTCCGGCCAGGGCGCCCAGGGTGGCGGCGCGCATGCCCTCGGCCTTGTATTCCAGCTGGATGTCCGCGGTGTCGAGCGGGTCGACATCGATGACGATCGACAGCGGGTCGCTCGCGCGGGCGGTCAGCACCAGCGGCACCCGCACGTCGGCGCGGTAGCGATTGGACTTGAGCACGTCGACGGTGATGTCCAGGCTCACCGGCAGCAACAGGTCGAAGGACACCTCGTCCGCCTCGCGCTCGGTCAGCTCCGGCTCCAGGATCGAACCCCGCACCTGCACGGTGGCCTTCTTGCCGGGGCCGGTGCGCAGCGGCCCGACCTCGATCGGGCGGCCGGCCATCCGGCGCACCACGTCGAAGACGCGCTCCCGGGTGACGATGTGCTCGAAGAAGCGGTGGCCGAACTCGCCGTAGTCGATCCAGTCGAACTCGGCCTTGTCGCGATGCGGGGACGGCGTGCCGGCCACGATGGCCTCGACGTCGAAGACCCGCCCGCGCCGGGCCTGCGGCTCGGACAGAATCGCGTTCACCCGCTTGGTCACCTCGTTCTGCACCATTCCGGCCAGCGGTCCGAGCAGGCCCTCCCAGGACGCGGCGATGGCCTGGGCGCGCAGCACGAAACTGACGTCGGCCGCGGTGATCGGCGGGATGTCGATGACGATGAGTACCGGGTCGGCCGTCCGCGCGTGCAGGGCCAGATCGATCTCGACGACGGCCGCCAGCCGCAGCTTCTGCCCGCCGAGCAAGACCTTCACCGACAGCGACAGCGGCACGGTGACCTGGAAGACGACGTGCGGGTCGCGCCGCAGCACCACGGGTTCGCCGACCTTGCCCTCGGCGAGGAAACCGGCCAGGCCCGCCGGGCCCAGGGAGTACGGGCCGATGCTGACGCCGCGGCCGGCCATACCGGCCACCGCGGACACGATGCGCTGCTCGGTCACCGCCTGGGCGACGAAGCGTTCTCCGAATTCGGCGTAGTCGATCCAGGTCGGATCACTACCCGTGGCGTCGATCGGCTGCACTGTTGCGGAACCCTTACCTGAAGACGGACACCGGACACGCTACGCGACCGAGGTTTCCGGCGGCGTGCGCCGCCTGGGAACGAGGCGGGATCCCTGTCCTGCTGATGAGGGGGTAGCAGGACAGGGCCCCTATGAGCGACGCTGCCGGGCGCCGCCTACTCCATGGTAAGGCGCGGGGCCGGACTCGCCGATTGTCCGCGCGCCGAGTATTCGGGCAGATGAGCAACGATTCTCACAGTTGACAACGGCTCAGCTGTGCAACTTGCCGAGTCCGACCACGCCGGGCACTTCCGCCAGCACAAATCTGCTGATGCGCACATCGTCGAATTCGTTGCCGCCGATCGTGGTCACCGAGCCGTTCGCGTAGTCCAGCACGATGTTGGTGTGCTGGGTGAACGGGCTGCCGTCGCTGTAGAGCAAGACGTCGCCGGTGCGCGGCGAATATCCCGCGAGGCCGGTGAATCGGCCGGCTCCCTGGTAGTACTCCGTCAGCGTGTAAACGCCCGGAATGCGCCAGGATCCGGAGTTCGGGTTGGCCAGTGGAAGGCCGGCCGCGCGCATCGCCCAGCTGACGAAGTCGGCACACCAGGCTTCTTCGATGCCCTCGGCGTATTTGGTGCCGGCGCCGGGCTGCTCGAACTCCCGCCGCAGCACCTCGCCGAGCCGGGCCTGATCGGCGCTCAGGCTCGACTCGTCCAGGGCCGGGAACTCGGTGAGATTTTCCCCGATGACCGCGGATTCGGCCGAGTGCTGGTGCCACAGGCGCACTCCCAGGACCGCGGCGACCGCGAGCGCGGCCACCAGGATGATGCCCAGCCCCGCCCAGCGGCCGATCTTCTGCTTGTTCATGTGCCCCCGGTCCTTCGTGCCGTTCTACCGAGTAGACGAACGGGGGCGCCGAACGGTTCCCGCGTCGCTCAGGCGGCGGGCTTCTTGCCCATCGGAATGCAGGCGGTCAGCGCGATCGCCACGACGGCGGCGGCCATCGCGATGAAGAAGGTGGTGTGGAAGCCCTCGCGCGAGGGGAGCACGTGCGTACCGAGCTGGATGGTCATGTGGGCGAGCACCACGCTCATCACGGCCGAGGAGGTCGAGGTGCCGACCGAGCGCATCAGCGAGTTCAGGCCGTTGGCGGCGGCGGTCTCGGTGATCGGCACCGCGCCCATGATCAGCGCGGGCATCGCCGCGTAGGCCAGGCCCACGCCGCCGGCGCAGATCACCGAGGCCAGCATGATCTGCCAGACGCTGTCCATCAGCACCACGGCCAGCAGGTAACCGGTCGCGATCACGGCCGAGCCGAGCATCAGGGTCACCTTCGGGCCGCGCGCGGCCGACAGCCGCGCCGACACCGGCGACAGCAGCATCATCACCAGGCCGGTGGGCGCCATCACGAGGCCGGCGTTGACCATGGACAGCCCGAAACCGTAGCCGGTCTCCTCGGGTGCCATCAGCAGCTGCGGGAAGGTCAGCGACATGCCGTAGAGCGCGAAGCCGACCGCGATCGAGGCGACGTTGGTGAACAGCACCCGCGGCCGTGCCGACACGCGGATGTCGACCAGCGGGGCGGCTTGGCGCAGCTCGTACCAGCCCCAGCCGAGGAACATCACCAGCGCGACCGCGAACAGCGCCAGGATCGATCCGCTGGCCCAGCCCCAGTCCGCGCCCTTGGTGATCGCGATCAGCAGCGCCAGCAGCGCGATCGAAAGACCGACGGCGCCACCGAAGTCGAACCGGGCGGGCGTGCGGACCGGGGACTCCGGAACGAAGATGAACACCAGCACCGCGCACAGCACGCCCATGCCCGCGGCGGTCCAGAACAGCATGTGCCAGTCGGCGTTCTGCGCGATCGCGGCGGCGACCGGCAGGCCGATCGCGCCGCCGACGCCCAGGGTGGCGCTCATGATGGCCATGGCCGAGCCCACCTTCTCGGCGGGGAGTTCGTCGCGCATGATGCTGATGCCGAGCGGGATCGCACCGACCGCCGCGCCCTGCAGCGAGCGGCCGATGACCTCGGGCAGCAGCGAGGAGAAGCTCGCGCAGACCACCGAGCCGGCGATCAGCGCCAGCAGATTCACGAACAGCACGCGGCGCTTGCCGAACATGTCGCCGAGCCGGCCGCTGATCGGGGTGAACACCGCGCCCGCGAGCAGCGTGGCGGTGATGACCCAGGAGGCGTTGGAGGCCGAGGTGCTCAGCAGCGTGGGCAGCGACGGAATGATCGGGATGACCAGCGTCTGCATCAGCGACACCACGACGCCGACCATGCCGAGGGTCGCGATGAGCACGGCGGGCGCGGGACGGCGGGGAGTCTGCGCCGGACTCGGGTCGGCGGTTTCCGCGCTGGATTCGGCAATGGTCATGAGTGTGTACGGTACATATCGTGTGTAGGGTGCACAATTTGCTCTCGGCGTGATCCGGCCGACATAGTGGTGCCCATGTCCGACGAGCCGGCCGCGCTGCAGCGCTTGGTCTACGAGATGACCCTGCTCTCCCGGCACTTCCCGACCTCGGTGCTACGCCGTCCGGGATTCCAGCTCGACCGCTCCGCCTACCTGTTGCTGATCCGGCTCGAGCTCGACGCGCCGCTGAGCCTGCGCGAGCTGGCCGAGGCGTTCCGGCTCGATATCTCCACCATCAACCGTCAAGTGGGCTCGATGCTCAAACAGGGTCTGGTCGAACGGGTTCCGGACCCCGCGGGCGGGATCGCGCGCAAGATCCAGGCCAGCCCCGCGGGATTGGATTTGCTGGTCCAGGATCGAGCGCAGAGCCGGGATGGCATCGGCGCCGTCGTCGCGGACTGGGACGCGGCCGATGTGGCACTGCTGAGCAAACTCGTCGCACGGTTCAACGCCTCGATCGAGGCCAAGGAAGACAACCCGTGGCCGCGGCCCTAGGGCGGACATCGATGCGGACAATCGGTGCGAACCCGTTGTGTCCGTGGCCGATCCCATTAGGCTCGCGACGGTGGGACAGCACCGCAGCACAGAACCCTCTACCTGGCTTTCCTGGGACAATTACCTCATCGGTGTCCTAGGTCTGGTGATCGCGGCGGGCCTGGGTACCTCGGCCGCCATCCTCGCCGATTCCGGGCACACCACCGCCGCCGTCGTGCTCGCTGTCGCGGCCGCGGCGTGTGTGATCCCCGCGGCCCTGCAAGCTCTCGGCGAACTCCTCGCCGGGCTGCTGCTGGTGCTGATGTTGCTGGGCGGTGTCCTGCTCTTACCGGCGCTGCTCGTCAGCCGCCGATTACGGCGCTGGGCCAAGCAGCGGTGGATCCGGACCTGGCATTGAGTCTTCAAGTGCCCCAGCCGGATTGACTCGTGCACCCGCAGCCCCACCAGTACCTATTCGGGGGTTCGAGGTGTGCGGCGCGGCTTTGTCGGGTTCACTGAACACTATGGGCCCATTACGAATTCCGGTCTCCGCCGCGTCCCTGAAAGGGGTCGGCTGGCTCGTCGACGCGAGCAGGCAGCAGCGCGTCATCCTGACCAGTGCCGGCCGCCCGGTCGCCGTCGTCGACGCGTGCGGCCGTGCGCCACAGTCATTTCCGGCTGTCGACCTGGCCGGCGCGTGCGCTCGGCTCGGCGTCGACGAGGCTCGGGTACGCGAGCGAATCCGGCACCTGACCGGTCGGTAGCCAACCGGCAACTGGGGGTCTCGCCGACGGCGGGGCCCCTATTTTGCTGTGCCCCATCGAAATAACCCGATGTTTGAGTCGCCGATCGCGAGGCACTACCGGAACAACAGACGCTCGTCGAAGGAGAATGCGGTGTCGTCCGGAATGTTGGTAGTGCTGGTTATCGCGGTGGTAGTCGCCCTCGCGCTGTTGGGCTTGTTGATGTGGCCCGCGGTGCGCAGGCGGCGGCTGCGGGAGAAATTCGGGCCCGAGTACGACCGGACCCTGCAAGAAGCCGAGGATCGCAAGACCGCCGAACGTGAACTGGCGCAACGCGAACGTCGGCACGCCGAACTCGAGCTGCGTGAGCTGCCCCAGGAACGCAAAGAGCAGTACCTGACCGAGTGGGCCGGGGTCCAAGAGCAGTTCGTCGACCATCCGGCCGAGGCCGTGGTCGCGGCGGACCAGCTCGTCACCACCATCATGTCCGAACGCGGTTACCCCACCGAAGGCTACGACCAGCAGGTCGCGGATCTGTCGGTGGAACACGCCAACACGCTCGGCCACTACCGCACCGCGCACGAGATCGCGACCCGTCGCGACGGCGACGGCGCCTCCACCGAGGAGATGCGCACCGCGATCGTGCACTACCGCGAACTCTTCCAAGACCTGATGAACGGCCACACCACCCAGCACACCAAGGAAGCGAAGTCATGAGCACCAAACACGTCCACGGCGCCCAGCCCTCGGATTCCGACGACACCGCCGCCGAGTCCGCCTACGCCAAGCCGCACGACGCCGAGGAAGATCAGCTTGTCCCCGGCGACGACCCGAACGGCTGGTCCGGCACCCACCACGCCGGCGACGAGGCCACCACGGCCGAATCGGCCGAGACCGAGCGGGCCACCGACGCCGAGCTGAACGAGCACCCGGACCGGGCGGACTACGCGCACGAGGCCGAGACCGCGGAATCCCCGGCAACCGAGCGCGACGTCGACGGGACTTACGCCGACACCGAGCGGCCCGCGACCGAGTCCGAAACCTACGATGCGGCCGTCGGGTCCGAAAGCTACGACCCGGCCGTCGACTCGGAGCCGTACGAGCCCCTGCCCGCGACCGCGGAGCACGAGACCGCGGCGCACGAGACCGCCACCGCGGTGCCCGAGGCGAAGTCGCCGGTGTCCGCCGAGACCAACGGCGACGTGAGCGGCCCGCTGTTCGCCGAGGACGAGCTCGAGCGACTACGCACCGAATGGCGCGAACTGCAGGGCAATTTCGTCGACAACCCGCAGGACGCCGTCACCCGCGCCGACGAACTCGTCACCTCGACCATCGATCACCTCACGGCCGCTTTCGCCGAGCGCAAGCAGACCCTCGGGCAGCGTTGGACCGACCAGGCCGACACCGAGGACCTGCGCAACGCCCTGCGCGGCTACCGTGACTTCTTCAACCAGCTCCTGAGCACTCCGTAACCCCGGAGCCGACACACCCCCTGCGTGCCCGCACGCAGGGGGTGTGTCGCTGTCTAGGTCTGGCTGTGGCTCAGTGGGGAGCCGCGAAGGTCCGGCTCGTCGTCGGCGACGACGCGCAGCGTCGGGCGCGACTCGGGGGCCGCGTGATCGCCGCGCCAGGAGAACATCGACCAGCGCGAGCGGCCGGAGAACGCCGAGCCGAGGCTGGCGAAGGAGGCCGAGGAGAGCAGCGAGCCGAAGCAGCCGGCCGAGCCGATCGACAACACCGAGCCGACGCTGCCGATGGACAGGATCGAGTAGGCGGAGCCGATGGACAGGATCGAGCCTTCGGAGCGGTAGGACAGAATCGACCGGTGCGATCGCCTGCTCCGGCGGGAGTGCGAGGGTGCGTCGACAGTCGCCATGACTCGGGTCTACCACAGTGCGACGAGATGCACGCGCTAACACCGGGGTCCGGAAACGACGAAGCCCGGCGGTCGACGGACCACCGGGCTTCGGGCAAATATCAGGCGACGTTGAAGAAGCCGAGCATCGGCAGGAAGGAGCAGGTGCGCGGCTCGGCATCGGCGGCCTGGGTGGTCAGCGAACCGCCCACCACGGCGACCACGCGACCGGCGCCGGTATCGGCGATGGCCGAGAGCGTGGCCGGGCCGTCCGGGTTGATCTTGGCGTCGTCGGTCAGGGTCTGCACGCCGGACTTGCCGGTGTTCAGGTTGATCCACTGCACCGTCATCGGCGCGCTCTGTTCGGCGGTCGGCGACTTGGTGCCGAGCGCGGTGAACACGAAACCGGTCTGACCGGACTTCGGCCCGGGCGGGGGCAGCTGGGCCGGGCCGGGCACCGCGAGCGCGGTACCGACCGAATCGGCGCTGGCGCTGATGCAGCCCTTGCCGATGCTCGGGTACAGGAACTGCGCGATGACGGGGCCGTCCTGCGGCAGGGTCGGGCCGCCGCCGCCGCTACCGTCGAGGAAAGTGATGATGCGTTCCAGCGTGGCCTTGATCTGCGGGGGCAGGTTCAGGGTGGCCAGCAGGGTGCGCGCCTGGGCCAGGATGGCGGCCTGCGGTCCGTCGGCGATGTCCTTGGCGGGGCCGGTGATCGAGCCGACGATGGCCGGGGCCAGCGCGGCCAGCGCGTCGACCGGCACGCCCTCGGGCACGATGGGGATGTCGTTCGAAACCGCGGTGGACGCGGGCGCCGGAGCCGCAATGGCGGTGGGCGCAGCGAGTGAAGCACTCGCGGCCAGGGCGAGAGCGGTCAATGCGATCCGCGATCCTCGGTTGCGAAGCACTGTCTAGCCGTCCTTACCTTCGGGTACATCTGGTGCGATGGGGTGAAAACCCATCGTTTCGGGGTCACTCTAGGGACAAGGTCACCGAGTTGTACAGCTGCGGTGTCCTAGTAGTGCGCTCTGGACGAACAGTGTGGTCAGAACCTAGCGCGATCTGGTGTTACTCGAGTGAAGTGTGATGCAGATGTTATCAGCAATTATGCGGCGCCAGGGTGCAGGCCGGGCATCACTATAGGGCCCTGATGAGTGGTCCTACCGGGGCGTCCGCCTTGTGGGCCTTCGCGCTGCGGTTAATGTAGTCGGAGTTTTCAGCCCCTGCCGCCCAATGCCCGAACGAAAGCCGCGATGTGACCCCAGAGAGCGTTCGGACGACCCACCGTCCGGCCGCCACCCGCCTGCGCTGGGCGGTGCTGGCCCTCGGCCTGTCCGTGCTGGCGCGGCTGTTGTGGATGCTGCTGTCGGAGAACGGGATGAACCTCGTCGACTTGCACGTCTACGTCGACGGTTCGGCCTCGCTGCTCACCGACAAGCTCTACGACTACACGTATTCGGAGAAAACGCCGGACTTCCCGCTGCCGTTCACCTACCCGCCGTTCGCGGCGCTGGTGTTCTATCCGCTGCACTTCTTGCCGTTCACCGTGATCGCGATCGGCTGGCTGCTGGCCACCGTCGCCGCGCTCTACGGCATCGTGCAAATCAGCTTGGAGCTCTTGCTCGGTCGCGATCGGATGCGCGAAATCGGCTGGCAGGCAGCGGCGATCGGCTGGACCGCGGTGGGCGTGTGGCTGGAACCGGTGCGCACCACCATCGACTACGGGCAGGTGAACGTCTTCCTGGTGCTGGGCGCGATGCTGGCCGCGCGCAGCACCCGCTGGTGGGTCTCGGGCGGGCTGGTCGGCATCATCGCGGGCATCAAACTGACTCCGGCGATCACCGGTCTGTACTTCGTGGCGCGGCGGCGCTGGGGCGCGGCGGTCTGGTCGGCGGTGGTGTTCGGGCTGACCGTCGGCATCAGCTTCCTGATCAATCGGCACGAGGCGAAGCGGTATTTCGGCACCCTGCTCGGCGACGCCGACCGGATCGGCCCGGTCGGGTCGGTGTGGAACCAGTCGATGCGCGGCGCGCTGAGCCGGATCGTCGGCTACGACGTGCAGACCGGCCCCTGGTACCTGGCCGGCGTGCTGGTGATCGCGGTGCTCGGCGTCTGCGCCTGGCGCACCCTCGGCCCCGACGACCGGCTGGGCACGCTGATCATCGTCCAGCTGTTCGGGCTGATGATCTCGCCCATCTCCTGGTCCCACCACTTCGTCTGGCTGCTGCCGACCGTGCTGTGGCTGGTGTACGGCCCGCTGCGGCAGGCGCCCGGTGCGCGCCTGCTGGCGGGATTCTGGTTGCTCACCATGCTGATCGGCGTGCCGTGGGTGCTGTCGTTCGCCCAGCCCTCGATCTGGGACGTGTCCCGGCCGGGGTGGCTGGCCTGGCTGGGCGCGGTCGACCTGTTCGGCGTGCTGGTGTTCTTCGTCTGGGTGATCTGGGTCAGTCGGCGGAACCGGCCAGCGCGGCCAGCCGATCGATCTCCCGAGCCAGCGCGACATCCAGGGCGGTGAGTCCGCCCGAGTCGTGGGTGGACAGCGCGAAGGTCAGCGTGCGCCAGCGAATGTCGATATCGGGGTGATGGTTCATCGTCTCGGCGATGTCGGCGACCCGGCGCACGAGCTCGACGCCGTTCAGGAACGAGGTCGCCTGCAGGGTGCGGGTGATGGTGTCACCGGAGCGAGTCCAGCCCTGCAACTCGAGGAGCGCGTCGGTGAGTTCGGCGTCGGTCAGTAGTGGGGTACTCATGACCCGGTTCTACCCAATTCGCTACGCGGCGCGCGCCAGTTTCAAGGCTTTCTTGAGGTCTTTGCCACAGCAGCCGCGTGCCTCTGCCTTCTGCATCCGCATGATGACAACAGGGCATTTGATGCAGCGCGTCTTCTTACGGCAGCATTTCTTCTTAGGTTTCAGCTTGGAAACCTTCTTGGCTTTCACCTTGCCCACAATGGTTAGCATACCCTAAGTCGGGGAGCCGGACGCGGAGGGGACACGTGATTGCCGGTAAGGTATCACCTGGCCGCTAGCCCCAGGTGAGTTTTTTTCGCTACCTGTTTGCAGGGCCGGCCGACCTACACCAACAGCAGGAGGATTCAGCGTGTCGTCTGCGCGCGATTTTCGCAACGTGGCCATCGTGGCCCACGTCGACCACGGCAAGACGACGCTGGTCGACGCCATGCTGCGGCAGTCCGGGGCATTCGCCGAACGGGCGGAGCTGGTCGATCGGGTCATGGACTCGGGTGACCTGGAGCGCGAGAAGGGCATCACCATTCTCGCGAAGAACACCGCGGTACACCGGCATAACCCCGACGGCTCGGTAACCGTCATCAACGTGATCGACACCCCCGGCCACGCCGACTTCGGTGGTGAGGTCGAACGTGGCCTGTCCATGGTCGACGGCGTCGTGCTGCTGGTCGACGCCTCGGAGGGTCCGCTCCCGCAGACCCGCTTCGTGCTGCGCAAGGCGCTGGCCGCGAAGCTCCCCGTCATCCTGGTGGTCAACAAGACCGACCGCCCCGATGCCCGGATCGCGGAGGTCGTCGAGGAGAGTCACGACCTGCTCCTCGATCTCGCCTCGGATCTGGACGACGAGGCCGCCGAAGCCGCCGAGCTGGCGCTGGACCTGCCGGTCCTCTACGCCTCCGGTCGCGCGGGCAAGGCCTCCAAGGAGCAGCCGGAGAACGGCTCCGCGCCGGACGCCGAGAACCTGAACGCGCTCTTCGACGTTCTGATGGAGTACATCCCCGCGCCCAAGGGCGATCCGAACGGGTCGCTGCAGGCGCACGTCACCAACCTCGACGCCTCCAACTTCCTGGGCCGCCTCGGCCTGGTTCGCATCTACAGCGGCGAGCTGCGCAAGGGCCAGAACGTGGCCTGGATGCACGCCGACGGCGTCAAGACCATCAAGATCACCGAGCTGCTCCAGACCATCGGCGTCGAGCGCCAGCCCGGCGAGGTCGCCGTGGCCGGTGACATCGTCGCCATCGCGGGCGTCCCGGAGATCATGATCGGCGACACCCTCGCCGATCCGGAGAACCCGGTCGCGCTGCCCCGCATCGCGGTCGACGAGCCCGCCATCTCGGTCACCATCGGCACCAACACCTCGCCGATGGTGGGCCGGGTGAAGGGCCACAAGCTGACCGCGCGCATGGTCAAGGATCGCCTCGACAAGGAACTGATCGGCAACGTGTCGCTGCGCGTGCTCGACATCGGCCGTCCGGACGCCTGGGAGGTGCAGGGCCGCGGTGAGCTGGCGCTGGCCATCCTGGTCGAGCAGATGCGCCGCGAGGGCTTCGAGCTGACCGTCGGCAAGCCCCAGGTGGTCACCAAGAACATCGACGGCAAGGTGCACGAGCCGTTCGAAGAGCTGACCATCGACAGCCCCGACGAGTACCTGGGCGCGATCACCCAGCTGCTGGCCGCCCGCAAGGGCAAGATGGTGCAGATGAGCAACCACGCCGCCGGCTGGGTGCGCATCGAGTTCATCGTCCCCTCGCGTGGCCTGATCGGTTTCCGCACCGACTTCCTCACCGAAACCCGCGGCACCGGTATCGCCAACGCCGTTTCGCACGGTTACGCGCCGTGGGCCGGCGAGATCCGCGCCCGCCACACCGGCTCGCTGGTCTCCGACCGCGCGGGCACGGTGACCCCGTTCGCCATGATCCAGCTGGCCGACCGTGGCCAGTTCTTCGTAGAGCCGGGCGCGGACACCTACGAGGGTCACGTCGTGGGCATCAACCCGCGTGCGGAGGATCTCGATATCAACGTCACCCGCGAGAAGAAGCTGACCAATATGCGCAGCGCGACCGCGGACACGTTCGAGACCATGGCCAAGCCGCTGCAGCTCGAGCTGGAAAGCGCGATGGAGTTCTGCGCCGGCGACGAGTGCGTCGAGGTGACCCCGGAAATCGTGCGCGTGCGCAAGCTGATCCTGGGCGCCACCGAACGCGGCCGTGAACTGTCGCGGCGTAAGGCTCGGGACCGGGCCGCTCTGTAGTGGGAATGCCCGGCGAGGCAACGGATTCTCACACGCCGTCTAGTAGTGTGCGGCGTGTGAGCCCGGGGGCAGAATCTACTTGGCGCGTTCGGGGCCCTGCATGGTTACGCAGGCTGCCGCCTCCGGGCCTGACCTCGCGCGCCGGACGACGCGCCACGGTGCGCGTGATGTCAGTGCTGATGGCGGCCTCCGTGACGGTCCTCGCCGGCTGCACGGCGAATCCGCCACCGCCCATCGAGAGCACCGACAGCCCCAAGACGACGCCGGCCAAGCCGGGCAAGAACACCGTCGTGGTGGCCATCGACGACATCGGGATCGGGTTCAACCCGCATCTGCGTTCCGATCAGTCGCCGGCCACCGCCGCGGTGAGTTCGATGGTGCTGCCCAGCCCGTTCCGGCCGGTGCCGAATACCGCGGCGCCGGGCGCGACGGAGTGGGTGGCCGACACCGCGCTGGTGACCTCCGCCGAGGTCAGCTCGCAGGAGCCCTTCACCATCACCTACGCGCTGCGCAATCAGGCCAACTGGTCCGACGGCGCCCCGATCGCCGCCGAGGATTTCCGGTTCCTGTGGCAGCAGATGATCACCCAGCCCGGTGTCGTCGATCCGGCGGGCTACCGGCTGATCTCGGATGTGGACTCCTCCGACGGCGGAAAGACCGTGAAGGTCAAGATGACCCAGGCCTACCCGGCCTGGCGGGAGCTGTTCACCAACCTGCTGCCCTCGCATCTGCTGAAGGACTCGCCGGGCGGTTTCACCAACGGCCTGGTCGAGCGAATCCAGGTGTCGGGCGGCAACTTCCGCATCAAGTCGGTGGATCGTGGCCGCGACGAGATCCTGCTCGAACGCAACGACCGCTACTGGGGCACCCCGGCCGCGCCGGACCAGATCCTGTTGCGGCGCGGCGGAACTCCCGCGCAGCTGGCCGATTCGCTGCGCACCGGGGACGCGCAGATGACCCTGGTGCACGGCGGCGTCGCGACCCAGGCGCAGCTGGCGGCGATCCCCTCGGTGCGGACCGCGATCATGGCGCAGTCGCGGCAATTGCAGCTCGTGCTGAACGGCCGCGGCACCGGCGATCTCAGTGACGCCCGGGTCCGCCGCGGGGTTTTCGCGCTGCTCGATCCGTCGCTGCTGGCGACTGTCGGCGCGCAGACCGGCGGCTGGGTGGAGCCGGTGCGTGCGCAGATCCTGAGCCCGTCCGACCCCGGTTACGCGCCGACCGCGCCGCCGCGGCTGTCCGCGGAGGAGGCCTTCGGGCTGCTCGGCGAGGCCGGGTACACCCGGGCGCCGGAAACGCCCGTTGCGAGCTCGCCGACCGCGCCCGCGCCGCAGCCCCGTCAGCTCACGAAAAACGGTAAGACCCTTGCCATTCGGATCGGCGCGGTGACCGGCGACGCGACCTCGCTCGCGGTCGCCAATACCGCGGCCGACCAATTGCGCAGTGCCGGTATCGATGCCACCGTCCGCAGCCTGGCCGCGGACGCGCTCTACGGCAAGGAACTGGTCGAGGGCGGCGTGGACGCGATCGCGGGCTGGGCGGTCGCCGGGTCCGATCCGGCCACCGTGCTCGCCTCCCGCTACGGCTGCCTGCCGCCGACGGACACCGGCTCCGACACCGGCACCGCCCCGACCGTCGAGGCGATGCGCCGGGCGCCGAGCAACCTGTCCGGGGTGTGCGATCCGGTGCTGCAAGGCGGGATCGATGCCGCGCTGCGCGGTGTCGACGTGCCCCAGGTGCTCGCCGAAGCCGAACCGGCCCTGTGGAATCTGTCGACCGTGCTGCCCATCGTGCAGGACAACGTGGTCGCCGCCGCGGGCCCGCGGGTGGACGGCGCCTCGCTGAGCGGAGCCATCCAGGTCGGCATCTTCGGTGACGCGGCCATGTGGCGGCGCCTGCCGTGAGCGGTGGTCTGCTGCTGGTGCACGCGCACCCGGACGACGAATCCATCACCACCGGCGGCACCATCGCGCACTATCGCCGCCTCGGCGTTCCGGTCCAGGTGCTGACCTGCACCCTCGGCGAGGAGGGCGAGGTGATCGGGGACGAATGGGCCCAGCTCACCGTCGATCACGCCGATCAGCTCGGCGGCTATCGGATCACCGAATTGACCAGGGCGCTGGCGGCTTTGGACGCGGGGCCGCCGCGCTTCCTCGGCGGCGCCGGGCGCTGGCGGGATTCCGGGATGGCGGGCACGCCCTCCGCCGAGAATCCTCGGGCCTTCGTCAATTCCGGCGCGGCCGCGGTGGACGCGCTGACCGAGATCGTGCTCGAACTGCGCCCCGACGTGGTGGTCGGCTACGACCCGAAGGGCGGCTACGGTCACCCGGATCACATTCGCGCGCACCAGATCACGACGGCGGCGGTGCACGCGGCGGCCGACAAGGGCTGGGATACACCGAAGTTCTACTGGACCGTGACCGACGGCGACATCCTGCGCCTGCACACCGCCGCGCTGGCCCGCCGCACCGTCGAGGGGCTGCCCGGCGCGCTGCCGCCGGGATGGCGGTTGCCCTTCGCGGATGAACTCGCCTGCGTCCCCAGCCAAACCGTCACCACGACGGTCGACGTCTCCGATGCGCTGGCGGCCAAGCGCGCCGCGCTGCGGGCCCACGCCACGCAGGTGACGGTCGCTCCGGCCGGGCGCGAATTCGCGCTCTCGAACAACATCGCGCAGCCGGTCCTGCCCGAGGAGCACTACGTGCTCGTGCGCGGCGCGCGCGGGCCGATCGGCGCCGACGGCCGCGAGCACGACCTGTTTGCCGGTATTGCCCGATTTGCGCAAAGTAGCTGATAAACGCCGGTAACTGGACGTCTGCTGAAATGCGGTGAACCCGAGGTAGGGTTCCCTCGTTCACAGACGTTCGACGCGGAGGAATGCACGTTTCATGACGGCAGTCAGCGACCACGATTCGAATCACCTCAGCGTCGAGGACCACGGCTATCACAAGAGCCTCAAGCCGCGGCAGCTGCAGATGATCGCGATCGGCGGCGCCATCGGCACCGGCCTGTTCCTGGGTGCGGGCGGGCGGCTCGCCAGCGCGGGCCCCGGGCTGTTCCTGGTCTACGGAGTCTGCGGCGTCTTCGCCTTCCTGATCCTGCGGGCCCTGGGCGAGCTGGTGCTGCACCGGCCGTCCTCCGGATCGTTCGTGTCCTACGCGCGTGAGTTCTTCGGCGAGAAGGCCGCTTTCGTGGCCGGCTGGATGTATTTCCTGAACTGGTCCATGACCGGTATCGCCGACACCACCGCGATCGCGCAGTACTTCCACTACTGGGCCGGGTTCTCCCATATCCCGCAGTGGGTGCTGGCGCTGATCGCGCTCCTCATCGTGCTCGGCATCAACCTGATGTCGGTGAAGTGGTTCGGCGAGATGGAGTTCTGGGCCGCACTGGTGAAGGTGTTCGCGCTGAGCGCGTTCATCATCATCGGCGCCATCTTCCTGCTCGGCCGGTTCACGGTGCAGGGGCAGCCGACCGGCATGTCGGTGGTCACCGACAACGGCGGGCTGTTCCCGAACGGGCTGCTGCCGCTGGTCCTGGTCACCTCCGGCGTCGTCTTCGCCTACGCCGCTGTCGAACTCGTCGGCACCGCGGCGGGGGAGACCGAGAATCCCGAGAAGATCATGCCGCGCGCGATCAACTCGGTGATCTTCCGGATCGCGATCTTCTACGTCGGCTCGGTGGTGCTGCTCGGGCTGCTGCTGCCCTACACCGCCTACAAGGCCAGCGAGAGCCCCTTCGTCACCTTCTTCGCCGCGCTCGGCGTCCCCGGCATCGGCAGCGTGATGAACCTGGTCGTGCTCACCGCCGCGTTCTCCAGCCTGAACGCCGGTCTGTACTCGACCGGCCGCATCCTGCGCTCGATGTCGATGAACGGCAGCGCGCCGAAATTCACCGGCGTGATCGGCGACAACGGCGTGCCCTACGGCGGCATCCTGCTCACCAGCGTGGTCGCGCTGTTCGGCATCGCGCTCAACGGCATCGTCCCGGACGAGGCGTTCGAGATCGTGCTGAACATCGCCTCGCTCGGCATCATCTCCTCCTGGGCCACCATCGTGCTGTGCCAGCTGCAGTTCTATCGCTGGTCCAAGCAGGGCAAGGTGCAGCGGCCGGCCTTCCGGATGTTCGGCGCGCCCTACACCGGCATCCTGACGCTGGTGTTCCTGTTCCTGGTCCTGGTGCTGATGGCCTTCGACACCCCGATCGGCACCTGGACCGTCGGCGCGCTGGTGGTCATCGTGCCGGCGCTGATCATCGGCTGGTTCGCCGCGCGCAAACGGGTCATGGCCATCGCCGAGCAGCGCGAAGGCAACACCGGGCAGTTCCCGGTCGTCGCCAACCTCCCGATGGGCAAGCGCAAACGCAAAGGCTAGCCAACCGGACGTAGACTCCGTGGGGTGTACAACTGGGACCTGCAGAACGCCATCGCGGCCTTCGTGGAGAGCATGCGGCCCAACTGGCCCGCGCAACACGAGCTGTACATGTCCGCGCTGCACACCTTCGTCGAGATGCAGAGTCACCTGCTGACCCTGCTCGGCTTCCCGCCGGTCCCGTGACCGCTACCGTCGACAAGCGCGCCGCACCGGCCGCGGATCCCGCCGAGCGGGCGCCGCGCCTGGTCCTGATGACCACGCTCGTGCTGAGCGGATTCTTCACCCTGGCCTTCGAGGTGCTGTATCTGCCGTTCTACCTCGGCCGCTCCGGTGTGCCCGCGCCGGAGGCCGGTGTGCAGGCCGCGGGCCTCGCGGTGGCCGGTACCGGCGGCGCCACCCCGTTCCCGCTCACGGCGCTGCTCGCGGCCGTGCTGAACGTGCTGCTGGTCGCGGCGATGGGCACGCTCACCACGAGCGCCCGCGTCATGCTGCTCCCGGTGCTGGCCTGGGCCTTCGGCTTCTTCCTGTGCTCGATTCCGGGGCCCGGCGGCGACATCATGCTGCTCAGTGACTGGTCTACGCTGCTCCTGCTGCTCGGCGGCCTGATCCCGCCGCTGCTGTACGCCCTGCTGCGCTGGAATCCGGCGCCGGTCGCGCGCTAGTCGATCCGGATAGCCATGGTGGCGACCACGGCGTCGGTGCGCAGGCGCAACGCGGTGGCCAGGACCGGGCCGCGGGGGTTGTGGAAGACGCGGTGCCGCCAGTGTTTCGGCTCCACCTGCGCCAGCAGGACGGTGACGTGGCGACCGGCGGCCGTGCGCTTGCGCACGTAGGCCAGGACGGTGGCGACCATGTTGCGATGCGGGCAGGGCAGGACGACGAGCGGGATATCGGGATTCCACTCTTTCCACAGGGCGCTCAGGTGCTTGGTCTTGGCGGGCTCGATCTCGGCGGTGACGGCGATGATCTCGCCGTGCATGCGCAGCGCGGCCTCCAGCGCCCGCACGGTCACCTCGCTCATCGTGACCACCGGGACGATGACCAGCGGCTCGGCGTCCGGGCTGAGCCGCAGCGGCGGCGGGATCCGACCGAGGCGCAGGGTCGCGGCGACCCCGCGGTAGTAGTTCTCGGTGCGGGCGAACAGGATGATCAGGGCGGGCACGATGAGCAGCAGCAGCCAGGCGCCCTCGCGGAACTTCTCGGCGAGCAGCACGAAACCCGCCAGGCAGGTGAGCACCGCGCCGAAGCCGTTGAGCAGGATGCGGGCCCGCCAGCCACGACCGTGGTCCTGATGCCAGTGCCGCACCAAACCCGTTTGGCTGATGGTGAATCCGATGAAGACCCCGATCGCGTACAGCGGCAGCAGCCGATGCGTGTCGGCGCCCACGACGAGCAGGATCAGGCCCGCGGTCAGGGCCAGGGCGAGCACGCCGTAGCGGAAGACCGGCCGCTCCGACCGCATGGCGAACAGCGAGGGCAGGCGGCGGTCCTTGGCCAGCAGCGACAGCAGCACGGGCAGCCCGCCGAAGCTGGTGTTGGCGGCCAGGACCAGGACCATGGTGACCGCGAGGTTGGTCAGGTAGAACAGCCAGCCGGTGCCGAACGCGGCGGCGGCGAGCTGGGCCAGGATGGTCACCCCGTGGCGCGGCACCACGTCGTGCTGGCGGATCAGCCAGGACAGTCCGAGCAGCAGCACGCCGAGCAGCACACCCAGCGCCACCTCGGTGTGCTGGGCCCGCCGCACGGCCGGGCTGCGGAAGGCGGGCACCGCGTTGGCGATCGCCTCGACGCCGGTCAGCGCCGAACAGCCGGCCGCGAAGGCCTTGAGCAGCAACAGGATTCCGACGGCCTCCAGCACCGGGAACGGTGCCTCGTCATCGCCGATGACCGCGACCGGCGTCGCGCGGAACAGGCCGGTGACGATGACCGCCACCATCAGGACCAGGAACAGGAACGCCGGTGCCATCAGGACTTTCGCCGATTCCGCGACGCCGATCAGGTTGAGCACGGTCAGGGCGAGGAGCCCGAGCAGCGTGATCGCGAGCAGGTGATCGTGCAGCGCGGGGAAGGCGCTGGCCAGGCTGGCCGCGCCCGCCGCGAGACTGACCGCGACGGTGAGCACGTAGTCCACGACCAGGCTGGCCGCCGCCAGCAGCGCGGCGTAGCGGCCCAGATGCTTCTTCGCGACCGCGTAGGAGCCGCCGCCGTCCGGGTGCACCGCGATGACTTGCCGATACGACAGCACGAGCACCAGCAACAAGGTGGCGATCGCAGCGGCCACCGGCAGCGTCCAGGACACCGCCGCCGCGCCCGCCACCACCAGCACCAGCACGATCGCCTCGGGACCGTAGGCCACGCTCGACAGCGCGTCCAGCGAGAGCGCCGCGAGACCGCCGACGGCGGTCAGCCGGTACTTGTCCCCACGCTGCTGCCGCCGGACCCGCGGATCGGCGATGGGCAACTCGGTCGTCCGCGGTTCGGCCACGGATCTATTGAACGCGGCGGGCGCTCGGCAATCAGGCAGCGACACCCGCGCGGTCGCCCAGGCGGCCCGGGGTCACGGCGTCGATCAGCGGCCAGGCCTGATCGACGGGGATGTCGATGACGAGATAGCGTTTCCGGCCTGCCGCCGTGGCGGCGATGATGGTGGCGACGCCGGAGCGCCGCTGCCAAAACGATTGCCGCACAGTCCAGCCGATGATGCCGGGCGCCTCCACGCAGTCGCGGGCGCGGTCCAGCGAGCCGGAGCGGGTGATCAGCCAGGCCGGAGCGGTGCTGGTCGCGGGGATCACGGTGTGCCCGAGCCCGCGATACCGGTCCTCGGCGAGCGGGAGCGCGATCAGCGCGAGAATGCCGGGCAGCAGGAGCCACCAGGGGGAGACGCGCGCGCCGGTCAGGTGCAGTACCGCCAGCAGGACGACGATCAGCGCGGCCGGAGTGAGCGCGCGGGTGTATCGCCGTCGGCGCGCGGCGGTTCCGTGGGGGATCAGCGGTGCACTGGTCTGCACTGTGGTCACAGTGCCCCCGCCCGTGGAGTTGGCGACAGCGGGCGAGTGGGAGTTGTCTGCGGCGGACTTGCTGAGCTGCGGCGGATCGGAGTCGCCTGCGGAGGCCTTGTGGAGGCTCAGCGCGCCGGCCGCGGTCGCCGCGGAGTCCTGTTGCTGTGCACTCTTTTCCGGTTCGGGCGTCTGGCGCGGCCCGAGCAGCTCGGCGAGGGTGCGTTCGACGGCGGCGCGCGGGGCCTGGGGGAGCAGCTTCAGTTTGGGCTTCTCGCCGACCATGATCGCTTCGAGTTCCGCGGCGCCCGCCAAGCGCAGCAGCAGGGGCTCTTTCACGGTCGCGCCGCGAAACCGGGCCAGGTCCATGGTGATCTGGCGGGTGGTGAACAGGCCGTGGCGTACGTGCAGGGTGTGACCGTCGTCGAGGACCTTCAGGTTGTGATAGGTGGTGAGGTAGCGGGCGCTGCCGGCGAGGCTGACCACCAGCACGATCGCCACGACCAGGGCCGTGATCGCGAGCGCGATGACCAGGCCGCTGCCGTCCTCGAGATTCTGGGCCGCCCGTGATTCGAACAGCACCTTGCCCAGGCCGTACTGGAAGGCCAGGCCCACCACGGGCGCGACCACCGCGAACCCGGTGAGCGAGAGCGGCGCGTAGCGGGCCCAGGCCGGCTGCCAGTGGCCGATCTCGCGGGCGGGCCGCGGCGGCTCGGGCGGCGCGCCGGGCGAAACCGGTTGTGCCGCAACACTTTGCGTGGTGTGCGCCAGCAATTCGGTACGCAGTCCCGGCACCACCCGGGCGTCCAGGGCGTCGAGTTTGAAGGTGTCTTCCCGATCCGCGGCCTTGCCCGTGCCGATGACCACCACCGCCAAGCCGAGCGCGCGGCGCAGTAGATCGGCTTCGATGTCGACCGACCGGATCCGCGAGCGTGGCACCGAGAGCTTCTTGCGCTGGATCAGGCCGGTACGCAGTTCCACATGCGTCGGCCCGACCCGATAGCTGGTGGTGAACCAGCGGGTGAGCGCGAACACCACGATCAGGACCAGCGGCACCAGGCTCCACAGGTGGTTGCCGCTGCTGGTGCCGAGCAGCACGGTGCCGATCAGCACCGGGATGAACTTCACCAGCTCGGTGACCGGATGCACCAGCAGCATGCGCTTGTCCAAGCGCAGCCACGGCCGATCGGATGGAGCCGGTTCGACGACCTCGGTCATCGGCGGCCCGGCCGGTCCATGCCGACGGCTCGCGCCCGGGCGTGCTCGCTCATGTCGCGTCCCCGCGATGCTGCGCGGCGATCTCGGTCAGCCGCTGCACGGTCTGTTCGGCGACCGGCAGATCCAGGGCGGAGATGTGGACCGCGCCCGCCGAGGACGCGGTCGTCACGGTGACCGTGGCCAGCCCCAGCATGCGCTCCAGCGGCCCGCGCTGGGTATCCACGGTCTGCACCCGGGAGATCGGCGCGACCCGGCTCTCCTGGGTCAGCCAGCCGACCCGGGTGTACACGGCCTCCTCGGTGACTTCCCACCGATGCACCGAATACCGCCAGATCGGCACGACGACGGCGGTGAGCACCGCGAGCACCACGGCGATGGCCAGCGAGAGCAACGCCGAACCGCGGCGGGCGGAATCGACCGCGGCCCAGATCGCCAGCGCCACCACCGGAATCACCCAGCCCGCGAGCACCTGCAGCGCCCACAGCAGCCGCGCCCTGGGACTCGGACGCCAGGCGGGGTCGGCCAGGATGGTGGGCGGCTGCGACATCTTGCCATCTTGCCCGAACTCGGGCCCGTACGGCGCGACCCGGCGAATCGTGGGCTCGCCGAGCCCGGTCCGGCGTCCGGGAATAAGGCCGCGCGCCGCCGCGGTTGTCCCGCTCATGACCGGCGTCGAACTGGAGGGTTCGGTGCGTCACGAGCAGTCGAGGGAGACAGGCCGGGATGTGTAGCGCATGATCGAACCTGTGAGTGAGCGCAGCGAACGAACAGAAGGCACAGCACGGCCCGTCACGGCGGAGCCGAGCGGCAGCGAGGCGCAGCGGTGACGGAGCTAGCGACACCGAGTGTTCCCCCGGCACCGCCTTCGCCGTCGGCCATGCGCCGGGCGTTGCGGCGCGCGCGTGACGGCGTGACGCTGAACGTGGACGAGGCGGCCGTACTGCTGCACGCGCGTGGCGAGGATCTGGCCGATCTGACCGCCAGTGCCGCGCGGGTGCGTGATGCGGGTCTGGAGTCCGCCGGGCGCCCGAAGACCATCAGCTACTCACGCAATGTCTTCATCCCGCTGACCCGGTTGTGCCGGGACAAGTGCCACTACTGCACCTTCGTGACCGTGCCGGGCAAGCTGCGCGCCGAGGGTAAGGGCATGTTCCTGGAGCCCGACGAGGTGCTCGAGATCGCCCGCCGCGGCGCCGAACTCGGGTGCAAGGAGGCGCTGTTCACCCTGGGTGACCGTCCCGAGGACCGCTGGCCGGAGGCCGCGCAGTGGCTCGACGAGCGCGGCTACGACTCCACCCTGGATTACCTGCGCGCCGTGTCGATCATGGTGCTTGAGGAGACCGGCCTGCTGCCGCATCTGAATCCGGGCGTGATGAGCTGGGAGGAGATCTCGCGGCTCAAGCCGGTCGCCCAGTCCATGGGCATGATGCTGGAGACGACCGCGACCCGGTTGTTCACCGAGAAGGGCAACTGCCACTACGGCAGCCCGGACAAGGACCCGGCGGTCCGGTTGCGCGCGATCACCGACGCGGGCCGCCTGTCGGTGCCCTACACCACCGGTCTCCTGGTCGGCATCGGCGAGACGCTGTTCGAGCGGGCCGAGTCGATCATGGCGATTCGCAAGCAGCACAAGGCGTTCGGCCACATCCAGGAAGTCATCATCCAGAACTTCCGGGCCAAGGACGACACCGCGATGCGCGATGTCCCCGATGCCGGCATGGACGAGTTCCGCGCCACCATCGCGGTGACCAGGCTGGTCCTGGGCCCGGATGTGCCGGTGCAGGCGCCGCCGAACCTGGTGTCGCACGCCGAGTGCCAGGCGCTGATCGACGCCGGCATCGACGACTGGGGCGGTGTCTCCCCGGTCACTCCCGACCACGTGAATCCGGAACGCCCGTGGCCGAACCTGGACACGCTGCGCGAGATCACCGAGGCGGCCGGGTATCAGCTGGTGGAACGGACCTCCGCGCACCCGAAATACGTGCGCGCGGGCAACCCGTGGACCGACCCGCGGATCGGCGCGCACGTCGCCGCGCTCACCGATCCCGCGACCGGCCTGGCGAACCCCGACGCCATCCCGAAGGGCCTGCCCTGGCAGGAGCCCGACGAATCCTGGGAGTCGGTCGGCCGCGTCGATCTCAACACCTCGATCGACACCGAGGGCCGGATCACCGAGTCCCGCAGCGATTCCGGGCTCGGCGAGGACCTGCTGGGCGCCTTCGGCGACTGGGAGACCATCCGCGAACAGGCCCGCGATCTGGCCGTCACCGCCCCCGAGCGGCTCGACTCCGATGTGCTCGCGGCGCTGCGCGTCGCCGAGCAGGACCCGGCCGGGCTCACCGACGATCAGTACCTGGCCCTGGCGACCGCCGACGGCCCGAACCTGGAAGCCGTTGCCGCCCTTGCCGATCAGTTGCGCCGCGACGTCAACGGCGACGACGTCACCTACGTGGTGAACCGGAACATCAACTTCACCAACATCTGCTACACCGGCTGCCGCTTCTGCGCCTTCGCCCAGCGCAAGGGGGACGCGGACGCGTTCACCCTGAGCACCGACGAGGTCGCCGACCGGGCCTGGGAAGCCCACGTCGACGGCGCCACCGAGATCTGCATGCAGGGCGGTATCGACCCGGAACTGCCGGTCACCGGATACGCCGACCTGGTGCGCGCGATCAAGAAGCGGGTGCCCTCGATGCACGTGCACGCGTTCAGCCCGATGGAGATCGTGAACGGCGCCTCGCGCGGCGGTCAGAGCATCCAGGATTGGCTGATCGCGCTGAAAGAGGCCGGGCTGGACACGATTCCGGGCACCGCCGCCGAGATCCTGGACGACGAGGTGCGCTGGGTCCTGACCAAGGGCAAGCTGCCCAGCTCGGCCTGGATCGAAGTGATCACCACGGCGCATCGGGTGGGCCTGCGCTCGAGTTCGACGATGATGTACGGCCACGTCGACAATCCCAAGCACTGGGTCGGGCACCTGCGGGTGCTGCGCGGCATCCAGGACGAGACCGGTGGTTTCACCGAATTCGTGCTGCTGCCGTTCGTGCATCAGAGTTCGCCGCTGTACCTGGCGGGCGCGTCCCGGCCGGGGCCGACGATCCGCGACAACCGCGCCGCGCACGCGCTGGCCCGGATCATGCTGCACGGCCGGATCGACAACATCCAGACCAGCTGGGTCAAGCTCGGCTCGGCCGGTACCCGGATGATGCTCAACGGCGGCGCGAACGACCTGGGCGGCACCCTGATGGAGGAGACCATCTCCCGGATGGCCGGTTCCCAGCACGGGTCGGCCAAGACTGTGGCCGAACTCACCGAGATCGCCACCGGCATCAACCGCCCGGTGCGCGAGCGCACCACGGTGTACGGCCAGGTCGACCGCCGTGGGACGCCGCTGCCGCTGTCGGTCGGGTAACGGCTGGGATTCCCAGCCCCCGCGGGGGACGACGGGCGGCTCCGGGGGCACTAGGATTCACCGGGAGTGGACGTCGGTGTGGACGGGACCATCCGGCGGCTGCGAGCTGGGGCCGAGCAGGCAAGTTAGGGCAGGCTGACCGGGAGTAACGTGGGGGAGCCCCGATAGGGTTTTCGCAGGCGGACCAACCCCGCAGGCGAGGACAGACTAGGAGAACGGCAGTGCCGTACATCATCGCTGAACCGTGCGTTGACGTGAAGGACAAGGCATGCATCGAGGAATGCCCCGTGGACTGCATCTACGAGGGTGGTCGCATGCTGTACATCCAACCCGACGAGTGCGTGGACTGTGGTGCGTGTGAACCGGTGTGCCCGGTGGAGGCGATCTTCTACGAAGACGACACCCCGGACCAGTGGAGCGGCTACGTGAACGCCAACGTCGACTTCTTCCACGAGCTCGGTTCGCCGGGTGGTGCGACGAAGGTCGGCGCGGTCGATTACGACCCGCCGTTCATCAAAGAGCTACCTCCGATGGCGGAGTGATTCACCGGTGAGTTCACGTAGCCGGGTCAGCAGCCTGCTGCCCGACTTTCCCTGGGACACCATTGCCGCGGTCAAGGCGAAAGCGGCGGCCCATCCCGGCGGGCTCGTCGACCTGTCGGTCGGCACGCCGGTCGATCCGGTCGCCCCGCTGATCCGGGCCGGCCTGAACGCGGTGGCGGAGGTGCCCGGCTACCCGACCACGCACGGCACGCCGGAGCTGCGTGCCGCCGCCGTGGAGGCGCTCAAGCGCCGCTTCGGGATCACCGGCGTCGACCAGTCCGCGGTGCTGCCGGTGATCGGCACCAAAGAACTCATCGCGGGTCTGCCCCGGCTGCTCGGGCTGGGCGCGGGTGACCTGGTGGTCATCCCCGAGGTCGCCTATCCCACCTACGAGGTGGGCGCGCTGCTCGCGGGTGCGCAGGTGCTGCGCGCCGACGGGCTGACCAAGTCCGGCCCGCAGACCCCCGCCCTGATCTATGTGAACTCGCCGTCGAATCCGACCGGGCGCGTGCTGCCGGTCGATCACCTGCGCAAGGTGGTGGCGTTCGCGCGCGAGCGCGGCGCGGTGGTGGCCTCCGACGAGTGCTACCTCGGCCTGACCTGGGAAGGCCGCGCGGTCTCGATCCTCGATCCCGAGGTGTGCGACGGAGATCACACGAATCTGCTGGCCATCCACTCGCTGTCGAAGACGTCCAACCTGGCCAGCTACCGCGCCGGTTTCGTGGCGGGCGATCCGGAGCTGGTCGCCGAGCTGCTCGAGGTGCGCAAGCACTCCGGCATGATGCTGCCGCTGCCGATCCAGGCCGCGATGACGGCCGCGCTGGGTGATGACGCGCACGAGGCGCAGCAGCGCGAACGTTACCGCGTGCGCCGGGAGATCCTGCGAAAGGCCTTGCAGGAGGCGGGTTTCCGCATCGATCACTCCGAGGCGGGCCTGTACCTGTGGTCCACGCGCGGTGAGAGCTGCCGCGCCACCCTGGACTGGCTGGCCGAGCGCGGCATCCTGGCCGCGCCCGGCGATTTCTACGGGCCCAACAGCAATGAGCACGTCCGCATCGCGCTGACGGCCACCGACGAGCGCATCGCCACCGCGGCGCAGCGCCTCTCGTCGACGAACTGAGCTATTCCTCGTCCGGCGCCGCGGCGGATTCGTCGCGGCGCGGCGGGGGAGCGAGCCGCACTACCCCCGCGTCGAGATCGAGCTCGACGGGGCGATGCGGCTGCCCGTTGCTGTCTTCGCCGCCCTCGTCGGCCAGTTTCTGGCCGGGAAACAGTTCACCGATGACACCCATGGCTCCACCCTAGCCGCGCTCAGCGCAGTGCCGGGTCGGTGACCTTGTCGCTGCTCCCGGCGGCCGCGTAGGCCTGGTCCTGCAGGTCCAGCAGCAGGTTGCCCGGCTGCACCTGGACGTCGGTCTCGCTGATCACCCCGCCCTGCGGGCACCACACGGCGACCCGGTGCGTGCCCGGCTTCAAGTTGTTGATCACGATCGTGCCGGACGGGTGCATCGCGATGCTCTGGGTGTCGGGGGTGCCGATGCTCGGATCGATCCGGCAGTGCCCGACGGGGTACTGCGTGCCGGTAACGGTGACTTTGACCCGTTCCCGGCCCGCGACGACCTGTGCCGAGCCCCAGTCGTCGGCGTGGGCGATGGCCGGTGCGGCCAGTATGAGCGATCCGGCAGAGAGCACAGTGGCGAGAATTCGCGCGGAGGTCATGTGACGAGCCTAGGTCGACCATGATCGGCGCCGCCACCCTCGATCCCGGCCAGTTACCGACACGCCCGGCGGGAGTGCGCCAACAGTCGCCTTCCGGGGTGCTCGCGGCGATAACCTGGGGTATGGACGCTGTCACGGTTGTCCCTACTCCTGCGAACGAACCCGTGCACTCGTATGCACCGGGTAGCCGGGAGCGTGCGCTGCTGGTCGCCGAGCTCGCCGAGATCTCCGCCGAATCCGTCGATGTGCCGCTGGTGATCGGCGGCAAGCATCGGCCGGGTACCGGGCAGGGACACGATATCGTCGCGCCGCACCGGCATCGCCACGTACTGGGGACCTACACCGATACCACGCATTCCGAAGCGAGCGCGGCCGTCGAGGCCGCCGTCGCGGCGGCGCCCGCCTGGCGGGCGCTACCCTTCGACGAGCGGGCCGCGGTGCTGTTACGCGCCGCCGACCTGCTGGCCGGGCCGTGGCGCGAAACCATCGCCGCCGCAACGATGCTCGGCCAGTCGAAGACAGCGCAGCAGGCCGAGATCGACGCGCCCTGCGAGCTGGTCGACTTCTGGCGATTCAACGTGGCCTTCGCGCGCGAGATCCTGGCGCAGCAGCCGCAGTCCGGCCCGGGGGTGTGGAACCGGATGGACTACCGGCCGCTGGAGGGGTTCGTCTACGCGATCACGCCGTTCAACTTCACCGCGATCGCGGGGAACCTGCCGACCGCGCCCGCCCTGATGGGCAATACGGTGGTGTGGAAAC
This sequence comes from Nocardia sp. NPDC050712, assembly GCF_040654295.1. Lineage (NCBI taxonomy): Bacteria > Bacillati > Actinomycetota > Actinomycetes > Mycobacteriales > Nocardiaceae > Nocardia > Nocardia sp. NPDC050712. Next base: position 276,416 of record NZ_JBFAHT010000001.1, read on the forward strand.
CTTCACCCACGCAGACGCTTTCGGCGTTCTATACGATGCGGCTGCTGGAGGCGGCGGGCCTGCCGCCGGGGGTGATCAACCTGGTCACCGGCGACGGCATCGCGCTCTCGGAGGTCGCGCTGGCCGACCCGCGGCTGGCCGGAATCCACTTCACCGGTTCCACCAAGACTTTTCAGCACCTGTGGCGCCAGGTCGCCTCGAATATCGACCGCTACCACGGCTATCCGCGCCTGGTCGGGGAGACCGGCGGCAAGGATTTCATCGTCGCGCACCCCTCGGCCGAGCCGGATTCGCTGCGTACCGCCCTGATTCGCGGTGCCTATGAATATCAGGGCCAGAAGTGCTCGGCGGCCTCGCGCGCCTACCTGCCGCGTTCGCTCTGGCGCCGGATGGGCGATGATTTCCTCACCGAGGCGGCCGAGCTGACCTACGGCGATGTCACGGATCTGGCGAATTTCGGTGGGGCGGTGATCGATCGGCGTTCCTACGACAAGAACGTGGCCGCCATCGAACGCGCCCGCGCCGCCGGCCTCGGCATTCCGGCGGGCGGAACCTATGACGACACCGAGGGCTGGTTCATCCGCCCGACGGTGCTGCTCTCCGAGGATCCGCGCGACGAGTCCTTCGCCACCGAGTATTTCGGGCCGGTGCTGTCGGTGCACGTCTACGACGACAGCGCGCCCGGCGCCTACGCCGACATCCTCGCCGAGGTCGAGTCCACCGCGCCCTACGCCCTGACCGGCGCGGTCTTCGCGCGCGACCGGCAGGCGATCGAACAGGCCGGTGCCGCACTGCGTTTCGCGGCGGGCAACTTCTACATCAACGACAAGCCGACCGGCGCGGTGGTCGGCCAGCAGCCGTTCGGCGGCGCCCGCGCCTCCGGCACCGACGACAAGGCGGGCTCCCCGCTGAACCTGCTGCGCTGGACCGCGCCGCGTGCGCTCAAGGAAACCTTCGATCCGCCCGCCGATTACCGCTATCCGCACATGCGGGCCGACGGATGAGCCGGGAGCGCGCGACATGGCGGTGAACCCGTTGCGTCCGGTGATCCTCGCGGCGGCCGACTCGCCGCGGATGAAGGCGGCGATCACCGGCACCAAGATCACCTCCGACATCGTGCGGCGGTTCGTGGCCGGCGAGACCCGCCGCGACCTGCTGCCCGTGGTCGGCGACCTGCTGGGCAGTCGCCGGCTGATCAGTGTCGACTTCCTCGGGGAGAACACCACCGACCGGGCACAGGCGGACGCCATGGTGGGCGAATACCTGGCGCTGATCACGGAATTGGCGGCGGCTCCGCGCCCCGACCTGGCCGGGATCGGTGCGGCGCCGGTGGAGGTGTCGGTGAAGCTGTCGGCGCTCGGGCAGGCGCTGCCCGGCGACGGTCCCGCGATCGCCACCGCCAACCTGCGCACGCTGTGCGAGAGCGCCGCCGATGCCGGGGTGTGGGTCACCGTCGACGCCGAGGACCACACCACCACCGACGCCACCCTGGCGACCGTGCGTGAGCTGCGGCCCGAATTCCCCTGGCTGGGTGCGGTTCTGCAGGCCTACCTGCATCGCACCGAGGCCGACTGCGCGGAGCTGTCCGGGCACGGCTCGCGAATCCGGCTGTGCAAGGGCGCCTATCGGGAACCGCGGGAGGTCGCCTTCCAGCGTGCGAGCGAGGTCACCGACTCCTACCTGCGCTGCCTGGAGATCCTGATGCGCGGGGCGGGCTATCCGATGGTCGCCACGCACGACCCGGTGCTGGTGCTGGCCGCCGAGCAGTTGGTCGCCGAAACCGGCCGCGACATCGGCAATTTCGAGCATCAGATGCTGTACGGCATCCGGGACACCGAACAGCTGCGGCTGGCGGAGGGCGGAATGGCGATGCGCGTCTACGTGCCCTACGGCAGCCAGTGGTACGGCTACCTGACCCGCCGGCTGGCCGAGCGCCCGGCGAATCTGACCTTCTTCCTGCGGGCGCTGGTCAGCAAGTCCTGATCAGACCAGCGGCTTGCCCAGGCGGCGGCGGATGCGCATATCGAGCAGGTAGGCGTTGACCGGGAACATCCGCGCCGGCTTGGGCAGCCGGGAGTGCACCGCCGAAATGGTGCGCAGGATCCGATCGAAGCGGGCGGCGTCGTGCGCGGTCCACGTCATCCGCATCTCGTCGCGCAGATGCTGGGGCAGCAGCCCGGTCACGATGAAGCGCTGCATCCGGGCGAAGGCCAGCTGGATCGGGCGCGGCATCATCTTCAGGTCGATCATCGCGTCGAAGTAGCGGCGCAGTTCGGGCTCGATGGACTTGGTGGCCAGGTTCTCCGCCCAGTAGCCCGCGAACGCGGCGCGATCGGCCGGCCACATCTCCGGCCGCATCTGCAAGGTGGTGCCCAGCCGCGCGCAGTACTGATAGAAGGCCTCGGCCGAGGCCGGATCCATCGGGCCGTGCATGCGGGTGTGCAGATCGTCGATGCCCCAGTAGAGGCAGGCCGCGACCCACAGTTGCAGTTTCGGGTCGAAGGCGTTGTATTTCACCGGGCTCGCCGCGGTGGACCGCACCGGCCGGTGGGATTCGTTGACCGCGTCGCGGTAGGCGACGCGCTCCTCGTCGGTGCCCATGAGGGCGACGGCGAGATAGGTCAGCGTGGTGCGCAGCCGCTTGACCGGGTGCAGGGTGACCTTCCCGCTGTCGACCGGGCTCTCCAGGACGCCGCGCCCGACCGGGCGCAGGCTGAGCTGCATGATGACGTTGGCCGCACCGCCGAGGAAGGCGGCGACACCGTCCAGGTGCTGTTGCACGGTGTCCGGAGTGAACGGGACGTAGGCGACCGGCTCGGAGTCGTGGGCGCGATATGCGGCTGTCATGGCTCTCCATTGAGCTGTGAGATGATTTGTATCGAACCTTCTCATCGTCTCGGCGAGCTGTCAATGCCGGGCCGCGACTGGATAGGGTGGACCCCATGGCGAGGCTGACCAAGTTGCTGTCGCTGGTGCGCAGCACCGGCCCCGAGGATCGCAATCAGGCGCGTGTCCTGGACGCGGCCTTGCTGGCGTTCCTCGATTTCGGCATCAAACGCACCAGCATGGTCGAGGTCGCCCGGCGTTGCGGTCTGTCCCTCGCGACGCTGTACCGGCGCTTCGCCAGCAAATCCGATCTGATCCAGGCCGTCGCGCTGCGCCAGACCCGCGAATTCATCGACGAGGTGGACGCGGTGCTGCAACGCCAGGTCGACCGCGACGCACCCGCCGAAGATCAGATCGTCGAATTGTTCGCCGCGTTCCTCAACGGGCTGCGCGAGAACAAGCTGGTGCACCGGCTGCTGGCCACCGAACCGGAATTCGTGCTGCCGTTCCTCACCACCCAGGGCGCGCCGATCATCGAATTGGGGCGCGATTATCTGGCCGAATTCGTCGCCCGGTTGCAGGCGGAAGGCAAACTGCCGGAATACGATCCGGCGCCGCTGTCGGAAATGATCGCGCGCACGGCGATTTCGCTGGCCCTCACGCCGCAGACGGTGATTCCGCTGGGTGACGACGCCGCGATCCGGCAGTTCGCCCGCGACCACGTGGTGGTGTCGTTCCGGGTGCCGCAGCGCTAGACCAGCCGCAGGCCCAGCCGCCGCCGCAACCGGAAGTCGGCCAGGTAGGCGTTGACCGGGAACATCCGGACCGGCCCCGGCATCCGGCCCGAGACGGCGCCGAGAGTGCGCAGCAGCGCGGCCAATACCTGGTCGTCGCGAGCGTTCCAGCGCATATTCATCTGCTCGCGCAGATGCGGTGGCAACATTCCGGCGACGACCCAGCGATGGAATCGGGCGAAGGGGAGCCGCAGCGGCAACGGCAGCATCTTCAAATCGATCAGGTCGTCGAAGTAGGCGCGGATCGGCGGATCGATCCGGGTGCGGGCCAGATTCTCGGCCCAATAGGCGTCGAATGCGGCCCGGTCGGCGGGCCACATCTCCGGGCGCATCTGCAACGTCGTGCCGAGTCGAGCGCCGAAATAGTAGAAGGCGTCGGCACTCGACGCGTCCATCGGGCCGTGCAGGCGCTCGTACATATCGCGCGCGCCCCAGTACAGGCAGGCCGCCACCCACAGTTGCAGTTTCGGGTCGAAGGCGTTGTATTTCACCGGGCTCGCGGCGGTGGAGCGCACCGCGCGGTGTGAGCGGTTCACGGCCGCGCGATAGGCCGCGCGCTCGTCCTCGTCGCCGAGCATGGCGACCGACAGGTAGGTGACCGTCGTGCGCAGCCGCTTGATCGGATGCAGCGTGACCTTGCCGCTGTCCACCGTGCTCTCCACCACGCCGTAGCCGACCGGTGGATCGGCGAGTTGCATGATCACATTCGCCGCCGCGCCGAAGAATGCGGTGGCGCCGTCGAGGTAGTGCGTGATGTCGAATTCGGCGCCGGGGAGCCCGGAATTGTGTGCTGCGCGAAGCGGACTGGTCATGATCGACCTCGTTCTCGTCGTTGAGAAGGTTATGCAATAACTTTCTCACCGCCTCGCGGGGGTGTCAACGGTCACAGTGCCCGCGGGCAGTAGCGTGGGCGGGTGTCCTATGGCCCGCCTTTGCTGCTCCGCTCGCTGAACCCGCTCGCCGTCGCCGCCGGGGCGGATATCCCCGACGCGGTGACCATCGACGGGACCACGCTCTCGCGCAGTGACCTGCTGGGCGCGGCCACCTCGGTGGCCGAGCGGATCGCGCGCGCCGAACGCGTCGCGGTGCTGGCCGAGCCGACCGTGCCGACGGTGCTCGCGGTGCTCGGCTGCCTGATCGCCGGCGTCACCGTGGTGCCCGTGCCGCCGGACTCCGGCACCGCCGAGCTCGCGCACATCCTGGCGGACTCCGGGGCGCAGGCCTGGCTCGGCGCGGCGCCGGAAAACGCTGGGCTCCCGGTGGTTCCGGTGCGCGTGCACGCCCGCTCCTGGCACACCTACCCCGAACCCGACCCGGCCACCACGGCTTTCGTGCTCTACACCTCCGGCACCACCGGCCCGCCGAAGGGCGTCGTGCTCAGCCGGGGCGCCATCGCCGCCGGCCTGGACGCGCTCGCCGAGGCCTGGGCCTGGACGCCCGGTGATGTGCTCGTGCACGGACTTCCGCTGTTCCACGTGCACGGCCTGATCCTCGGCCTGCTCGGCCCGCTGCGGGTGGGCAGCCCGCTGATCCACACCGGCAAGCCCACCCCGCAGGCCTACGCGGCGGCGCGCGGCACCCTGTACTTCGGGGTGCCGACCGTGTGGTCGCGCGTCGCCGAAGACGCCGATGCCGCACGGCAATTGGCGAGCGCGCGCCTGCTCGTCTCGGGCAGCGCGCCGCTGCCCGTGCCGGTGTTCGAGAAGCTGCGCGAGCTCACCGGCCACGCCCCGATCGAGCGCTACGGCATGAGCGAAACCATGATCACCCTGTCCACCCGCGCCGACGGCGAACGCCGTCCCGGCTGGGTCGGCACCCCCGTGGCCGGTGTCCGCACCCGGTTGCGCGACGAGGCGGGCAACGCGGTGCCGCACGACGGCGAAAGCATCGGCGGCCTGCAGGTTTCGGGCCCCATGCTCTTCGACGGCTATCTGAACCGGCCCGACGCCACCGCCGCGAGCACCACCTCCGACGGCTGGTTCGTCACCGGTGACGTCGCGGCCATCGACCCGGACGGCTGCCACCGCATCGTCGGCCGCGAATCGGTCGACCTGATCAAATCGGGCGGCTACCGCATCGGCGCGGGGGAGATCGAAACCGCGCTGCTCGGCCACCCGGCGGTCGCCGAGGTCGCGGTGGTGGGGCTGCCGGATGCCGACCTCGGTCAGCGCATCGTCGCCTTCGTGGTGGCCCGCGACGCGGCCGAGGCGAACGAGGACGAGCTGATCACCTATGTGGCCGAACAACTTTCGGTGCACAAACGGCCCCGCGAGATCCGGCTGGTGGCCGGGCTCCCGCGCAACGCCATGGGCAAGGTGCAGAAGAAGCAGCTGGGTTAGCGCGGCGTCTTGACCTCGAGTCGGCTCGAGGTTTTACGGTCTCGGACATGACTGCAGCCCTGGCCCAGGACCACATCGATTACCTGAAGACCCAGCAACTCGGGCGCTTGGCGACCGTGCGCGCGGACGGCTCGCCGCAGAACAATCCGGTGGGGTTCCACTACAACGCCGAACTCGGCACCATCGACATCGCGGGCTGGAATATGGGCGCGTCGTGGAAGTTCCGCAATCTGGCGGGCAACGATCAGGTGGCGTTCGTTGTCGACGACATCGCCTCGGTGCAGCCCTGGCGGGTGCGCTGCCTCGAAATCCGGGGTAGCGCCGAGGCTTTGACCGATGTCGACTCGTATCTGAGCGGCGTGCCGTCGCGGGAGATGATCCGCATCCACCCGACCCGCGTCATCGCGTTCGGGATCGGCGAGGAGGTCGCCGTCGGCTGACGGCGCACGCCCACCGGCGCGGTGCCGGTGGGCGTTTCGGGATCAGTCGTTCGCGTGCAGCGCGGCGTTGAGCTCGATGCCGGTGCCCTTGCGGGGCACCACCTCGACGGCGCCGGTCTGCGAGTTGCGGCGGAAGAGCAGGTTGTTCTGGCCGCTCAGTGCCGCGGCCTTGACCACGGTGCCGTCCGGGGTGCTGACCTTGGTGCCGGCGGTCAGGTACAGCCCGGCCTCCAGGACGCAGTCGTCGCCGAGCGGGATGCCCAGGCCGGAGTTGGCGCCAAGCAGCGAGCGCTCGCCGATGGAGATGATGGTGGTGCCGCCGCCGGACAGGGTGCCCATGGTGGACGCGCCGCCGCCGATGTCGGAACCCTCGCCGACCACGACGCCCGCCGAGATCCGGCCCTCGACCATCGAGTTGCCGAGCGTGCCAGCGTTGAAGTTCACGAAGCCCTCGTGCATGACCGTGGTGCCCGAGGCCAGGTGCGCGCCGAGGCGGACCCGGTCGGCGTCGCCGATGCGCACGCCGGAGGGGACCACGTAGTCGACCATGCGCGGGAACTTGTCGATGCTGTACACGGTGACCGGGCCGCGGGCGCGCAGCTTGGCCCGCACCGTCTCGAAGCCCTCCACCGCGGCGGGGCCGTGATTGGTCCACACCACGTTGCTGAGCAGGCCGAACTGGCCGTCCAGGCTCACTCCGTGCGGCTGGACCAGCCGATGCGAGAGCAGGTGCAGGCGCAGGTACACGTCGTGCGCGTCGATCGGCGCGGCCGACAGATCGGCGATGGTGGTGCGCACCGCGATGACATCGACGCCGCGGGCGTCGTCGAAACCGAGCAGCGCTGCGTACTCCGCGGGCGCGTCCTCCAGGCGCTTGGTGCCGGTCTCGGCGAACTCGCCCAGTTCCGGGCTCGGGTACCAGGTGTCCAGGACGGTTCCGTCCGCGGTCACATTGGCGATACCGACTGCTACTGCTCCCTGAATGCTCACGTCAGAAGAGGTTACCCACTCTCGCCGAACAGCAGGAACCTACCTCTTCGTCAGTCTAGCCAAATTTGGCTACTCGAGTTACGCTCGCGGCCTAGGTAACCAATTTTGGCTAGTCAGGAGATCGGGATGTCCGCAGTAACCCCCTATGTGATGGTCGATGACGCCACCGTCTTCCGCGCGTTCCTGGAGCAGGTCTTCGACGCGCAGGTGCCCACGGTGGTGCCGTTGCCCTCGGACCCCGGCCGCATCATGCACGCCGAAGCGCGGATCGGCGAAAGTTCGCTCTATTTCGCCGATTCCGGCGCTGCCGGTGAGCGCTGCCTGCGCTCGCCGCAGGAGCCGGTGCACGTGCAGCTCTGGTCCACCGTGCCCGATCCCGAAGCCGCCCACGAGCGGGCACTCGCCGCGGGCGCGCGGTCGGCCGCGCCGGTCGGCGTCCAGGACGACGGCAGCCGGATGGGTGCGTTCGTCGACCCGTTCGGCACACTGTGGTGGGTCACCGCACCCGCCTGACATTCGACCGGGAGGTACCACGTGACGGCGGTTCGACTGCTCGTGCTCGGCGCGGTCCGGCGCCGCGGTCGTGCGCACGGCTATCAGGTGCGCGCCGATCTGGAGTCCTGGGGCGCGCACGAATGGGCCCGGGCCACCTCGGGTTCGGTGTACCACGCGCTCAAGTCCCTGACCAAGGACGAACTGCTGCGCGCGCACGACACGATGCCGAGTGAAGCGGGCGGACCGCCGCGCACGGAATACGAATTGACCACCGCCGGCGAGCAGGCCCACCAGCAACTGCTGCGGTCCGCGCTGGCGCACCGCGACCCCCGCCTGGACCTGCTCGCGGCGGCGGTCGGCTTCATCGACGATCTCCCGCGCGCCGACGCCATCGCGCTACTGCGCGACCGCGCCCGGGAACTCGGGGAGTGGCGCGCCAGCATCACCACGAACCTCCCACCGGACACCGACCTCGAAACCTGGGGCCCGGTCGGCGAGGTGCTCGGCCTGTGGCTCGATACCGCCGACAGCCGCACCGCCTGGACTCAGCGCCTGATCGCCCGCCTGGAGGGCGGCGCCTTCACCATGGCCGACGACTGACGCAGACGCGGTCGTAGGGTGGTGGCGTGACTCTGGACCTGTCTGCCGATCCCATCGCGCTCACCGCCGCCCTCGTCGACATTCCCAGCGAGTCGCTGGACGAGAAGGTGATCGCGGACCTCGTCGAGCAGGCGCTGCGCGAGCAGACGCGGGGGTTCGAGGTGGTGCGGCACGGGAACGTCGTGCTCGCCCGGACGAATCTGGGGCGGCCGGAGCGGGTGATCCTGGCGGGGCATCTGGACACCGTGCCGATCGCGGACAACGTGCCGAGCCGTTTCGAACGGGACGCGGCGGGGGAGCAGGTGCTCTACGGCTGCGGCACCGTCGATATGAAGTCGGGGGACGCGGTATTCCTGCACCTGGCCGCGACCATCGCCGATCCGGTGCACGATCTGACGCTGATCTTCTACGACGGCGAGGAGATCGCGGCCGTGCACAACGGGCTCGGTCACATCGAACGGGACCTGCCGCAATGGCTGGAAGGTGACCTGGCGATTCTCGGGGAGCCGTCCGGCGGCTGGATCGAGGCGGGCTGCCAGGGCACGCTGCGGGCCCGGATCGGCACCGCGGGCGTGCGCGCGCACTCGGCTCGCTCGTGGAAGGGCGACAACGCGATTCACCAGCTGGCCCCGATCCTGGCGCGCCTGGCCGACTACCGGGCCCGCGAGGTCGACATCGACGGCTGCGGCTACCGGGAGGGCCTGTCCGCGGTGCGGATCGCGGGTGGCGTGGCGGGCAATGTCATCCCGGACGCCGCCGAGCTGGACGTGAACTTCCGCTTCGCCCCCGACCGCTCCGTCGAGCAGGCCATCGCGCACGTGCGCGAGGTCTTCGACGGCCTCGAGGTGGACTTCGAGATCACCGACTCCGCCCCCGGCGCGCTGCCCGGTCTGACCGCGCCCGCCGCGAAGGGCCTGATCGACTCGGTGAACAGCCACGGCGGCGGCGGTATCCGCGCCAAATACGGCTGGACCGACGTCTCCCGTTTCGCCGCGCGCGGCATCCCCGCCGTCAACTTCGGCCCGGGCGACCCCAACCTCGCGCACAAGCGCGACGAGCACTGCCCGACCGCGCAGATCACCGCGGTCACCGCGATGCTGCGCACCTACCTCACCGGCGCCTGATCCGGTGGTCACGGCCCGGCGGTAGCGTGGAGCGCATGTCCAGCGACGCTGCCGAACCCGAGGTTGACCGTCCGCCGGTGGCCGGTACCCCGGCCCCGAATCCCCCCGCGAACGACCCGCCGGCCGGTCGTTCGCCGATGCTCGGCACGCCCGTCGAGAGTGCCCCGGTCACCAGTGGCGCGGTGCCGGGTCTGCCCAGATCCACGCCCAAGATGCGAGGCCCCATCATGTTCCGGCGCGACCGTAAGCCCGGCCTGCGGACCGCCGATCAGAACCTGCTCGACGACCACGGCCCCAGCGACTGGGTGCACACCGACCCGTGGCGGGTGCTGCGGATCCAGTCCGAGTTCGTGGAGGGCTTCGGCGCGCTGGCCGAGGTGCCGCCGGCGGTGGCGGTCTTCGGTTCCGCGCGCACACCCGTCGACCACCCCGAGTACCAGGCGGGCATGGCGATCGGCGCCGCGCTGGCCCGGGCCGGGTTCGCGGTGATCACCGGCGGCGGCCCGGGCGCGATGGAGGCGGTGAACCGCGGCGCCTCCGAGGCGGGCGGGTATTCGATCGGGCTCGGCATCGAGCTGCCGTTCGAGCAGAGCCTCAACGAGTGGGTCGACCTGGGGATCAACTTCCGGTACTTCTTCGCGCGCAAGACCATGTTCGTGAAGTACTCGCAGGCTTTCGTCTGTCTCCCGGGCGGTTTCGGCACCCTGGACGAACTGTTCGAGGCGCTGACCCTGGTGCAGACCCGCAAGATCACCCGGTTCCCGATCATCCTGTTCGGCACCAGGTACTGGTCCGGCCTGATGGATTGGCTGCGCGACTCGCTCGGCGGCTCCGGCAAGATCGCGCACGGCGATCTGAGCCTGTTGCACGTCACCGACAGCGTCGAGGACGTGGTGTCGATCATTACCAGTAATGCCGCGGCGGACATCGCCGCCGATGCGATCGGTACGGAGGATCTGTGGTGAGTGCGCCGGTGGTACAGCCCTATTCGGTGTGCGTGTATTGCTCGGCGAGCACGGTCGACACCGACTATCTGGCGCTGGCCGGCCAGGTCGGCACCGAGATCGCCGGTCGCGGCTGGCAACTGGTGTCCGGCGGCGGCAACGTGTCGATGATGGGCGCGGTCGCCACCGCGGCCCGGGCCGGTGGCGCGAACACCGTCGGCGTCATCCCGAAGCACCTGGTGCACAAGGAAGTCGCCGACACCTCCGCCGACGAGCTGGTGGTCACCGACACCATGCGCCAGCGCAAGCAGATCATGGAGGAACGCGCCGACGCTTTCCTGACGCTGCCCGGCGGCATAGGCACGCTCGAGGAGTTCTTCGAGACGTGGACGGGTGGCTATCTCGGCGAGCACGAGAAGCCGGTGGTGCTGCTGGACCCGAACGGCTTCTACCGCGGCCTGGTCGACTGGCTCGGCGAGCTGCACCAGCGAAAGTTCGTGCCGCAGTCGGCTTTGGATCGCATCACAGTGGCTAACACCATGGAAGCGGCCTTCGCGGCGCTGAAACCAGGGCTCGAATAGGAGAACCGTTGTGAGCGAAACACGGAACACGGTCAGCCTGCTGGATCTGGCCAAGTCGTTGCCCCGCATGGCCTTCGACGCGCCGTCGATGCTGCGCGGAGCCCGGGGCATGCTGGTGCGCGGCGGGGACAAGGCCTCGGTCGGCCTGTACTTCCAGCGCAACGCGCACCGGCATCCGGATCGGTTGTTCCTGCGGTTCCAGGGGCAGAAGTTCACCTACCGCGAGGCCAACGCCGAGGTGAACCGGTACGCGCATGTGCTCGCCGAGCGCGGTGTCGACCGTGGTGACGTGGTCGGGGTCCTGATGACCAACCGGCCCGAGACCTTGTTCGTCGCGCTGGCGGTGGTCAAGCTCGGCGCCACCGTCGGCCTGCTCAACTACAACCAGCGCGACGAGGTGCTCGCGCACAGCTTCGGCCTGCTGGAGAGCGTGCTGAACGTGATCGGCGAGGAGTGCCGGGAAGCGTTCGACTCGCTCGCCGAACCGCCGTCGAACGTGTTGTTCAGCAACGATCTTCGCGACGCCGCCCGCGACGCCGACGCCTCGGACCCGCCGGTCTGCGCGCAGGTCACCGCCCGCGAGCGCGCCTTCCTGATCTTCACCTCCGGCACCACCGGCCTGCCCAAGGCCAGCGTGATGACGCATCGGCGCTGGACCCAGTCGATGTCCGGCCTCGGCGGCCTGGGCGTGCGCCTGAACACCGGCGACGCCCTCTACTGCTGCCTGCCGCTCTATCACAACAACGCGCTCACGGTGGCGCTGTCGTCGGTGCTCTCGGGCAGTGCCACCTACGTGCTCGGCGAGAAGTTCTCCGCCTCCGGTTTCTGGGACGAGATCATCCGCGAGCAGGCGACGGCGTTCATCTACATCGGTGAGCTCTGCCGCTATCTGCTGAACCAGTCGCCCAAGCCGGCCGATCGGCAGCATCGGGTGCGGCTGGCCGTCGGCAACGGCCTGCGCCCGGAGCTGTGGGACGAGTTCAAGAGCCGGTTCGGGATCGACCGCATCGTCGAGTTCTACGGGGCCAGCGAGGCGCCGGTCGCGTTCGTCAACGCGTTCGGGGTGGATCGCACCGCCGGGTTCACGGTGCTGCCGTACACGATCGTGGAATACGACGAGGAGAACGGCGCAGCCAAGCGGGACTCCGCCGGTCGGCTGCGCCGGGTCGGCGCGGGCGGGATCGGGTTGTTGCTGGCCAAGGTCACCGACAGTCAGCCGTTCGACGGCTACACCGATGCGGACGCGACCGAATCCAAGCTGGTGCGCGACGCCTTCAAGCCCGGCGACTCCTGGTTCGACACCGGCGACCTGGTCCGCAACCAGGGCTGGTGGCACATCGCCTTCGTCGACCGGCTCGGCGACACCTTCCGCTGGAAGGGCGAGAACGTGGCCACCACCCAGGTCGAGGGCGCGCTGAACAAGGCCGACGCCATCGACGAGGCGGTGGTCTTCGGCGTCGATATCCCCGGCGCCGACGGCAAGGCGGGCATGGCCGCGGTCACCCTGCGCGCGGACACCGAGTTCGACGGCAAGGCCCTCGCCGACCTGGCGCACGACCAGCTGCCCGGGTACGCGGTGCCGCTGTTCGTCCGGGTCGTCTCCGAGCTGGAGCAGACCTCCACGTTCAAGAGCCGCAAGGTCGACCTGCGCAAGCAGGGCTACGAACCCGACGACGCCACCGAGCTCTATGTCCTGTCCGGCCGTTCGGAGGGCTACGTCCCGTTCTACGACGACTACCCCGACGACGTCGCGGCGCGGCGCGCCCCCAAGTAGTCGCACGGCTCCCCGTCGATCTTGAGGCGGGGTTCCCCTGGGTACAGTCAAGGTCATGTTCAGCCCTGCCGTAACGCCGCTTCCCACCCTGTGCGGCAGGCCGGTGCGGACGGATCGGGCACTGGTGATGGCGATCGTGAATCGCACCCCTGATTCGTTCTACGACCAGGGCGCGACCTTCAGCGACGCGGCCGCGATGGACGCGGTCGCGCGGGCGGTGGACGAGGGCGCCGATCTGGTCGACATCGGCGGGGTGAAGGCGGGGCCGGGCAATCTCGTGGATGCCGCCGAGGAAGCCCGCCGGGTCGTGCCCTTCGTTGCGGAGATCCGCGGTAAATATCCCCAGCTATTGATCAGCATCGATACCTGGCGGGCCGAGGTGGCGCGGGCCGCGGTCGACGCGGGTGCGGATCTGATCAACGACACCTGGGCCGGCGCGGACCCCGATCTGGTGCGGGTAGCTGCGGAAACGGGCGCCGGAATCGTGTGCAGCCACACCGGCGGGGCGGTGCCACGGACTCGCCCGCACCGCGTCCGGTACGCCGACGTGGTCGAGGAAGTCACCGGGACCGTGGTGAACGCGGCCGAGCAGGCGCTTGCGGCAGGTGTGCGCCGGGATTCGATCCTGATCGATCCGACCCACGATTTCGGCAAGAACACCTATCACGGGCTCGAGTTGTTGCGGGCAATCGACGTTCTCGTAAAAACCGGATGGCCAGTCCTGATGGCACTGAGCAACAAGGATTTTATCGGGGAGACTCTAGGTGTCGGTCTATCCGAACGATTGGAGGGCACATTGGCAGCAACCGCATGGTCCGCGGCCGCAGGCGCCCGGGTCTTCCGAGTCCACGAAGTTGCCGCAACCCGTCGCGTGGTCGACATGATCGCCGCGATCCAGGGCATCCGGCCCCCAGCGCACACCCTGCGAGGTCTGGTATGACGATCAACACCTGGGACAACCCCGAATGGCCGATCGAGGAGCTGGTGGCCGCCAAGGCCGGCCGCACCGTCTCGGTCGTGCTGCCCGCATTGAACGAAGAAGCCACGGTCGCCGCCGTGGTGGCCAGCATCCGGCCCCTGCTGGGCACCCTCGTGGACGAACTGATCGTCCTCGATTCCGGCTCCACCGACGCCACCGCCGAGCGCGCCCGCGCCGCCGGGGCCGAGGTGTTCAGCCGGGAACAGGCCGTCCCCGAACTCGATCCGGCCCCCGGCAAGGGCGAGGTGCTGTGGCGCTCGCTGGCCGTGGCCGAGGGCGATCTGATCGCCTTCGTCGACTCCGACCTCATCGACCCCGACCCGGCCTTCGTCCCGAAGCTGCTGGGCCCGTTGCTGACCGTCGACGACATGCAACTGGTCAAGGCCTACTATCGTCGTCCGCTGCGCCGGGGCGGCGAGGTCGAGGCGCACGGCGGCGGCCGGGTCACCGAGCTCGTCGCGCGCCCGCTGCTGGCCGCCCTGCGGCCCGAGCTATCCCAGGTGCTGCAGCCCCTGGGCGGCGAATACGCGGGCAGCAGAGAGCTTTTGACCTCGGTGCCCTTCGCACCGGGCTACGGCGTCGAAATCGGCTTGCTGCTCGACACCTACGACCGGCTCGGCCTGGAAGCCATCGGTCAGGTCAACCTGGGCGTGCGGACCCACCGCAACCGCCCGCTCGCCGACCTCGGCGTGATGTCACGCCAGATCCTCGGCACGGTCCTCGGCCGCAGCGGCGTGCAGGACTCCGGCGCCGCGCTCACCCAATTCCCCATGATCGGTGACGCTTTCACCGCGCAGAGCACCGAGGTCTCACTCACCGACCGCCCCCCGATGAACACCCTGCGCCCCACCCGCGTCGCCGCGTGACCGTCGCAGGCCCGACCCTTCGCCGCGTGCTCAGCGTCGCGTACGCGGCGCCATGACGCGCGAGTCGGAAGGGTCGTGCCGGTAGACGGGGGTGAGCAGGTCGGCATCGACCGGCTCGCCGGTGCCGCGGTCGTAACGCACCGCGATCAGCACCGAGAACAGGTGATTGGCGGCGCGCTCGTGCAGCGTCGCCAGGCGGGTGGCCAGCAGCCGGACGGCGCCCAGCGAACCGGGCGGGTGCAGGCCGTCGATGATCAGGCAGGTGCCGCGGCCGTCGGGGCGCGGCAGCCGGGCCAGATAGGCGATGTCGTGCGGATCCGGGCCGCCGGGCCGGTAGACCCGGCGCGCGGCGCGATCCTCGATGCCCCGGCGGGCGTCACCGGCGCGGGCCACCGCGCGGCGCAGGCGCGGGTCGGCGGCGATGAGCTGGCGCAGGCTGGGGGAGAGCTCGGGGCCGCCGACGATGATCAGCCCGTCCCGGTTCAGATCGATCGGGCGCCCCGGCAGGAAATGTTCGATGGTCGCGCCGAACCCGAGCTCGTGCAGCAACTCGGCCAGCCGCGCGGGCGCGGTGGCGTCGGGTGCGCCCAGCACCCGCCCCGCGCGCACCTCCGGCGCGATCACGGTGACGGGACCGTGCCCGAAGAACAACCCCTCCGGTGCCGGACCCTGCGTGCTCACCTGATGGATGCGGGCGCGGGAAAGACCCGCGGCCGCACCGATTCTGGCGAAGGTCCAGCCCTCGGCGTGTAGCTCCCGGATCACCGCTCGGCGAATCCGGGTGAGTTCGTTGATGGTCTGCTGGGCCGCCGCTACCCCGTCGGTCGCCGCTTTGAGCCGCTCGACCTTGTCCTCGATAGCGAAGACCCGTGCCACGTCATCGGCCGACATGTGCGAAGTCTAGACAGCTGGACAGTGTCAGGTGTCTAGAACGCTTGACGCCGGTGACCTTGCTCGGCCTAGGTGGCGTCGTTGTCGATCGGTGGAGTTTCGTTGCGCTCCAGCGGTTTCTGCGGCTTCAGCATGGGGTGCGCGGGCATCTGAGTGCCGTTCCGAAGATCTCCGACAGCGCCGTCGATTTCCTTGAACACCGAATCGTCACCGCCCAGCAGATGTTTGGTGACCACCGCGCGCGGCGACATCCCGCGCAGCTCGTTCAGCTCGGCCAGCGGTTTGCGCAGATCGTCGAACTCCGGGCCGAGCTCCTGTTTGAGCTGGGTGGTCGCGCCGCTGGCGTAATCGCGCACCTGACGCAGGCTGCGCGTGGTCCAGCGAACCGCGCCGGGCAGACGCTCCGGGCCGAGGATCACTAGGGCTGCGACGAGCAAGATGACCATCTCGCTCCAGCCGATGTTGCTGAACACGGATCCCAGCGTACCCGGAGGTCACGCCACTTCTCAGTCGGACTCGAGGGTGACCGGCACGTCTACCTGCCTGCCATCGCGGATCAACTGCACGTTCACCCGCTCGCCGATCTTGTGCTGCTGCACGGCGACCGTCAGTTCCTCGGGCCCGGTCACTTCCCGGTCCCCGATCTTGACGATCACGTCGCCCTCGACGATGCCCGCCTTGGCCGCGGGGCCACCCGGCTCCACATCGGCGACCGCGGCGCCGCTCATCACCTCGTTGGCGACCGTCTTGGTGCGCGCCGACAAGCCGATCTTGGCGTGGTGCATCTGCCCGTCGCGGATCAGCGTCTGCGCGACCGTGGTCACCACATCGGCCGGGATGGCGAAGCCGAGACCGACCGAACCGCCGGACTCGCTGCGGATCGCGGTGTTGATACCGATCAGCCGGCCCTGCATGTCGACCAGCGCGCCACCGGAGTTACCCGGGTTGATCGCGGCGTCGGTCTGCACGGCGTCGATGACGGCGTTGGTGTCGCTGCCCTCACCGGCCAGCTTCACCGGCCGGTGCAGCGCGCTGACGATGCCGGAGGTGACGGTCTTGCTCAGGCCCAGCGGCGAACCGACGGCCAGCACGTCGTCGCCCACCTGGACGTCCGCGGACTTGCCGATCTCGGCCACCGTGAGGTTCTTCACATCGACCTTGAGCACCGCGAGGTCGGTCTTCTGATCGCGGCCGACCAGCTGCGCGGGCACCCGGGTGCCGTCGGAGAAGGTCACCTGCATGACCGCGCGGTTGCTCTTGTCCTGCGCGGCCATCGAGATCACGTGATTGTTGGTGACCACGTAGCCGGCGCCGTCGATCACCACGCCGGAGCCGGTGGCGCCGTTGTCGCCGACCGTCACGCGGATCGAAACCACCGACGGCAGTACGGCATTGGCGACCTGGGAGATCTGGCCGTGCGGCTGCTCGGGCGCGTCACCCTGTTCCAGGGCCACCTTGCGCGAGGTCAGGGTCTGCGAGGTCTCGGCCGTCAGCCGGCCGACCAGACCACCCACCAGGCCGATGGCGAGCGCGACAGCGGCCAGCAACGCCAGCGCCTTGGGCGCGACGCGGGAACCGAAGAGCACCTCGCGGGCACTGAGCCTGTGCGACTGCGGTAGCGCCTCGGGCGCGGGCGTCTCGACCGCCGGGGCACCGAGCCGCGCGGGTGCGTTCGGATCACGCCACGGATCCGCGGGACCGGCGACGGCGGGATGGGCGTCGTCGGCATCGGGATCACGTTGCAGCAGTTCGCTGGAACCCGCGGGCCGGCCGAAAGCCTCGGCGAGCACCGAATCCGGCGGGCGGTTCTGCAATTCCGGGCCGAGTTGCGGCGCGGCATCGGGGGCACCGCCCGGTGAATACGCGGCGAAGGATCCGACCTGCCCGGCGGGCCTGCCGAAAGTCGAGGCGGTATGCGGATCTACCTGGGGGCGATTAACCGGTCTCGGGCCCAATACGGGCGCATCTGACGGCCTCAGGCTTCCCCGATTGGCCGCCGAATCGTTGGTGTCGGCCGATCCGGTGTTCTGCGATTCGGTGGTCACGCGTGAAACTCTACTTGCGCCACCACTGTGCCCACCGGGTCGCGGTGAACGAATCCGGCAGAAAACCGAAAACTGCCTCGGTACGCGAGTTTCCCGGCGCGGAATGGGCCGGCCGATCGGACGGCGGACCCGCGCTCGGACCGGCGCCGGGCAATTCGCCGAGCGGGATGCGGCTCAAAGTGTCGTGCAGGCCGTGCGGAATCCGGATCGGGCCGGACTGGCGCAACGCGATGCGCGCCTGCTGCTGTGCGTCGACCTCGGCCGCGCACTCGGGGCACTGGGACAAATGCTGAGCGGCGCGCAAATAAGCGTTCATCCGCAACTCGCCGTCCACATAGGCGGCGATCGCTTCGCTCGCCAGATGCTCGGTGGGACGAAAACGCGGCCTAGCTTCGCCACTCATTCGGTGCTCACCCTTCCGACCGGCAACATCCATCTGCTGACGGTGAGGCCGGCTCCCGAAGCCGACAGTCGGTTCGGTGCCCGGCTCACCCAAGGCTCGTGGCCGCGGTAATCCGCTGCCCAGCTCCATTATGCGCAAGGTGCTCACGCAGTGCCTGGCGGCCGCGGTGGATTCGGCTGCGCACAGTGCCCAGTTTCACGCCCAGCGTCGCGCCGATCTCCTCGTAGGACAGGCCCTCGATGTCGCAGAGCACGACCGCGGCGCGGAATTCCGGAGCCAGCGCGTCCAGCGCCGATTGCAGCTCGGGATCCAGGCGGGCGTCGTGGTAGGCGTCCTCGGGGGTCGGGCCCTCGGCCGGCACCCGGTCGTAGTCCTCGGGCAGCGCTTCCATCCGGATGCGGTTGCGGCGGCGGACCATGTCCAGGAACAGGTTGGTGGTGATGCGGTGCAGCCAGCCCTCGAAGGTGCCCGGCTGGTAGTTGGACAGGGAGCGGAAGACCCGGATGAAGGTCTCCTGGGTGAGGTCCTCGGCGTCCTGCGCGTCGCCGGAGAGCCGGTAGGCCAGCCGGTAGACGCGGTCGGCGTGCTCGCGGACCAGTTCGTCCCAGGAGGGCATGACCGTGCGATCGCCGGTGGCGTCGAACGCGGCGGTGCCGGTCAGTTCTTCCTCGGGGATCTCGGAGGCATCGGAATCAAGGGGAAAGGCCTGCTCAGGCAGGGTCGACTGCTCGGGAACAGTGGTGGGGTGCCCCGAAAGCGCCGCAAACGAACCTTTGACCATGTGGATGGGGCTACCTCCTACTCAGGACCGTAAACACGGCAGTAGCGAATACAACCGACAACCTGTATGTCGTTGTTCCCGCCCCCGCCGTTGCGCGGTCGACTGGTCTTGCTTGCCCCTACTCTTTCCTGTGCTTGTATGCCGGGGATATGGAGATCCTGAGGGTCGGCTGAGAAACTCGGCGGGGCCGAAACCGTGTTGTCACAACGCCGATAACACGTTCTCCGCATTAGCCTCATAGGCGTGGCATCGAATCTGGAGCAAAATCTCGCCTACGTGGAGGAATCCGTGGTGGAGGACGAGGTACTCGTCGGCGCGCGGGAACGGGCCACCGAGCTCGGCGCGGCGCCGGTGCCCCCGTCGGTCGGGGCTTTGCTGAGTATGTACTCCCAGTTGCTCGGGGCCCGCGCGGTGGTCGAGGTGGGCACCGGAGCGGGGATCAGCGGGCTGTGGCTGCTCGACGGTATGCGCGAGGACGGCACGCTCACCACGATCGATTCCGAGCCCGAGCATCAGCGTGCCGCCAAGGAGGCTTTCCGCACCGCGGAGATCCCGCCCGCCCGGACCCGGCTGATCAACGGCCGCGCCCTGGACGTGCTGCCCCGGCTCGCCGACGGCGCCTACGACCTGGTCTTCATCGACGCGGCGCCGATGGAGCATCCGGAATACGTCGAGCAGGCCGTCCGGCTGCTGCGCCAGGGCGGCGCGATCATCCTGCACAACGCGCTGCTCGGCGGGCGCGTTCCCGATGCGGCCCAACGTGATCCGGCGACCCAGGCGGTGCGCGCGGCGACCCGCGCCATCGCCGAGAACCCGGAGTTGACCAGTGTGCTGATCCCCGTCGGCGACGGTTTGCTCTGCGCCTCGCGCGGCTGATTCCTTTGCCCCGCAGGGGGTAACCGGCAACCACTACACAGGGTTGCAGAGGTACAGCATGACGTGGCAGAGCGGGTCCGAATTCGTCGAAGGTGTGCACGTAGGGCATATCGCCACCGAGAAATCGGTGCCCTATTGGCTGATTATGGTCTTGTCGGTCGTCGGTTTGATGGTCGCGGCGGCGGTGATTGTGCTTGTGTTGGTCAGCAACGCCGATTTCGACACCGGACCGACTAAAGCGCCGCCGCCGCCGGGAACCTGCGCACCGTTCTGCACCGAGCCCGCACGCTGAACGCGACCACGGCCCGGTCACAGTGAAGGGTCAGTGCCATGTGGGAGGGCTGGGAAGAAGAGCAGCGAGCCCGCCGCCGCCGGTTTCGCAACCGGGAGGCCTACGACGCCTACGAGGCGTACGACGATCCGGGCCCTGACCGCGCCTACGACAACCGCGCCTACGACAACCGGGGCTACGACACCGATCGCCGCGCGGACGGGCAGACCGACTGGGCCGGCGCCGCGATCATCTTCGTGCTCCTGCTGGTCGGGGCCATCGTGCTCCTGGTGCTGGTCAGTACCGCCGATTTCGGTGGCGACCCCGAGACCACGGTCCCGCGTACCCCGGGGCCCTGCGCGCCGTTCTGCACCGGCCCGCAATCCGGGCCCTAGACCCAGATCCCCTTGCCGACGGTGACGATGCCTCCGTGACTGATGGCGAACCGGTCCCGGTCGCGCTCGACGTCCACGCCGATGATCTCGCCCTCGCCGACGACCACGTTCTTGTCCAGGATGGCCCGGCGCACCACCGCGCCCCGCCCGATCCGCACACCCGGCATCAGCACGCTGCCCTCGACGGTCGCGCCGTCGTCGATCATGACGTTGGAGCTGAGCACGGAATTGCGCACGGTGGCCGCGGACAGAATGCTGCCCGCGCCGACGATCGACTCCTGGGCCAGCCCACCCTGCGCGAACTTGGCGGGCGGAAGGTTCTCGGCGGCCCCGCGGATCGGCCAGTGCCGGTTGTAGAGGTTGAACACCGGGTGCACCGAGACCAGGTCCATGTGCGCCTCGTAGAAGGCGTCGATGGTGCCGACGTCGCGCCAGTAGCCGCGGTCGCGGTCGGTGGCGCCGGGCACCTCGTTGTCGGCGAAGTCGTAGACCGCGGCGTCCCCGGCGGCGACCAGCGCCGGGATGATGTCGCCGCCCATGTCGTGGTCGGAGTCGTTGTCCTCGGCGTCGGCGCGGATGGTGTCCACCAGCACCTTGGTGCTGAAGACGTAGTTGCCCATCGAGGCGAAGGTGACGTTCGGGTCGTCCGGGGTGCCCGGCGGGTGCGCGGGCTTCTCCAGGAACTGGGTGATCCGGCCGGACTCGTCGGAATCGATGCAGCCGAACGCGCTCGCCTCACTGCGCGGCACCCGGATGCCCGCGACCGTCACGCCCGCGCCGGAGGCGATGTGCGCGGAGACCATCTGCTCCGGATCCATCCGGTACACGTGGTCGGCGCCGAAGACCACGATGTAGTCCGGGTCCTCGTCCTGGATCAGATTCAGCGACTGCATGATCGCGTCGGCGCTGCCGGTGTACCAGCGCGGGCCTAGCCGCTGCTGCGCGGGCACCGGGGTGATGTATTCACCGGCGAACCCGGACAGCCGCCAGGTCTGGGAGATGTGGCGGTCCAGCGAGTGCGACTTGTACTGGGTGAGCACGCACAGCCGCAGATATCCGGCGTTCACCAGGTTGCTGAGCACGAAATCGATGAGGCGGTAGGCACCGCCGAAGGGGACGGCAGGCTTGGCCCGGTCCGCGGTGAGGGGGAACAGTCGCTTGCCCTCGCCACCGGCGAGCACGATCCCGAGTACGTGCGGCTGGCTCCTCACACAGCCAAACTACCGTGAAGTAGTCCGCTGAGTGGCCCGAGCCGAGCCGAGCGTCTAGTTTGAAGTGGGTGAGTTTCGGCACGGATGGGGGAGTTTTCGCGGCGGGCCCCGAGGGGCTCCGGGTCGCGATGCTGACTCGCGAGTACCCGCCGGAGATCTACGGCGGCGCCGGCGTGCACGTCACCGAGCTCACCGCGCGGCTGCGCCGGCTGGCCGATGTCACCGTGCACTGCATGGGCGTCTCGCGCACGGATGCCGTTGTGCACCAACCTGATCCGCTGCTCCAGGAGTCCAATCCGGCACTGCGGATGATGTCCGCGCAACTGCGCATGGCCGACGCCGCCGGGCATGTCGACGTGGTGCATTCCCACACCTGGTACACCGGGCTGGCCGGGCATCTGGCCGCCACGCTGTACGGCATTCCGCACGTGCTGACCGCGCATTCGCTGGAGCCGCGCCGGCCGTGGAAAGCCGAACAATTGGGCGGGGGCTACCGGGTCTCGTCCTGGTCGGAACGCAACGCGGTCGAACACGCGGACGCCGTCATCGCGGTGAGCGACGGCATGCGCCGCGATGTGCTCGACGCCTATCCGGCCGTCGACCCCGATCGCGTGCACGTGGTCCGCAACGGCATCGACGCCGAGCTGTGGCACCCGGGCCCCGCCGCACCCGGCGCCCGGCCGATCCTGGCCGAGCTGGGGGTGCGTACCGACCGCCCGATCGTGGCCTTCGTCGGGCGGATCACCCGGCAGAAGGGCGTCGGCCACCTGCTGGCCGCCGCCCGCGCCTTCGATCCGGACATTCAGCTGGTGCTGTGCGCGGGCGCGCCGGACACCCGCGAACTCGAAGTGGAGACCGCGGCCGCGGTGGACGAACTGCAGCGGGTGCGCGGCAACGTGTTCTGGGTGCGCGAGATGCTGCCCACCGAGCAGATCCGGCAGATCCTGTCCGCGGCCACCGTTTTCGTCTGCCCGTCGGTGTACGAGCCGCTGGGCATCGTGAATCTGGAGGCGATGGCCTGCGCGACCGCCGTCGTCGCCTCCGACGTCGGCGGCATCCCCGAGGTCGTCGCCGACGGCGGCACCGGGCGCCTGGTGCACTACGACCCGCAGGAGCCCGCGGCCTACGAGCGGGCCCTGGCCGCGGCCGTCAACGAGGTCGCCGGGGATCCGGAACTCGCGGCCCGGTTCGGGGCGGCCGGGCGCAAGCGCGCGATCGCCGAATTCGACTGGTTCCGCATTGCCGAGCAGACCATCGCGGTCTACGACCTGGTGCGCAAGAGCTAGGCGCGGCCGTAGGTCGCGACGGTGACCGACGCGGTCACCTCGAGCTGTTCGGGGAGCCCGCTCGGATCCCGGCCGGCGTCGTGGAAGGCGGACGGGCCCATCCCGATGACCTGCCCGATGTCGGCGCGGGCCAGCTTCATCGGATAGTCGACGACGACACGGTCCCGGAGTTCGAAATGACCGGTCATCGCCGCGGCGAGGCGGCGCTCCTTGTCGGGGTCCACCGTCACCATGCCCAGCGGCCCGACCAGCTCGGCCAGGTGCCGCACGGTCGGGGTGGCCACCACGAAGCGGCCGTCGGCGCGCAGCACCCGCGCCACCTCGGCCGGATTGCGCGGAGCGAACACCGACACGGCCCGGTGCACCGTGTCCGCGCGCAGCGGCAGACCGCGCCAGGCGTCGGCCAGCACCGCCGCGGCGCGCGGATGGGCACGCGCGCAGCGCCGGGCAGCGGCCTTGGCCACATCCAGTGCGATGCCGCGGGCCGCGGGTGCGTTGTCGAGTGCGCGAGCGAGGTAGTAGCCGGTGCCCGCGCCGATTTCCAGCATGACGACGGCCGGCTCGTCGGCCGGTGCCGCGGCCGCGGAGACCGCGTCGGAGATGGGTGTGAAGTGCCCGCCGCCCTGAAAGGCGGAACGGGCGTCCAACATGGCGGGTGTATCGCCGGTCATCTTGGTGGAAGCGCCGGTCAGCAGGCTGACATAGCCCTGCTTGGCGAGATCGAAGCTGTGGCCCTGCGGGCAGCGCAGTACCCGGTCGGACGGCTCCAAACCGAGACCGCATTCTGGGCAGGCCAATAATCCGGCCAGCTCAGCAAGCACACGACTAGCTGGTGACACTCTTCAATTCGTCACCGAGCGCCGCTGCTTCATCCGGCGTGAGTTCGACGACCAGACGCCCGCCACCCTCGAGTGGAACCCGCATCACGATTCCACGCCCTTCTTTGGTTGCCTCGAGGGGACCGTCCCCGGTGCGGGGCTTCATGGCCGCCATCCTCTGCTCCCTCCAGATCTGCGCGGTAATCCTGCGCACTTTCTTGGAACTCCAGTTGTCACCAACTAGGTAGCTCGCCGGCATTTGGCGAGCTACACCGCACCTATTCTTCCCTATCGCCGTTGTGGACGGATACCTGAGTTCGAAATGTGACCCCGGGACCACTGTCGGGCACGTCACGTTTCACCCAGCAATCGACCAGATGGTCGTCGACCATTCCGGTCGCCTGCATCAGTGCGTAGGCCGTGGTGGGCCCTACGAAACGGAATCCCCGGCGCTTCAATTCTTTTGCCAGAGCGACGGATTCGGCTGTGGTGGCGGGCACGTCGGCGAGCGCGCGGGGCCGCGGCCGGGGGGCCGGCGCGAAGCTCCAGAGCAGCTCGTCGAGCCCGATATCGAGATCGCGGGCAACCTGGGCGTTGGTGATCACCGCGTCGATCTTGAGGCGGTTTCTGACGATGCCCGCGTCCGCCATCAGCCGGGCCACGTCGGCCGGGCCGAACCGGGCCACCCGCTCGATCTCGAAGCCGGCGAACGCGGTGCGGAAGGCGGGCCGCTTGCGCAGAATCGTGATCCAGGACAGCCCCGACTGGAAGGCCTCCAGGCACATCCGCTCGAACAGGGCGTCGTCGCCGCGCACCGGCTTACCCCACTCGTGATCGTGGTACTCCCGATACAGCTCGGAGCCCTCCGACCAGCCACAGCGGATCAGCCCGTCGGCGGGGAGCTCGAGGCTCACTGGTGATCGCGGGGCTGGGCCGGCCCGGCTTCGAAGCTGTAGGCGGCCGGGGGCGGCGGCGCATCCGGGAGCGGGTGCTTGGCCGCGGCCGGTGCGTGCCGGGCCCGGGTATGGGCCAGCTCGGTCTGCAATTCGTCGATGCGCGCGGCCAGCCGGGCCAGCGCCCAGTCGACCTCACCGGCTTTGTAGCCCCGGACCACCTGCTGGAACCGCAGCGACCGGACATCGGCCCCGGTGATCCCCTCGGCGGGCAGCACGGTGGTGGTGGTGCCCTCCGGGAGCGGCCCGAGCTCCTCCCCGCGCCCGAACACCGCACTCGCCAGCAGGAACAGCACGACGGCCACCAGGCCGACGATCAGCACGTACAGAAGCAGCGTGAGCATGGGTTCGAGCTTATTGGCACCCGCCGACAACCGGTACAGCTCACCCCGGCGGAATTCGGACCTCGCGTTCGGCTACAGGTGGCGGGTGGTGTCGATGCCCAGCGACATGCCG
The DNA here is from genome assembly GCF_040654295.1 of Nocardia sp. NPDC050712. Lineage (NCBI taxonomy): Bacteria > Bacillati > Actinomycetota > Actinomycetes > Mycobacteriales > Nocardiaceae > Nocardia > Nocardia sp. NPDC050712. The sequence goes on from NZ_JBFAHT010000001.1 coordinate 301,554, forward strand.
GCCAGCCCGCGGCGGCGGACCGCCAGCTTGTCGGCGACACCGAGCAGCGCCTTGGCCGCCGGGCTCTCCGGATTGCGCAGCACGATGGGCGTGCCCTCGTCGCCGGACTCGCGCAGTTCCTGCTCGATCGGGATCTGGCCCAGCAGCGGCACCGAGGCGCCGACCGCGCGGGTGAGGTTGTCGGCGACGATCTGGCCGCCGCCGGAGCCGTAGAGGTCCATCTTGGAGCCGTCGGGCAGTTCCAGCCAGGACATGTTCTCCACCACGCCCGCGATGCGCTGACGGGTCTGCAAGGCGATCGAGCCGGCCCGCTCGGCCACCTCGGCGGCCGCGGGCTGCGGGGTGGTGACGACCAGGATCTCGGCGTTCGGGATGAGCTGGGCGATCGAGATGGCGACGTCGCCGGTGCCGGGCGGCAGATCCAGCAGCAGGATGTCCAGATCGCCCCAGAAGACGTCGGCCAGGAACTGCTGCAGCGCGCGGTGCAGCATCGGGCCGCGCCACACCACCGGGGTGTTGCCCTGGGTGAACATGGCGATCGAGATGACCTTCACGTCGTGCGCGACCGGCGGCATGATCATCCGCTCGACCTGGGTCGGGCGCTGGTCGGTGCCGAGCATGCGGGGCACCGAGTGGCCGTAGATGTCGGCGTCGAGCACGCCGACCGACAGGCCGCGCGCGGCCATGGCGGCGGCCAGGTTGACCGTGACGCTGGACTTGCCGACTCCGCCCTTACCGGAGGCGACGGCGTACACCCGGGTCAGCGAGCCGGGCTGGGCGAACGGGATGACCGGGTCGGCGGAATCGCCGCGCAGCTGCTTGCGCAGGGTGGTGCGCTGCTCGTCGTCCATCACGTCGAGTTCGACGGTGACGGCGCCCGCGCCCGGCACATCGGCGACGGCCTTACTCACCCGCTGGGTGATCTCGGTACGCAGGGGGCAGCCCGCAGTGGTCAGGTACACCTCGACATGGACGTTGCCGTCGTCATCGATCGCGACGCTTTTCACCATGCCGAGTTCGGTGATCGGCTTGCGGATCTCCGGGTCGTCGACCTTTGCGAGGGCGCCCCGCACATCCGCTTCCGTAAACACTGGCATAGCAGTGAATTTTAGGCGCCTCAGATTTTGGGGAGCTCTGCGGGCTTCGGGGCGACGCCCGTGTTGTAGGAGTTGGCCCATGCCATGACGTTGGCCACATAGGCCATGGAGTTGTTGTAGCGCAGGATCGCGCGGGTCTGCTGGCCCACGTCGCGCATGTTCAGGCCGCCCGAGCACAGGTACTTACCCGCGGTCAGCGCGGCGTCGTAGAGGTTCTGTGGATCGGCGATGCCGTCGTTGTTGCCGTCGGCGGCGAACTTCTTCCAGGTTTCGGGCAGGAACTGCATCGGGCCGATGGCGCGGTCGTAGCCGCCGAGGCCGTCGAGTTCGCCGCCGTCGCTGTCGTGGATGACGTTGTTGCCGTAGAGGCTGCCGTCGAGCACCGGGCCGTAGACCGGGCTGAGCGGGTTGCCCTGGTTGTCGGCCTTGCCGCCGAAGGCGTGCGTGGACTCGACGCGCCCGATGCCCGCCAGCATGGACCAGGACATGTTGCAGGTCGGATTCTCCGCGTGCAGCGTCTCCTCGGCGGTCTGGTAGGCCGCGATGGCGACGCCCGGGATGCCGGCCTGCGCGGGCAGCGTCGACTTCTCCCGGTCATTGGGCAGCGCAACGGTTTTGACGACCGGCGGCGCTCTGTGCCCCTGCTTGGCGACGGCGTGGGTCTGTTCGGCGGGATCCAGCGCGGCCGCGGCTCTGGCGGCCAGCGGCTCCAGTTCGCCCTCGCCCACCTGCTGAATGGCCGCGACTTCCCCGGTGTCCAGATCGGAGGCGGCGCCGACGGCCATGAAGCCGGCGGGTACCAACCCGGTTAGTGCGAGTACGGAGCTGCGCCTGACGGTCGCAGGCGATTGCTTACGGTGACGCCCCACTTGCGGTGATCCTCCTGCAGCGACGAGCTGTTGTGGACCACACGAGGCTACCGCATTCGAGACCTTTTTGTTACTCCTTCGTGACCTGTGTTTATGTTTCGGAATCAGGCTGCTGGCAACGGGATAACGATGTTGAAGGGCAGCGTGATCGCGGGCGGCGCGACCGGCGCGGGCTCGGCCGGTGCGGCCTCGGCGGGCGCGGGCGGCTCGGGTTCCGGTGTCTTGGCGACCTCGGGCTGCTGGGCCGGTGCGGGGGCCGCCGGGGCGGCGGGCGCGGCCTGGGCGCCGGGTTCCGCGGGCTTGGCGGGGTCGGCCGGGACGCACACCGGCTGCTTCGGCTCGGCCTTGCCGGGCTCGGTGTCGGCGGGTTCGCTCGCACCGTAGGTCTGCGGCGCGTTCGGGTTCACGGCTTCCTCGACCGGGCGCGCCATCGGCGCCGGAATCGTCTCGCCCACACACTGATCCGCCGGCGGCGGGACCGGCGCCGGGCAGAAGATGCCGCACGGGATCGGCGGCAGGCCGGGCAGGTAGATCATCACCTCGGTCGGCGTCGGCGTCGCCGGGGTGACCGCCGGGGCCTGCGACGGGGGCTGCTCGGTGCTCGTCGGCGGTTTGGTGTTGGCGGCCACCATGTCCGGGCCGGCCTGGATCGGGCTGGTGCCGGGCGCGATCAGCGCGGGGGAGATGGGCACCTGGCTCGGCGAGCCGCCGGTGCGATAGGCCGAACTCCAGCTCAGCACGTTGGCGGCGTAGGACATCGAGTTGTTGTAGCGCAGCACCGCCCGCAGTTCCTGTTGCGGGTCACGCAGATTCATATTGCCCGAGCACAGGTACTTGCCGGCCGCCAGCGCGGCGTCGAAGACATTGTGCGGATCGGCGACGCCGTCGCCGTTGCCGTCGGCCGCGTAGTTGCTCCAGGTGCCCGGCAGGAACTGCATCGGCCCGAGCGCGCGGACGTAGCCGCCCTCGGCGGCCTTGATGACCTCGTTGCCGGGCAGGGTGCCGTCCAGGGCGGGGCCGAAGATCGGGGTGACGGTGGTGCCGGCGGCGTCGGTGCGGCCGCTGCTGGCGTGGCCGGATTCGATGCGGCCGATGCCGGCCAGCAGATTCCAGGACACGCCGCAGCCGGGCGCCGAGGACTCCAGCGCCAGTTCGGCATTGCGGTAGGCGGCGAGCACTATCTCCGGAATGCCGAGCGCCCCGCCGGTGGCCGGCAGGGCGATGTCACGCAGGGGGACCAGGCCGGCGAAGGGAGCGACGCCGTCGGCGGGCGGAGTCATTGCTGTGAGTTTGCGAGGAGTTTCCGGGGCGACCGGTAGTAGGCCGACCGTCCGGGACAGTTGCGCCTCACCGGCTGTGGCTGCGGTGTTGCCCGAGCCTTTCGCGGCGGCCAGTAAAGCCTCCGGCGCGGTGGGCGGCGCGGTATCGGTGGTGGAATTAGTAGTCGATCCGGTAGCGACGAGACCCGCGACGACCAGCGCCGACACGGTTATTGGGGCAGATCTGCGCATTCGGCCACACCAATCCTCTACGTCGTGGGAGCGAGGCCGGGCCATCCCCTGCCCGCCCGCCCCTCGGGACAACGCTGTCTAGGTTACCCACCGGTCAGGTGATTCAGTGCACATTTCCGGTCAATCGTCAGCAACTGGAGGCGAAATCGGTCCCGGTGCCTGCTTTTGCCCGGATGATTTCTTCCGGCGTGTCTTGATCGTCTGGTCGGGCCGGAACGTTCCAGCGGCCACCTCGATCCGATCCAGCACCTCGCGCATCTCCTCGATCTCCCGGCGCAGATAGTCACGGGTGGCGACATCGCCGACCGCGATGCGCAGCGCCGCGAGCTCGCGCGCCAGGAACTCGGTGTCGGCCTTGGTCTGCGCCGCGCGAGTCCGGTCCTCCTCCAAGGCGACTCGGTCCCGGTTGTCCTGACGGTTCTGCGCCAGCAGGATCAGCGGCGCCGCGTAGGCGGCCTGGGTGGAGAACGCCAGGTTCAGCAGGATGAACGGGTACGGGTCCCAGCGCAGTGCCACCCAGAACACGTTCAGCACGATCCAGATGATGACGACGATGGTCTGGATCGCCAGATACCGCCCGGTGCCCAGGAATCGGGCGACGCGCTCGCTGCCGCGCGCCAAAGCGTCCGCGTCCCAGTCGAATCGGAAACGCGATTCCATCGGCGTTTCCAGACGCTGCCGGGCCGAAGCCTTCTCGGCCAACCGCTTCTCAGTCATGGATCCGGACCTCCCCGAGCGCCTGCTCCTGTTCGCGCCAGTCCTCGGGCAGCAGATGGTCCAGGACGTCGTCGACGGTGACCGCGCCGAGCAGATGGTTCTCCTGATCCACCACCGGACCGCAGACCAGGTTGTAGGTGGCGAAGTAGCGGGTCACCGCGCCCAGCGGCACCTCGGGATGCAGCGGGGCCAGATCGGAGTCCAGAATCCCGCCCACCAGGTGTGCCGGAGGTTCGCGCAGCAACTGCTGGATGTGTACACAGCCCAGATAGCGGCCCGTCGGCGTGGCCGTCGGGGGGCGCACCACGAACACCATCGAGGCCAGCGCGGGCGTCAGATCCGGGTTGCGCACCCGGGCAAGCGCTTCGGCCACGGTGGTGGCCGGGGTCAGGATCACCGGCTTGGGCGTCATCAGACCGCCCGCGGTGTCGGGGGAGTGCTGCAGCAGCCGGCGGACCGGTTCGGATTCCTCCGGGTCCATCAGCGCGAGCAGGGATTCGCGTTCCCCGGTGGACAGTTCGCCCAGCAGGTCGGCGGCGTCGTCGGGGTCCATCGCCTCCAGCACGTCGGCGGCGCGGCCGACCTCGAGGTGGCCGAGCAGGTCGATCTGATCGTCGTCGGGCAGCTCCTGCACGACGTCGGCCAAGCGCTCGTCGTCGAGGGCCTCGGCGACTTCGATCCGGCGCTTCTCGGGTAGCTCGCGCAGCAGGTGCGCGACGTCGGGGGCGCGCATGCCCTCGAACTGGGCGAGCAGCTGGGTGACGTCCTGGCCGGGGCGGCCCACCTCGTAGGGGGTCAGCCCGCTGACCCGCGACCAGTCCACCACGTGCACGGTGCGGCGGCGGCCGATGCGGCGGTGCCCGCGCACCGCGACCCGCGCCACCAGCCAGTCCCGGGTTCTGGACTGCTCGATGGCGAGATCGACGACGAAGACGTCCACGCCGGCCAGGTCGGGCAGATCCGGGTCCTCGACGCGGACCGCGGAGTCCACGATCTGGGCCAGCGCCAGTAGTTCGCCCGCGCGCTGGGCGAATCGGCGCAGGCTCACGGTGCCGGTGTTGAGCGTCACCACGCCCGGCTCGATGCCGGTCACCCGCAGCATCGGCACGAAAATCCGGCGGCGGGTGGGCAATTCGACGACCAGCCCGTGCACCCGCGGTTGCTGCCGGTCGTAGCGGATGGCCACGACGACATCGCGGATCCGGCCGATAGACTCGCCGTCCGGTCCCAGCACCACCAGGCCGGACAGCCTGGCGATGTACACCCTGGTTGCTGCCATGCTTGCCAGGCTAAGGGTTCGCGGCCCGGTCTCGTACCACGCCACGAGCCCCTGGACAGGCAAACAGCTAGGAGATCTATGAAGTCGCGCCGTTCGGTACTCGCCGTGCCGGGAAGCAACCCGAAGATGATCGAGAAGGCCAAGGGGCTGCCGGTCGACGAGGTGTTCCTCGACCTGGAGGACGCGGTCGCGCCGGTCGCGAAAGCCCAGGCCCGCGCCAATATCGTGGCCGCGCTCAATGATTCGGGCTGGGGCACGCAGCTGAAGGTGGTGCGGGTCAACGACTGGACCACGCAGTGGACCTACGCCGACGTGATCACCGTGGTCGAGGGCGCGGGCGCGGCGATCGACGCGATCCTGCTGCCGAAGGTCACCGATGCCGGGCAGGTGCGGGCGCTGGATCTGCTGCTCACCCAGTTGGAGAAGGCCCAGGGCCTGCCGGTGGGCCGGATCGGGATCGAGCCGCAGCTGGAAAACGCCCTCGGCCTGCGCAATATCGATGCCATCGCGACCGCGAGCCCGCGCGTGCAGGCGCTGGTCTTCGGGCCCGCGGACTTCATGGCCAGCATCACTATGCGCACCCTGGTCGTCGGCGAGCAGCCCGAGGGCTACGAACCCGGTGATGCTTATCACCACATCCTGATGACGATCCTGCTCACCGCCCGCGCGCACGGCTTGCAGGCGATCGACGGCCCGTACTTGCAGATCCGCGACGTGGACGGTTTCCGCCGGGCCGCCCGGCGCACCGCCGCCCTCGGTTTCGACGGCAAGTGGGTGCTGCATCCCGGCCAGGTCGAGGCCTGCAACGAGATCTTCAGCCCGCGCCAGGCCGACTACGACCGGGCCGAGGAGATCCTGGCGGCCTATGCCTTCCACACCTCCGCCGAGGGCGGCGCCCGCGGCGCGGTCATGCTCGGCGACGAGATGATCGACGAGGCCAGCGCGAAGATGGCCCAGGTGGTCGCCGAGCAGGGCCGGGCCGCCGGTATGACGCGTTCCACGTAGAAGAGCCGCGTTTCACATCACCGGACCACCGGTGGGAATAGCAGAATAGAGACATGACGAATCCCTTGGGGAACGCTAACCGCCGTGCTCAAGGCCTGCCGACGCCGCCGTCGGGCTGGCCGGTCGGCTCCTACCCGACCTACGCCGAGGCGCAGAAGTCGGTCGACTTCCTGGCCGACAACAACTTCCCGGTCGGCGATGTGACCATCGTCGGCGTCGACCTGATGCAGGTCGAGCGGGTGCTGTACCGGCTGACCTGGGGCAAGGTCATCGGCGGCGGCATCGCCTCTGGCGCCTGGCTCGGCCTGTTCATCGGCCTGCTGCTGAGCCTGTTCAGCCCGGACGGCTCGCTGGCGCCGCTGGCGGTCGGCCTGGTCGGCGGCATCGTCTTCGGCCTGATCACCACGGCCATCCCGTACGCCGCGACCAAGGGCCAGCGCGACTTCGCCTCCAGCATGCAGCTGGTGGCGGGCCGCTACGACGTGCTGTGCGACCCGAAGTCGGCCGAGCAGGCGCGCGACATGCTGGCTCGGCTGGCCATCTGAGCATGGATGTGGTGCAGCAGGTGCGCGCCGGGGTGCTCGATCACTTCGGTGTGGACGCGGCCGGTGTCGATTCGGCCTCGGTGACATTCCTCGGCTTGGAGCCGATCGAGATCCTGCGGATCGGTGACGGCGAGCTGGTCCATTACGTGACGCTGGGTGGATCCCGGACGCCGATGGGCGATCCCGGCGATCTGCTGGCCGATCCGGTACGCGGCCCGCGCGCCGAACTGGTGCTCACCCTGCGTGCGGGGACCGGCGCGGCATCCGGCCTGGCCCGGACCCTCGGTGTGCTCGCCGCTACCCCCGCGGTGGAAGGCGTTGTGCTGCAATCGGATGCGCTACTCGACCTGGGTGAGGCCATGTGGGTGAACGCGCCGTTCACCGCGGTCCTGCTGGGCGACAGCGCGATTCCCGAGGTCGTGCTGCCCGAGCCGGCCGAGCCGGTGCGCTATCTGACGGTCACGCCGGTCACCGCGACCGAGGCGGCCTGGGTGCGGGTGCGTGGCGCGCAGGCCCTGCGCGACGCCTGGGCCGAGGCCGGTATCGATGTCCGCGATCCGGCGCGCGGCGCCGCGCAGCTCTAGGTCTACAGCCAGCTCCGGCGCCGGAAGTTGAGGTAGAGCACGATGCAGCCGGTGAGGATGATGGTCCAGATCAGCGGATAACCCCAGGGCTGATGCAGTTCCGGCATGAAGTCGAAGTTCATGCCGTAGATACCCGCCACCATGGTCGGCCAGGCCGCCATGGCCACCCAGGCGGAGATCTTGCGCATATCGGTGTTCTGCTGCACGCCGATCTTGGCCAGCGCCGCCGAGACCAGCTCGCTCAGTGACTCGTCGTAATCGGCGATGCGATCGTTGACGGCGGTGTGGTGATCGGCCACGTCGCGCATGTAGCGGCGAATCTCCTTGGGCAGCGGGGTATCCGGGCTCTGGCTGAGCATCTGCAGCGGAATCTGCAAGGGCGCGACCGCGCGGCGCAGCTCCACCACCTCGCGCTTGAGCTGATAGATCGCCTCGATGGTGACCAGGTTGTTCGGGGTGAACACGTGCTCTTCCATCTCGTCGATGTCGTTCTCGACGGCTTCGGAGACATCGATATAGGAATCGACGATGTGATCGGCGACGGCGTGCAGCACCGAACCCGGCCCGAGCGCGAGCAATTCGGACTGGGCCTCCAGCGCGCTGCGGACACCGGCCAATTCGCCGTGGTCACCGTGGCGCACGGTGACCACGAAGTCGGCGCCGGTGAACACCATGATCTCGCCGGTCTCCACGATCTCGCTGACCGAGTTCATCTCGTGCGGCACGTAGAGCACGGTGCGCAGCACCAGGAACAGGGTCTCGTCGTAGCGTTCCAGTTTGGGGCGCTGGCGGGCGTGCACCGCGTCCTCGACGGCCAGCGGATGCAGACCGAATGTCTCGGCGATATCGGCCATCTGGGCCTCGTCCGGGTGGTGCAGGCCGATCCAGACGAAACCGGTGCCGCGGGAACGGACTTCGGCCAGCGCCTGCTGGTGGGTGTAGTGGCCGGGCAGGCGCTTGCCCTCGACGTAGACCCCGCAGTCGACCACCGCCCGCGCCGTCGGCACCGGAATGCGCGGGCGCTGGGTGGCCGTGCGCGGTTGGGTCCGGAACGACGGCAGCGGGGGCATGGATGGCACGGATCCGATGCTACGTCCGTAACAGCCGCATACCGGTGATCACGTAATCCCGGCTCGCAGGGTAAGACTGAACTCGTGCGCATCGACCTCCACACCCACTCGACCGCCTCCGACGGCACCGACACTCCGGCCGAACTGGTGCGCAATGCCGCCGCCGCCGGTCTGGATGTCGTGGCGATCACCGATCACGACACCACCTCCGGGTGGGCCGAGGCGGTGGACGCGCTGCCCGCGGGCCTGACGCTGGTGCGCGGGATGGAGATGTCGTGCGTCGGCCTCGGCGAGGACGGCTGGCCGGTGCCGGTGCACCTGCTGGCCTACCTCTTCGATCCGGCCGACGGCAGTTTCGCCGCCGAACGCGAACGGCTGCGCGCCGAACGGGTGGACCGGCTGCGCGCCATGGCCGAGCAGATGGCCGCCGACGGCTTACCCGTCGACCCGGACGCGGTGCTGGCCTCGGCGGGTCCGTCGGCGGGCCGCCCGCACCTGGCCCGCGCGCTGGTCGCCGCCGGTGTGGTGCCGACCGTGGACGCCGCGTTCACCGATCTGCTCGCCCCGCACGGCCGCTACTACGCGGAGAAGGCCGACACCCCGCTGCGGCGCGCGGTGGAGATGATCGCCGCGGCGGGCGGGGTCAGTGTGCTCGCGCACGCGCGGGCCCGCAAGCGCGGCCGCATGCTGGCCATCGACGACATCCGCGACCTGGCCACCCGCGGCCTGGGCGGCCTGGAGGTCGACCACACCGACCACAGCGCCGCCGACCGGACCGTGCTGAGCGACTTGGCCGCCGAGCTCGGGCTGCTCACCACCGGCTCGTCGGACTACCACGGGTCCAACAAGACCATCCGGCTCGGCGACTTCACCACCGATCCCGCGCAACTCGAGGTGCTCGTCGGCAAGGCAAGCGGGGTGCCGGTGATATCCCGATGAAGGTGCTGCGCGGGCTGAGCGGGATGGCCGCCGCGGGCGCCGTCGTGCTGACGCTGGTGGTGGTCGCCACGGCGTTCATCGGCGCGCGGCGCGGATTTCCCGGCCCGGGCGGGGAATCCATCGCCTGGCATGTGGGTACTTCGATCGTCGTTATTTCCGCGCAGGTTTTCGCGGACCGGCGTCGGGGTTTTGCCGCGTTTTCCGCATCGATCGTTGTTTTCGTGGTGTGCGGAATATTGCTGTGGACCCAGTGGTGGAGCTGACAAAAAGCGGAATAGTTATCTGGTGCGGTTGCGGCCGGATGAATTGTGGCCGAATATTTCTTCTGTGAGTGCGATCGAGACGGACGTACTGGTTCTCGGCGGGGGTCCCGCCGGAGCTTGGGCCGCCGTCTCCGCCGCCGCGACCGGCGCGCGCGTCGTTCTGGTCGACAAGGGGCGGTGCGGGGCCAGCGGTCCCGCCGCCACCGGCGTCAGCACACTGTGGACCATTCCGCCGGGCGCCGCCCGCGACGAAGCGGTCCGCCAAGCCCTCGGGCAGGGCGGTGAGCTGGGCGACGCGGACTGCCTGCATCGGGTGCTGGACGAGACCCACCGGCGGGTCGAACAGCTGGCGCGCTGGGGGCAGCGCTTTCCCGGCGAGCGCGGCGCGGTCCGGGTCCGCCTGGACGGGGCGAGCTATCTGCGCAGGCTGCGCCGCCGACTACGGGCTTCCGGCGTGCTGGTCCTGGACCACCAACCGGTGCTGCAACTGCTCGTCGACCGGGACGGCGTCGTCACCGGCGCGACCGGAGTGCGGCCGCACCATCGGTATCAGAACTGGACCGTGCACGCGGGCGCGGTGGTAATGGCGACCGGCGGCTGCGCCTTCCTGTCCGGCGGCGCGGGCACCGAGGTGAACACCGGCGACGGCTTGCTGCTGGCCGCCGAGGCGGGCGCGCACCTGTCCGGCATGGAGTTCTCCAGCGCCTACGGATTGGCCCCGGTGACCGGCGGGCCGGCGCACCCGCTGCAGTTCGAGAAGCTCTACGACGAAACCGGGGCGGTACTCAGCGATCAGGCGGCGGCCTTCGCCGAGATCGGGCAGGGCCGTCGCGTGTACGCCGCGCTCGACGACCTGCCCACCCGCGGCCGGTCGAACGGAACCGGGCCCGCGGGGCGGGTACCGCTGCGCCCGGTGCTGGCCGGCACCGTCGGCGGTACCGGCGGGCTGCTGCTGACCGGCGCCGACTGCGCCACCTCGGTGGCCGGGCTCTACGCCGCGGGCAGTGTCGCCAGCCGGGAATCGATGACCGGCGCGGTCAGCGGTTTCGGCGGGCAGGGCGGTGCCTGGGCCATCGCCTCGGGCGTGTGGGCGGGCGCGGGCGCGGCCCGGTTCGCCCTGGACCGCGGCACTCCCGACACGATGCGGCCGGTGCCCGGCGCCGGTTTGAACGCCCGGGCCCGCATCGATCCCCGCGCGGTCGTCGGCCTGGTGCAGGAGCACACCCTGCCGCTGCGCCGCAGCTACTGGCGCAGCGCGGGCAGTCTGCGCGACAGCATCGCCGAACTCGACGCGATGTGGCCGGGCGCGGAATTCGACCTGGGCGGCACCGGCACGGGCCGGTTGCAGGCCCGGCAGGCGGCGGCGCTGCTGGCGGTGGCCCGATGGACCAAGTACAGCGCGCTGGCCCGGACCGAGAGCCGCGGCATGCATCGCCGCACCGATCACCCGGGGGCCGCCGAGGATTGGCGGGTCCGGCTCACCTCCGGCGGGCTGGATCGGATCTGGGTGCGCACCGACACCCGGCGACCGGCCGCGCCGGTCGTCGAGGTGCGGGCCGCCGAGGTGCCGGTGCCGCTGGGGCGCAGGCTGGACGCGCTGCCCCCACAGGCCGGGGCGGTCGAACTCACCGCTGACGTGCGCCGGACCTCCGGCCAGGAGTCGGTACTCGCCGCGCCGCGCGCCGAGCGGGCGGCCGCCGAGCTGATTCCGCACAGCGCGACCGCGCACTCCGGTCGGGTCTCTCACATCCCCGCACCACCGAGCTGCGAGTTTCCCCTTACGTCAGGGTAATTCCGCCGCCTTACTCTCGAACGATGGCGCGGCACCGGCATAACCCCAGGCCGGTTTGGCATGTCGCGAGACCGGCTGGCAGAATATTGCGGATTCCCCGCTCCGCCACCGCCGGGTTCGGGAATAACGGTGATCTCCGCCGAGCGACGCACCGTCGCACCCCGAGAGTCACCGGAGCATGTTCCGTCCGGACCACCCTCCGGCTCCCGCTGGTCGGGAGCGATGCGCCTGGAGGCGGCAGCCTGCGTAACCACGCAAGCGGTCGCGGACACCGCCGAGAGTCAGCAGCGCCACAACACATTTCGGTACCGCCGAGTAATAAGCAAGAATACTCGGCAGATCGAAACGCACCGGTGCGCGCACTCTAGAAGCGGTATGCAGCACCTAATACCAATTACCCGGCGGTAACCGTCCCCCCGGATTGCCCGACCCGAGCAGGAGTGAAATCGTGTCACCTGTGACTGACGCACCGAATGCCACTGCGGCCCTTTCCGAAATCACGCAGGAAGAGATTTTCGCAGGCCATCTCGGCGGCAAACTCTCGGTCGAACTGGCGGCGCCGCTGGAAACCCAGCGCGACCTTTCGATCGCCTACACCCCCGGCGTCGCCCAGGTGAGCCGTGCCATCGCCCAGGACGCCGCGATGGCCAAGCAGTACACCTGGACCGACCGCCTGGTCGTCGTGGTCAGCGACGGCACCGCCGTGCTCGGCCTCGGCGATATCGGCCCGCGCGCCTCGCTGCCCGTGATGGAGGGCAAGGCGGCGCTGTTCAAGAAGTTCGCCGATCTGAACTCGATCCCGATCGTGCTGGACACCAAGGACGTCGACGAGATCGTCGAGACGATCATCCGGCTGCGCCCCAGCTTCGGCGCGGTCAACTTGGAGGACATCTCCGCCCCGCGCTGCTTCGAGGTGGAGAAGCGCCTGATCGAGGCGCTGGATTGCCCGGTCTTCCATGACGATCAGCACGGCACCGCCATCGTGGTGCTGGCCGCGCTCAACAACGCCGCCAAGGTGCAGGGCCGCGGCATCGACGGCCTGAAGGTCGTCGTGTCCGGCGCCGGCGCCGCCGGTGTGGCGTGCACCAACATCCTGCTCGCCGCGGGCGTGCGGGACGTCACCGTGCTCGACTCCAAGGGCATCGTCAGCCGGGAACGCGGCGATCTCAACGGCGTCAAGGCCGAGCTCGCCCAACGCACCAACCCGCGCGGCCTGGCCGGCGGCGCGGCCGAGGCCCTGTCGGGCGCGGACGTGTTCCTGGGCCTGTCGGCCGGCCTGATCCCCGAGGAGTTCATCGCCACGATGGCTCCCGACGCGATCGTGTTCGCCATGTCGAACCCGGATCCGGAGATCCACCCCGACGTGGCCCGCAAGTACGCCTCGATCGTGGCCACCGGCCGCAGCGATTTCCCGAACCAGATCAACAACGTCCTCGCCTTCCCGGGTGTCTTCAAGGGCGCCCTGGATGCCGGCGCCCGTCGCATCACCGAGGGCATGAAGCTCGCCGCGGCGAACGCGATCGCCGCCGTGGTCGCCGATGAGCTCGGCCCGGAGAAGATCGTGCCCAGCCCGCTGGACCCGCGCGTCGCCCCGGCCGTGGCCGAGGCCGTCGCCGCCGCCGCGCGCGCCGAAGGCGTCGTCTGACCGATCGACAAGCGAGAGGCCCCGTTCCGATCGGAACGGGGCCTCTCGCTGTACCGGGTCAGTGCGCGGGTTGCAGGATGCCCGCCGGGGTGACGGGCAGGCGCCGCGTGCGGCGCAGGCGGCCGGTGCCGGGGGCGCTGGCCCAGACCACCCCGGCCAGGATCCCGTCCAGGACCATCGCGAGCAGGGCGACCAGCAGCGCGCCGACCAGGACGCGGTCGTAGCGGTAGAGGCCGATGCCGTCGAAGATGTAGCGGCCCAGGCCGCCGAGGTTGACGTAGGCGGCGATGGTGGCGGTGGCCACGACCTGCAGGGTGGCCCCGCGCAGGCCGGTCAGGATGATCGGGAGCGCGTTGGGCACCTCGACGCGGAACAGGATCTGGCGTTCCTTCATACCGACGGCGCGCGAGGCGTCGACGACATCGGCCGGCACGTTGGCGATGCCCGCGTAGGCCCCGGCCAGCAGCGGCGGCACCCCGACGGTGATCAGGGCGAGCAGCGGCGGGATCAGGCCCAGGCCGAGCAGCAGCACCAGGAAGGTGAGCAGGCCCAGGGTGGGCAGGGCGCGCATCGCGTTGGCGAAGCCGACCAGCAGGGCCGCGCCGCGGCGGGTGTGGCCGATGATCAGGCCCAGCGGGATCGCGATCAGCGCGGAGGCGGCGACGGCCAGGAAGCTGTACCAGAGGTGTTCGAGGATGCGCTGGGTGATGCCGGTGGGACCGGACCAGTTGGCCCCGTCGATCAGGTACTGCCAGGCGTCGGTGAAAAGGTTCATGCCCGGGCCCCTTTCGCGGTGCGGACCCACGGCGTCCCCCAGCGGCCCAGCAAATAGAGCACTCGGTCGACGACCAGCGCGAGCGCCAGGGTGACGATGATGCCCGCGATGATCTCGTCGGTGTAGTTGCGCTGATAGCCCTGGGTGAACAGGACACCGAGCCCGCCGCTGCCGATCAGCGCGCCCACCGACACCATGGCGATATTGGTGACGGCGATGACCCGCAGGCTGGACAGGAAGACCGGAATCGCCAGCGGCATATCGACGGTCAGCGTGCGGCGCAGCGGACTGAAGCCGACGGCGTCGGCGGCGTCGATCACGGTGGCGGGCACCGAATCCAGGGCCGCGGGCACCGCGATCAGCAACAGCGCGGTCGAATAGATGGCGAGCGCGATGATGACATTGAGCGGATCGATCGTCGAAATTCCGACCAGCGGCGGAATGATGACGAACAGCGCCAGCGACGGAATGGTGTAGGCCAGGCTGGATACGGCCGTGGTGATTTTCCGCAGCCACGATATCCGGCGGATCAAGGCGCCCACCGGAATCGCGATCACCAGGCCGATCAGCAGCGGTACCAGCGCCAGCTTCACATGGGTTCGGGTGTAACCCCAGATCTCCGCGAAATTGTCGATCAGATAATTCACGCCGGATCCTTGGTCAGCCCGTGCTCGAAGGCCTGCCGGTTGCGTTCGGCGTCTTCGGCGGCGCGCTGGTCGGCGAGCAGTTGCAGCACCTCGGTGGCCAGGACGCCGCCGCGTACCGCACCCGTATCGTCCACGGCCACACCGATGCCGGAGGGCGCGGAGATCGCGGCGTCCATGGCCTGGCGTAGGTCACCGCTCGGGGTGAACAGCGAGCCGCCCGCCGACATGCTCTGCGCCAGTTCGCGTCCGGCGCGCATCGATTCCACGCCGGTCACGTCAATCCAGCCGACCGGCTTGCCGTCCGGGTCGACCACGAGCACCCAGTCGCCCAGCTCCAGCCGCAAGGTCTTGACCTGGTCGGCGGTGCTGGTCCGGATCTCGTGCAGCGGAACACCATTGGCGGTCCGGAAGGACAGCCCGCGGTAGCCGCGATCGTGGCCGACGAAGTCGGCGACGAAATCGGTGGCGGGCTGGGCCAGCACTTCCCGCGGTGTGTCGTACTGCTGCAGTACGCCGCCGCGGGCGAAGACCGCGACCTTGTCGCCGAGCCGGATCGCCTCGTCGATGTCGTGCGTGACGAACACGATGGTCTTGTGCAATTCGGCCTGCAGCCTTTGCATTTCGGCTTGCAACTCGGCGCGCACCACCGGGTCGACGGCGCTGAACGGCTCGTCCATCAGCAGGATCGGCGGGTCCGCGGCCAACGCCCGGGCCACGCCGACGCGCTGCTGCTGACCGCCGGAGAGCTGGGCGGGATAGCGCGTGGCCAGTTCCCGGTCCAGCCCCACGCGGTCGAGGATCTCCAGTGCGGCGGCCCGGGCGGCCTTGCGCGAATCTCCGCGCAGCACCGGCACGGTCGCGACATTGTCGAGCACCGTGCGATGCGGCAGCAGGCCGCCGCTCTGGATGACGTATCCGATACCGAGCCGCAGTTTCACCGGGTCGATGGTCGAAATATCTTGTCCGTCGATGGTGATCGCGCCGCTGGTGGGCTGGATCATCCGGTTGATCATCCGCATCGAGGTGGTTTTGCCACACCCGGACGGACCGACGAACACGGTGAACGATCCGGAGGGAATCAGCAGATCCAGCTCGGTGACCGCGTGCGTGCCATCCGGATAGACCTTGCCGACGCCGCGGAATTCGATATCGGACACGCGGAACTCCTAACTGACCGGCTTGTCCAGCCCCTGGGTGCGGATCCACTCCAGGGCGGCGGCCTTCGGCTCGGTCTTGGTCTTACCCGAAACCGCGTCGTTCAACTTCAGCAAACCCTCGGTGGTGAGCTTGGCCGAGACGGCGTCGAGGACCTTGGCGGCCTTGTCGGTCTTCTTCTTCGCGTTGAACAGCGGGACCACGTTCTGCGCGGGGAAGTTGTGCTTCGGATCCTGCAGCACCACCAGGTTGTTCTCCAGGATGGCCGGCGAGGTGGTGAAGATATCGGCCGCCGTCACCTGGCCCTCGACCAGTGCCCGCACGGTGGCGGGGCCGCCGCCGTCGGCGATCGCCACGAAGTTGTTCGCGGCGATGTCCACGCCGTAGTTCTTCTTCAGGCCGGGCAGGCCGCCGGCGCGCTCGGCGAATTCCGCGGGGGCGCCGAACTTCACCTCGGCCGAATGCGACGCCAGGTCGGCGATCGTGGTGAGGTTCCACTTCTCGGCGGTGGCCTTGGTGACGACCACGGCGTCCGAATCCTCGGCCGCGGCGGGCTTGGCGATCGCCAGATCGGCACCCAGCGCGCCGACCAGGGCCTTGTCCACCTCGGCGGCGGTCGCGGCGGTGGCGTTCTTGTCCAGGTACTGCAGCAGGTTGCCGGTGTAATCGGGGACCACCGAGATATCGCAGTTGCGCAGGGCCGGCACGTAGGCCTCGCGGCTGCCGATGCGGAAGCGGGTGTCCACCTGGAAACCGTTGATGCGCAGGGCTTCGGCGTAGATGTGGCCGACGGTCTCGGATTCCTGGAAATCGGCGGAGCCGACGACGAGGCCGTCGCCTTCGCAACTGCCCCCGCTGCTCAATGGATCCGAGTTGCCACAGGCGGACAGCACCATGGCGACGGCGAGCGCCGTCGCGGCGGCGACGAGTCTGGCGGCGCGTAGCGCCAACCGCGGCGCGGTCCGCCGGGGGGCGGGAGTGATCGTGGTTTTCACGGGAGTCCTTCCGGGCAAGGCGTGCTCGAGCGTGTGGCCGACTGTTTGCCTCGAGGCCACCGGTACATTCTGGATGTCCATACTGCCCGTTGCATGATGTTCCTGTTCACTACGGAGAGTTGGGGTCGCCGGATGGTGCTGGCCGTGTCGAGGTCCATCCTTGCCCGGATACTGGTCGTTGCGGTCGCCGCACTGGCCGTATCCTGCGCGGATGAGCCGGCGACGCCGGATTTCGTGGTCGGCGCGGGGAATTCGGCGGAATCGGATCTGCTTGCGCAGATTTATGCGCAGGGGCTGGCGCGCACGGGGCTGCAGGTGTCGGTCAAGGGTGAGCTGGGTGATCGCGCCGGGTATCTGGCCGCGCTCGACGCGGGCACGGTGTCGCTGGTGGGCGAACACAACGGCGAACTGCTCGAATTCTTCGACAGCGGCACGGCGGCCCGCACGCCCGCCGAGGTGACGAAGGCGTTGCACGGTTCGCTGCCGGAGGGTCTGGTGGTCGCCGATGCCGCCGACGGCACGGATATGCGCCCGCGCGTGCTGATTCCGGCCGCGGCGGCCGAGCAGCAGCAGGTGCGTTCGATCGCCGCGCTCGGTCCGCGCTGCCCGGAGCTGGCGGCGGGTCTCGCGCCGGTGCCCGCGGTGCTGCGCGCTCCCGCCGTACCGGTTGCGGTGGCCGGGTGCGCTTTTCGCGAGACCAGCGTCCTGCCCGGCCCGGAAGGCCTGCGCGAAGCCCTGCTGGACGGGCGGATTCAGGCGGGCGTGCTGAGCGGCCCGCCCGCCCTGGCGCCGGACGCGCTCGCCGGGCTCACGGTGCTCACCGATGCCGAGTACGCGCTGCGCGCACAGAACGTGTTGCCGGTGCTGCGCAAGGGCAGTCTGGATCAGCAGCGCTTGAAGAAGCTCAATTACGTCGCGGGCGAGTTGACCACCGACGAACTCGCCGAGTTGCTCCGGCGGATCCGCGCCGGCGAGCTGACCTCGGCCGACGCGGCCCGCACCTGGCTCGACGCGCACGGCCTGTAGCGGTAAACCGCCCACCCGCAGTGTGATTCGGGTCGCACGGGCGACCCGGGGGCCTTGTGGCCGAGTTGTTCCACGCCGTATATTCCACGTGGAGTATTCGAAGTGGAGCATCAGGAGGTGAAGATGGAGCGCAAGGCGCGCCCCACGGTCACGGCGTTGGCGATCGCCGTGCTCGCCCTGCTGGAAGAGCGGCCCATGCATCCCTACGAGATGTATCAACTGCTGCTCACGCGCGGGGAGGACGTGCTGGTCAAGGTTCGCCCCGGCTCGCTGTATCACACGGTGGCGCGGCTGGCTGAGCAGGAATTGGTGCGAGCGGAGGGGGTGGACCGGGCGGGCAACCGGCCCGAGCGCACCACCTACCGGATCACCGAGCACGGCCGCAAAGCCATGCGGGCCAGGATCTCCGAGATCATCCGCTCGCCCGGCGCGGAGTTCCCGATCTTCCCGGTGGCCCTGGCCGAGGCGCACAACCTGCCCAGCCACTGCGTCGTCGACCTCCTGCGCGAACGCGTCGAGCTCCTGGAAAGTGATCTCGCCGATCTCGACACCATGGGCGAGTGGGCCCGGAGCCAGACGGTGCCGCGGCGGTATTGGATCGTGCTGCAGTACTTGCAGAGCACCCTGGGCGCCGAGGTCGCCTGGATCAAGTCTCTCATCGACGACCTGGACAGCGGCGCGCTCGAGTGGGAGGAATTCGACCCTGCCACCGGTCTGCGCCGCACCGAACCCGAGCACGCCTGGACCGGCGGCGACATCCCCTACGACGAGTTACCCCCCGTGCCGCGCCGCTCGGCCGGATCGGCCCGGCGGCCGCAAGCAACTTAGACATTTCGCTGATTGGAACGAAACCGATGACAAAAGAACGTAATCCGTGGCTGGCGCTGGGCGCGCTGGTCGTCGGCTTCTTCATGATCCTGCTGGACATGACGATCGTCGCGGTCGCCAACCCGGCCATCATGAAGGGCCTGCACGCCGACGTCTCCCAGGTGATCTGGGTGACCAGTGCCTACCTGCTCAGCTACGCGGTGCCGCTGCTGGTCACCGGCCGGCTCGGCGATCGCTTCGGCCCCAAGAACATCTACCTCATCGGCCTGGTGGTCTTCACCGCCGCGTCGCTGGGCTGTGGCCTGTCGGGGACCATCGCCCAGTTGATCGTCTGGCGCGCCGTGCAGGGGCTGGGCGCCGCGCTGATGACACCGCAGACCATGGCGGTGATCACCCGCACCTTCGCGCCGGACAAGCGCGGCGCGGCCATGGGGCTGTGGGGCGGCGTGGCCGGCCTGGCCACCCTGGTCGGCCCGATTCTCGGTGGCGTGCTGATCGATTCGCTCGGCTGGGAGTGGATCTTCTTCGTCAACCTTCCGGTCGGCATCATCGCCTTCGGCCTGGTCATGTGGCTGGTGCCCGCGCTGGAGACGCACGAGCACAAGTACGACTTCCCGGGCATCGCGCTCAGCGGTATCGGCCTGTTCCTGCTGGTCTTCGGGCTGCAGGAGGGCAATGCCCACGACTGGTCGGTGCGCATCTGGCTGATGATCGGGGTGGGCCTGGTCTTCCTGGCACTGTTCGTGGTGAACCAGGCACGCAATACCGACGAGCCGCTGATGCCGCTGGCGCTGTTCAAGGATCGCAACTTCGCGCTGTCGTCGCTGGCCATCGCGGCCATGGGCGCGGCGATCACCTCGCTGATGGTGCCGGCCTACTTCTATCTGCAGGCCGTGCGCGACATGTCGCCGACCAAGTCGGCGCTGGTCTTCGCGCCGATGGCGATCGTGACCGGTCTGCTGTCGCCGTTCGTCGGCAAATTCTCCGACAACCTCGCACCGCGCATTCTGCCGACCATCGGTTTCGCGTTGTTCGCGGTCTCGGTCTTCTGGTGGGCGGTGCTGATGGCGCCGGACTCCTCGATCATCTGGTTCCTGCTGGCGGCCGTGCTCGCGGGTATCGCCAACGCCTTCATCTGGGGGCCGCTGGCCGCCACGGCCACCCACAATCTGCCGGTGCAGCAGGCCGGCGCGGGTGCGGGCATCTACAACACCACGCGGCAGGTGGGCTCGGTGCTCGGCAGCGCCGCGATCAGCGCGCTCATCGCGGCGCGGCTCAGCGCCAACGGTTTGGGCGGTGGCGCACCGGTCGGTGAGGGCGCCGGCCAGGGTGCCATTCCGGACCAGATCCGGGCGGAGTTCAGTACCGCCCTGGGCCAGGCCACGCTGCTGCCGGCGGGCATCCTGCTGATCGGCGTGCTGGCCGCGGCGCTGTTCGTCAGCCATAACCGCGGGGCGAAGGCGCCGGTGGCCACGCCGGCCCCGGCCGAGCCGGTCGCGAGCTGACCGCTACTCGATCGTCATGGCGGCGGCCTCCGAAAGGGGGCCGCCGTCGTCGTCTCTGACCTAGGCTGGCTACGTTCTGGTTAACCGAGGCTCGGTCGAGAGGAACATCTCATGTCCGTGGGCGCCGATACCGAACGCAACCCGTGGCTCGCGCTGTTCGCGCTGGTCGTGGGCTTCTTCATGATCCTGCTGGACATGACCATTGTCGCGGTCGCCAACCCGGCGATCCTCGAGGCCTTCCACGCCGACATCTCCCAGGTGATCTGGGTGACCAGCGCCTACCTGCTCACCTACGCGGTGCCGCTGCTGGTGACCGGGCGGCTCGGCGATCGCTTCGGCCCCAAGAACGTCTACCTGGTGGGCCTGTTCATCTTCACCGCCGCCTCGCTGGGCTGCGGATTGTCCGGCACCATCGCGCACCTGATCCTGTGGCGCGCGGTGCAGGGCATCGGCGCCGCGCTCATGACGCCGCAGACGATGGCCGTGATCACCCGGACCTTCCCGCCGGATCGGCGCGGGGCGGCGATGGGCCTGTGGGGCGGCGTCGCGGGCCTGGCCACGCTGGTCGGCCCGATTCTCGGTGGCGTGCTGGTGGATTGGCGCGGCTGGGAGTGGATCTTCTTCGTCAACATTCCCGTCGGCATCATCGCTTTCGCGCTGGCGCTGTGGCTGGTTCCCGCGCTGCCGACGCATGTGCACAAGTACGACGTCCCCGGCATCCTGCTCAGCGGTGCGGGAATGTTCCTGCTGGTCTTCGGCATTCAGGAGGGCAACACCCACGACTGGTCCGGCCTGATCTGGCTGATGATCGGCGCCGGGCTGGTGCTGCTGGCGCTGTTCGTCTGGAACCAGCGCCGCAATACCGGCGAGCCGCTGCTGCCGATGAGCCTGTTCCAGGACCGCAACTTCGGCCTGTCGAACCTGGCCATCGCTGCCATGGGCGCGGCGGTCACGGCGATGATGGTGCCGTCCTACTTCTATCTGCAAGCGGTGCGCGAACTCTCGCCCACCAAGTCGGCGCTGGTCTTCGCGCCGATGGCGATCATCACCGGCATCTGCGCCCCGCTCATCGGCCGGTTCTCCGACCGGCTGCACCCGCGCCTCGTCCCGACCTTCGGCTTCACCCTGTTCGCCCTGTCGGTCTTCGCCTTCTCGGCCTTGATGAAGCCCGATTCGCCGCTGATCTGGTACCTGGTCGTCGCCGGCTTCGCGGGCCTGGCCAACGCGTGCATCTGGGCCCCGCTCGCCTCCACCGCCACGCACAATCTGCCGGTCGCGCAGGCCGGTGCGGGTGCGGGCGTCTACAACACCACCCGGCAGGTCGGCGCGGTCCTGGGCAGCGCGGCGATCAGCGCGCTCATCTCGGCGCGGGTCGCCGCGCACGGCCTGGGCGGCGGCAATATCGCCGAGGGCGGCACGGGCCAGGGACCCATCCCGGAACCCGTGAAGGAAGCCTTCAGCACCGCCCTCGGCCAATCCATGCTGCTGCCCGCGGGCATCCTGGTCCTCGGCATTCTCGCCAGCGCCCTGTTCGTCAGCCATCGCCGCTCCGCGCCCGGCGGCCGCGGCGCCGCGGCCACCGAGGTCGAGGGCCGATAGCCTCAGCTCACCTGGACGGTGACCGCGGGATATCCGGTGGCGCCGTCGGGGATGACGTCCTGGAACGCGGCGATCTGCGGCCGGCCGGTGGCGTCGATGGCGCGGGCGCGCAGCGTGTGCGTACCCGGGGTGGCGTCCCAGTCGTAGACCCACTGGCGCCAGGTATCGATGGATTGGTCGGCCGACAGGCGCGCGGGTTGCCATGGGCCGTTGTCGATTTGGACCTCGACGGCGGTGATGCCGAGGTGCTGGGCCCAGGCGACGCCCGCGATCGGGATGCGGCCGGCGGACAGGCGGGCGCGAGCGCGCGGGGTGTCGATGCGGGACGCGGTTTTGATGGGCCCCTCGGCCGACCAGCCGCGCCGGGTCCAATAGGCGGTGACGCGATCGAAGCGGGTGATCTCGATGTCGGTGACCCATTTGGTGGCCGAGACGTAGCCGTAGAGGCCGGGAACGACCAGCCGGGCGGGGTAGCCGTGGGCGACCGGGAGCGGTTCGCCGTTCATGCCGACGGCGAGCAGGGCGTCGCGGCCGTCGGTGAGCGCGGCCAGCGGCGCGCCGCAGTTCCAGCCGTCCTTGGAAGTGGACAGGGCCATGTCGGCGTCGGGGTGCGGGCCCGCTTCGGCCAGCAGTTCGTCGAGCCGGTAACCACGCCACAGGGCGTTGCCGATCAGGTCGCCGCCGATCGGATTCGAGACGCAGGCCAGGGTGATCAGCCGCTCGACGGCGGTGCGGCCGGCCAGATCGGCCCAGCTGAGCCGGATTTCGCGATCCACCATGCCGTGGATGCGCAGCGACCAGTCCTCGATCGACACCTGCGGGACGATCAGGGCGGTGTCGATCCGGTAGAACGAGGAATTCGGGGTCAGGTAGGGCGTCAGGCCGGGGATCCGCAGATCCGCTTCCGGCGCAAGGGAAATCGGTGGTCCACTGGGCTGGGGCAGCTGCACGGCCGCCCGCTCCTCGGAGACATCCGTGCGCTGCGACCCGAGCAGCTTCCCGCCGACACCCGACGCGATGGCCAGCCCGCCGGTGACGAGAATGCCCCGCAGCACCTGCCTGCGCTCCGGGGCCGCGACCGGATCGGCCGACTCGACGGATTCGGTTGTGCCGAGCGGCTTTTCCGGCGCGAAATCGAACGCGGCGTCGATGCGCCGGGTGAGCACCCGCAACGCGTAGATACCGGCTCCGACGCCGATCACGGTCGGCCACAATCCCGGCAGTCCCTGGCGGCCCACCGCGACGATCACCGCGAGCACCCCGAACGCCGCCAGCAGCGCCGACCCGGCCGCCCGCTCGGTCCGCTCGACGGCGCCCGCGAGCCCCGCGACCACGACGGCGACCACCGCCATACAGAGGTACAGCACGGCTTTGTCGTTCGTGCCGAAGGTCTGGATCGCCCACTCGCGCAGACCATCCGGCGTGTGATCGATGACGGTCGAGCCGAGCGCGATGATCGGCGCGGTGCCCGCCCCGGTGAACGCCGCCACCAGCTCGGCGATCCCGAGCGCCAACGCAGCGGCCAAGACGCCCGCTACCACACGAATACGCAGCTCGGCCATGGATTCGAGCCTACTGCCGCGCGGCGGACCGGACCGCCCGGCAGCGGCCGAAACGGCGGTACGTCACTGTTTCGTCACAAGCGCGACGGCGTGCGGCACGCAAAAGCGCCGCCCGCGAAGAGGTTTCGCGAGCGGCGCCGGTGCGGAGCCGAACTCAGTTGTAGATCGCGTCCACGTCGGCCGCGTACTGCTTCATCACCACGTTGCGCTTGAGCGACATCTTCGGGGTGAGCTCACCGGTTTCCTGGGTCCAGTCGACCGGGAGGATGCGGATCTTCTTGATCGCCTCGGCCTTGGAGACCTTGTGGTTGGTCTCGGCGACGGCGGCATCGATCTCCGCGACCAGGGCCGCGTTGTCGATGAGCTGCTCGGTCGTGGTCTCGGCCGAGATGCCGTTGCGTTCCTTCCAGCCCGGCAGCGCCTCCGGATCCAGGGTGATCAGCGCGCCGATGAAGGGCTGGCCGTCGCCGACCACCATCACCTGGCTGATCAGCGGATGCGCGCGCAGCGAATCCTCGAGCAGCGCGGGGGAGACGTTCTTGCCGCCCGCGGTGACCAGGATTTCCTTCTTGCGGCCGGTGATGCTGATGAAGCCCTCGGCGTCGATGGCGCCCAGGTCGCCGGTCTTGAACCAGCCGTCGGCGAACGCGTCGGCGGTGGCTTCCTCGTTGCCCCAGTAGCCGTTGAACACCGAGAAGCCGCGTACCAGCAGCTCGCCGTCCTCGGCGATCTTGACGCCGTGGCCCTCGGTGGGGCGGCCGACCGAGCCGACCCGGATGTACTCCGGGGTGTTCACGGTGACGGCGGCGGTGGTCTCGGTCAGGCCGTAGCCCTCGAAGATGGTGACGCCGATACCGCGGAAGAAGTGGCCGAGGCGGGCGCCCAGCGGGCCGCCGCCGGATACCGCGGCGTCGCACTGGCCGCCCAGGGCGGCGCGCAGCTTGCTGTAGACGAGCTTGTCGAACAGCGCGTGCTTGAGCTTGAGCACCAGGCCGGGGCCGCCGTTGTCCAGCGCCTCGCTCCAGGCGATGGCGGTTTCGGCGGCGGCGTCGAAGATCTTGCCCTTGCCGCCGTCGTGCGCCTTCTGCTTGGCGCCGTTGTAGACCTTCTCGAACACGCGCGGCACCGCGAGGATGAAGTGCGGGCGGAACACGCCGAACTGGTCCACCAGGGTGGTCCAGTCGGCGGTGAAGCGCAGGGTCACCTTGGCGTCGAAGCTGGCCAGGGTCACCGCGCGGGCGAAGACGTGCGCCAGCGGCAGGAACATCAGGGTCTTCTTGCCCTCGATGATGTACTTGCGCAGCGCGATCAGGTCCGAGCGGGACTGACCGTAGAGGTTCGCGTGGGTGAGCATGACGCCCTTGGGGCGGCCCGTGGTGCCGGAGGTGTAGATCAGGGTCGCGGGGGACTCCGAGCCGACCTGTGCGCGGCGCTCGTGCACCACCTGGTCGTCGAGCTCGGCGCCGCGGGTGATGAGCTCCTCGACGGCGCCCTTGTCGATCTGCAGGATCTCGGTGAGCGCCGGGATCTGATCGGCCGCGATCTCGTCGATGGTGGCGCGGTGCGTGTCGTTGTCGAGCACCAGCAGCTTGGTCGCGGAGTCCTGCAGGATCCACTTGGCCTGCTCGGCGGCGGAGCTGTCGTAGATCGCGACGGTGCAGCCGCCGACCGCCCAGATGGCGAAGTCGATGACGACCCACTCGTAGCGGGTGGGCGCCATGATGGCGACCCGATCGCCGAAGCCGATGCCCGAGGCGATCAGTCCCTTGGCCACGCCGGTGACGGTCTTCGCGAACTGCGCGGCCGTCACGTCGTCGAAGCCGCCGCGTCCGTTCGGGACGTCGAACAGGACCGCATCGGGCGACTGCTCGGCGTGCCGGAAGACGTTGTCGGAATTATTCGCGTCCGCCGGAATTGTGTAAGAAGCCGGAACTTCGAACTCGCGCATCAGTGCCCTTCCACGTGGTTTACTCGCCAGTAATCTACGACACCTATGAGGCGGTCGTCATATCGACCACCGTAAACACGCGAAATGGCGTGTTTACACCCGGTGGGAATGGGGTTGTCGATCATCCTAGGTC
Source organism: Nocardia sp. NPDC050712 (assembly GCF_040654295.1). NCBI lineage: Bacteria > Bacillati > Actinomycetota > Actinomycetes > Mycobacteriales > Nocardiaceae > Nocardia > Nocardia sp. NPDC050712. Next base: position 327,043 of record NZ_JBFAHT010000001.1, read on the forward strand.
GCGCATCGACACCGGTTGGATCGCCTCTTTGAGGAAATCCGACAGTTCGCGCACCGCCGCGGCGGCGGCGGCCACGAAGGCCGCCTGTGCCTGCGCGACATGCCACAGCCCCTGGCTTTCGGTGAACCGGACATGCACACCGGCGGTCCGCAGTGCGCCGACCAACTCTACGCACTGACTGTGCAGCAGCTCACTGACGTCGACCTGGACGTAGGTGGGCGGCAAGCCGTGCAGTTCGCCGCGTAGCGGCGCGTAGCCGGGGTCGTTCCCGTCGCCGTCGCCCAGGTAGGCGGCGGCGCAGGCGCGCGACCACGGCCGGTTGATGACCAGGTCGCGTTCCTGTTCGGGGACGACGTTCGGGTCGGTCCAGGGCGCGATCAGACCGAGCGCGGCCGGTGTCAGGCCGTGCTCGGCGATCAGCCGCTGCGCGGTGGCCAGGCTCAGCCCGCCGCCCGCCGAGTCGCCGGCCAGCGCGATCTGGTCGGGCCGATAGCCCGCCTGCTCGACCAGCTCGCGGAACGCCGCGGTGGCGTCCTCGAGTCCGGCCGGGAAGGGGTGTTCCGGCGCCAGCCGGTAGTCCAGCAGATACACCGCGCACCCGGTCTCGTGCGCCAGCCGCGCGGCCAGCGAACGATGGGTGGCCAGCGAGCCGACCGTGTACCCGCCGCCGTGCAGGTACAGCACCGCGCCGGCGGCGGATTTGCCTCGGACGGTGAGCTTTTCGGCGGGACGCCCGGCCAGGCGGAGCCGATGCACGACCGTGTTGTCGGGCAGCCACTGCAGCGCCGAGCCCACATCCATCAGCTTGCGCTGCACCGGGAACGGCAGCCGCGCGTTGAGCATGGCCGGAAACATCCGTCCCAGCACGGCTTTGGACACGGGCAGCGGAAAATTCATGTCGCGCATCGGTTTACCTCAGGGCTGAAAGGTGCGGTTCACCACGGCGGAGATCCGCTGGTAGCCGGAAGCGGAGATTCGGACGAAGGCGTCGAGCAGCTTGGCTTCCCAGCCGATCAGCACCCGGCCGTGCTTCTTGCGCACGCCCTCGGTGATGGTCTGCGCGGCCATCTCGGGGGTGTGGATGGCCAGCTTCGCGTCGAACATGGCGGCCGCCTTCTTGCCGTCGATGCCCTCGGCGAAGGTGGAGTTGCGCGCGACCGCGGTCTTGATGCCGCCGGGGTGCACGCAGGTGACCTCCACCGGGTGCTTGCCCAGGATCATCTCCTGGCGCAGCGACTCGGTGAAGCCGCGCACCGCGAACTTCGCCGAGTTGTAGGCACTCTGGCTCGGCACGGCGATGAGGCCGAACAGGCTGGAGACGTTGACGACATGGCCCGCGCCGGACTCCATGAGCATCGGCAGGAAAGCCTTGGTGCCGTTGACGACGCCCCAGAAGTCCACGTCCATGATGCGCTCGATGTCCTTGAACTCGGACTTGATCACATCACCGTGGTAGGCGATACCCGCGTTGTTGTAGATCTGGTGCACCACGCCGAAGTGCGCCTTCACGGCGTCGGCGTAGAGCAGCACCGCCTCGCGCTCGGCGACGTTGAGCCGATCCGATTTCACCTGCGCGCCGAGGGCTTCGCAGCGGCGCACCGTCTCGGCCAGGCCCTCGGTGTCGATGTCGGACAGCGCCAGCTTGGCGCCGCGCTTGGCCAGGTTCTCCGCCAGGGCGCGCCCGATGCCGGAACCGGCGCCGGTGATCACACAGACCTTGCCCTTGAAGTAAGCGTCGTTGCCCACGGGTTATGCCACCACTTTCCGGTCGTCCGCAGACGACGTCGTTGCGTATGCGGATACGTCGAATTTCTTGGTAAGCCTACGGAATTCGAAGGTGAAGTCGGGCCAGAGCGTCGTATTGTTGCCGTGCTTGTCCATGTACCAGCTGGCGCACCCGCCGGTACTCCACACGCTCTTGGCCAGCTTCTGCTGCAGGTCCTGGTTGTAGGTGTCCTGCACCTCGCGGCGCACCTCGACGGTGTTCAGGCCGAGCCGGTCCACGGTGGCCAGCGCGTCGGCGATGTAGTTGATCTGCGATTCGATCATGTACACCATCGAGGTGTGGCCCAGGCCGACGTTCGGGCCGAGCAGGAAGAACATGTTCGGGAAGTTCGCGATGGCCGAGCCCTTGTAGCCCTGCTGGCCGATCTCGTCGAACACCTCCGACAGGGTGCGCCCGTCCTTGCCCGCGATGGTGTTGTAGGTCGGGGAGTCGGTGACGTGGAAGCCGGTCGCCACGATCAGGGCGTCGATCTCGCGCTCGGTGCCGTCCTTGGTGATGATCGAGCCGGACCGGACCTCCTTGATGCCGTCGGTGATCACGTCGACGTTGTCGCGGCTCAGCGCGGGGTAGTACTCGTTGGAGATCAGCATGCGCTTGCAGCCGATCCGGAAGTCCGGGGTGACCTTCTTGCGCAGCTCCGGATCGCGAATCTCGAACTGCAACTTGGCCTTCGCCAGCAGTTCCAGGCCCTGCATCAGCGCCGGCACCTTGGTCAGGCCCAGCACCTGGGTCTCGCGCGCGGCGTAGATGGCGGCGCGGGACAGCCGCTGCACGCCGGGAATGTGCTTGAACGCGAAGCGCTCCGCGGCCGTGTAGGGCCGGTCCACCCGGGGCAGCAGCCACGGCGCGGTGCGCTGGTAGACGTCCAGGTGGCCGACCTGGGCCGCGATCGCGGGCACGATCTGAATGGCGGAGGCGCCGGTGCCGATGATGGCGACGCGCTTGCCGGCCAGGTCGGCGTCGTGGTTCCAGCGCGCCGAGTGGAAGACCTCGCCCTCGAAGTCGTTGATGCCCTTGATGTCCGGCAGGGCCGGCTCGCAGAGCGCGCCGACCGCGGAGACCACGGTGTCGGCGGTGAAGCTGCCCTGGTTGGTCTCGATCTCCCACAGGGCGGTCTCGTTGTTCCAGCGGGCGCTGGTGACGTCGCAGTCGAACAGGTGCTTGTCCAGCACGTCGAAGCGCTCGGCCACGCCGCGGATGTAGCGCTGGATCTCGCCCTGCTTGGAGAACGAGCGGGTCCAGTCCGGGTTGAGCGCGAAGGAGTAGGAGTACAGGTGCGAGGGCACATCGCAGGCCGCGCCCGGGTAGGTGTTGTCCCGCCAGGTGCCGCCGACATCGCTGCCCCGTTCCAGGACGAGATAGTCGGTGCGACCCTGTTGGCTCAGCCGGATAGCCAGCCCGAGGCCCGCGAAACCACTACCGATGATGATCGTCTTGGCGTGGCGGGCAGGGCGGTTGCCGACAGCTTTGTCTGTAACCTTGCGACTCATGTAAACGAGAGTACGGTCTTATTGAGCATGAGTCAACAGTACTGAATGGCGTTCAGTAAGGTGGGGTTTGTGGGTAAAGCGAACGGTGTGACCAAGCGGGTGCGGCTCAGTCCGGAGGAACGCCGTCAGCAGTTGATCACGCTCGGGGTCAAGATGCTGGGCGAGCGGCCGCTCGAGGAGATCTCGGTCAGTGACATCGCCGAGCAGGCCGGCATCTCCCGCGGCCTGCTGTTCCACTACTTCCCGACCATGCAGGACTTCCAGCTCGCGGTCGTCGCGCACGCGAATACCGAGCTGTTGCAACGGGTCCGGCCGGACGGCTCGCTCGACCTGTTCGAGCAGCTGCGCGATTCGATCGAACGCTACATCGACTACGTCAGCGAGAACCGCCAGTCCTACCTGGCGCTGCTGCGCGGACCCGCCAGCGCCAGCCCCGACCTGATGCCGCTGGTCGACGAGACCCGCCTGGCGATCGTCGAGATGATCCTGGACCAGATGCCCGTGCCCGCCGAAGCGAGCGACCGGCCGCGGCTGGTGCTGGCGGTGCGCGGCTGGATCGCCTTCGTCGAGGAGATCACGCTCAGCTGGCTGCGCGCGGAAACCATCACCCGCGAGCAACTGGTCGACCTGCTGGTCGAATCGCTGCTGACCTTGGCCCTAGCCCTCAACCCCGCGATCGCCGCCGCCCTGCGCGGCTGAGATCCGCCGGTCGCCGGGCACGGCGTCGACGTCGGCGCAGATCGCGTCGAGGGCCGCGTGCAGGCCGCGGGTCAGCGCCTGGATGGTCGCCGGTTCCCACAGCAGCGCCGCGTAGCGGAATTCGGCCCGGATGCCGGCGGGTCGTCCACCGGCGCCGACGCGCTCCCGGGCCTGCAGCAGGAGCTCGAACTCCGCGCGCAGCGCCGGGAGGTCGCGCAGTCCGAATTCCAGGTCGCCGGCCGCACCGGCGGTGGCGACGTCGCGGAAGAACGTGGTGACGATCTGCGGCAGCGCGGTGGCGCCCGCCGGGACCAGGCGCTCGTAGGGGAACTCCCGGTGTTCGTAGGCCTCGAGCACACGGTCGCGCACCTGGCGGATCAGGTCGCGGTAGGTGGGCGCGGCGGCGCGGTCGGTACGGATCAGCACGATGTCGACCGCGCAGCCGAGCATGGTGTCGAGCTCGGCGCGGTCCCGGCTGCTCAGCGCGGTGCCGACCACCAGATCGGGGCCGGCGCCGTGCTCGGCCAGCGCGCAGACCAGCGCGGTGTGCAGCACGGCGTAGGTGGTGGCGCCGCAGCGGCGGGCGGTATCGAGCAGGCGGGTATGGGTTTCTGCCTCGATATCGAAGGCGAGTACCGCCGCCGCACTCGCGCCGGTGCGCGGATTGTCTACCGCCAGTGGCGGTTCCGGTGTGATGCCCGCCAGGGTCTTGCGCCAGTACTGGGATTGCTGGGCGAACCGGGTGCCGGGATCGGTCGACGCGCCGAGGGTTCCGCGCGGCGCGAGGGTGTGATCGGCGTATTGGAAGGCCGGCGTGGGCCAGCGCGGCGACAAGTGCGCGGCGCGGGCCTGGTAGGCGAACTGGATTTCGCTCAGCAGCGTGCCCAGCGATTCGGCGTCACCGGCGCAGTGGTGGACCACGATCAGCAGGACGTGATGCTCGGGGCTGATCCGGAAAAGCCTTACTCGCCAGGGCGGTTCGCTCATCAGCCGAAAGCCGCGCGCGGTTTCCGCGGCCAGCATTCCATCGAGATCGGCGATATCGGTCGCTATTTCGCGATAGTCGACGTCTTCGGACCGGAAATCCTTGATTTGCTGGACGGGGCCTTTCGGTGTGAAAGGCAATATCGTGCGCAAGATTTCGTGCCGGCGCACAATATCGTCGATCGCCGTGCGGAGGGCCGAGGTGTCGAACGGCCCGCGAAGTTCGAACGCCACCGGCATCAGGTAGTCGGCGGTGTCCTCGCTCAGATAGTTGACCGTCCACAGGCGGTGCTGGACCGGGCTGAGCGGAATCGGGTCGGGGCGGCGCACGGTGCGCGGCGCGGTACCGGCCACGCCGGTGCGACCCGACAGCAGCTGTTCCAGCGCGGCGACCGTCGGCGCGGACAGCAGGTCGCGCAGGGTGACGGTGACGCCGAGCGCACGGCTCGCGGCCGCCGCCAAACGGATGGCGGCCAGCGAGTTTCCGCCGAGCTGGAAGAAGTCGTCGTCCAGGCCGACCCGGGGCGCGCCGACCGCGTCGGCGAACAATCCGGCCAGGATCTGCTGGCGTGGGCTGCGCGGCGGGCGGATGGCGGCGGCCGCGGGCAGGGTGAGCGCCTTGCGGTCGATCTTCCCGTTGACGGTGAGCGGCAACTCGGGGATCCGCACGATCACGGCGGGCAGGAGATAGCTGGGCAGCAGGGTGGCCAGCCGGTCCCGCAGCGCCCCGGTATCGACCGCGGTCTCGGTGACGACGTGGGCGATCAGCGTCTTGCCCGCCGCCATCCGGTGCGCGGTGACCACGGCCGCGGTGACACCGGGCTGGGCCCGCAGCACATGCTCGATCTCACCCGGCTCGACCCGGATGCCGTTCACCTTGACCTGCCGGTCACCGCGCCCGAGGAACCGCAGCTCACCGTCGGCGCCCCAGCTGCCGTAATCGCCGGTCCGGTACATCCGGGAACCCGGCGCGCCGAACGGGTTCGCGGTGAACCAGCCCGCGGTGCGCCCGGGCAGCCCGAGGTAGCCCTGCGCCAAACCCGCACCGGTCAGATAGATTCCGCCGACCATGCCCGGTGGGACCGGCCGCAACAGCGCGTCCAGCACCAGCACCGCGGTGTGATCGACCGCCCGGCCGACCGGGAACGCGGCCGTACCGATCGGGCCGGGTGGAATCGAGTAGGACGTGGCGTAGGCGGTCGCCTCGACCGGGCCGTAGATGTTGACTACCTCGACCTCGGGTGCCGCGGCCCGCATCGCGCGCACGGTGTCCGGCGCGAGCACATCGCCCGCACTGGAGATGACGCGCAGCCCGGCCAAACTCTCCGGAATGTCCTCGGCCAGCACCTGGAACAACCCGGCCGGGCACAGCATGGCGGTGACCGCGCCCGCGCGCAGCACCTGCCGAAAATCCTCGGCGCCGAGCCGGGCCGGCGACGCGAGCACCGCGGTATGCCCCTGCAACAGCGGCATCCACAGCTCCCACACCACCATGTCCCAGGCATACGGCGAATGCACCAGCATCCGCCGGTACTCCGCACCGGCGGCGATCCGATCGATCGCCCGGGTGACGATCGCCCGATGCGTCACCTGCACGCCCTTCGGCTCCCCGGTCGACCCGGAGGTGAACATCAGCCACGCCACCGCCTCGGCGGGAACCGTTGTTGTCCTGCCCATTCCGGCCGAGGTCACATCCCGCACCGCCGCGACATCGTCGAGTACCAGCCGGGTTCCGGTGTGCCGCAGCATCCATTCGACACGGTCGGGTGGATCCTGCTCGTGCAGGGGGACGCAGATCGCGCCCAGCTTCATGAGGGCGAGCAGCGCGATGACCAGCTCGGGGGAGCGGGGTAACCGCACGGCGACCGGTGTGCCCAGTCCGATGTCGTGGCGCTGGGCGAGCTGGTGGGCGAAACCCGCTGCGCGAGTGTCGAGGTCGCGGTAGGTGAGGTGCGTGCCCTCGTACCAGAGGGCATCCCGGTCCGGGTGTGCTCGCGCGATATCGGCGAAAGCCTGTGCCACGCTGCGGTTCGTCGCTCCGGTGGGGTCTTCGTGAGGTGCGCGGCCGGTGCCCGCCGGGCCGTCGGCGAGGCGGCCGATGGGCGTTCCGTCGGCCGCGGCGGCTACCTCGTCCAGCGCTGCGAGGAACCGTGCGTGCAACCGGGCCAGCGCGTCGGGATCGCAGCGATCGGCGGAGGTGTCGAAGTCGATGCGGGGTGCGTCCCCACTGGCGTAGACGCCGATGCCGAAGGTCTCGGTGCCGCCGGTCGAGACCGGAGTCAAAACGGCGGGCACCGCGCCGAAGTGGAGTTCCGGCGGGATCGGCAGGATATTGAGCATCGGCCCGGTGAGGCGATGCTCGCCGCCGGGCGCGGTGCCGTCGGCGAGCAGGTCGAACCGGCGATAGTGCTGGTGGCGCAGCAGCTTCCGGAACTCCGCCTGCGCCGCCCGGGCCAGCGCGCCGATCGAACCGGCGGGGTCGACGGTCAACCGCAGGCCGACCACGTTCGAGGTCATCCCGAGCGCCTGCCAGGAACGCTTGGCGGGCACCGATACGCCCAGCACCACGGTGCGGGCGCCGGTGTCGGCGTGCAGCACGACGGCGATGGTCGCGGCGAGCAGCGCCGTCCAGTCGACGTCGAAATCCGCGGCGGTCCGCTGGAAGCGCGCCCAGCTCGCGGCGTCGGGCCGGTCGGTGTGGCGGATCGGCCCCGTAGCGCCGGGTGGCACGGGCGGATGGTTGAACATCGGCGCGTCCGGCAGTCCCGCCAGCCGCTCGGCCCAGAATTCGCGATCGTCGGCGAATCGGCGGGAGTCGCGATAGCGCTGGTCCGCTTCAACGAAATCGGCCACGGTGTCGGTGATTTCGGTCGACACCGGCCGGTCTTCGAGCAGATCGGTGTACGTGCGCGCGACCTTGCGAATCAGCGCGAGCGAGGTACCACCGTCGAAGATCAGGTGGTGCGCCTTGATGCCCCACAGGTATCCGTCGGTGCCGAGGTCCAGCAGGTAGTGGTCGAACAGTGGCGCGCTCGTCAGGTCGTAGGGCCGGGCGAACTCGGGCTCCAGGTACGCCAGGGCGGCCGCGAGCGGATCCTGCTCGGCACTGAAATCGCGTTGCACCAACGGGAATCCGGTGCAGTCGGCGAGCACCTGCCGCGGTTCCGGCCCGGTGTGATCGAGCCGGACCCGCAGCGTCTCGCTGCGCGCCACGACACTACGCAGCGCCTGCTCGAAGACCACCGGATCGATGCGCCCGCGCAGCCGGACGTAACCGCTGATCAGGTAGCGCCGGTCGGTGCCGAACAGGGCTGTGTAGGCCCAGATCTCTTGCTGGGCAACGGTGAGCGGCCAGCCGGGGTTGTCCATCACAGTCCGTTCCGATCAGCGAGCGCGTCGAGCAGCCCGGCGAGGTGGGTGACGAGGCGCTCGACGCGGTGGTCGTCGAGCAGATCGCGGTGCCAGTTCAGCGCCACCCGCAGGTGCTCGCGCGGCCATACCGTCGCGGTCAGGGGAAACAGCGTGATCTCGCGCGATTCCAGCTCGGTCAGCGTCAGCTCGCCGAGCGTGAGCGGTGTCGCCGCGCCGTCGACCGGGTACGACTCGAAAACCAGGAGCGTGTCGAAGAATTCGCGCACCGGGCGGCGCGCCGCCGCTTCGATCTCGGCGAGTCCGAGGTAGTGGTGGTCCACCACCGCCGACTGCGCGGCCTGGACCGCCCGCAGGCGGTCGGCGAGGTCACCCTCGGACCGCAGGCGAACCCGGACCGGCACCGTATTGATGAACGAGCCGACCATCGCGTCGACACCGGACAGGCTGGGCGGACGCCCGGAAACCACGGTGCCGAACAGGATGTCGTCGCCTCCGGTCAGCTCGCCGAGCACCCGCGCCCAGGCGTATTGGAAGACGGTGTTGAGCGTGACACCGGCTGCGGCGGCCAGGCGCGACAAGCCCAGGGTCTGCGCCGCGGACAGCGTCAGCACCTGCTCGGCGGCGGACTCGATAGGCGCCGGGGGCGTCGCACCGGGCGCGGCCACCAGTGTGGGCCCGGCCACGTCGTGCAGGGCGGCCTGCCAGGCCGCGACCGCCGGCGCGTGATCCTGGGCCGCCCGCCACCGCAGGAAGGTGCCGAAACCGGCGTCGATGTCGTGGTCGGCCCGGATCCCCAGGGTGTATTCGGTCAGCAGTTCGCGCAGCAGGATGGGCGCGGACCAGCCGTCGAGCAGCAGCCGGTGGTTGGTCAGCGCCAGTGTCCACCGCTCGGCGGCGGTGCGAACCAGCAGGAACCGGACGAGCGGCGGCGCGGCCAGATCGAAGGGCCGGAACTGCTCGTCGGCGAGCAGGTCCTGGAGTCCGGTGGGGTTCGAGCGGAGATCGCTCTCGCGTACGGAGATGGGGGCGTCCGCGGTGATGAGCTGATACCAGCGCTCGTCCGCGCCGCCGCGCAGGAAGGCCGCGCGCAAGGTGGCATGCCGGTCTACGAGATGCTGTGCGGCCGTGCGCAAGCGGGCCAGATCCGGTGTACCGGTGCAGGTGAGCACCACCTGGAGGGTGTGTACCTCGATCGCGTCCGGGTCGCGGGGCGCGAGGGCGGCGAACTTCTCCTGGATCGGCGTCAGCGCCCAGATATCGCGCAGGCCCGGGTAGCGGTCCTGCCACCTGTCGATCTCGGACTGTCGCAGCGGCACAGCGTAGTCGGACGGCGTGCGCCCACCCGCGTCCGATTCTTCGGCGTGCGTGGCCAGCGCTCTCAAAGCACTCAGCCACAGGTCGGTGAGTTCGCCGACCTGTGTTTCGGTCAGCAGCGTGCGGGGGAAGGAGAAGCCGGCCGTGAGCTTGCCGTCGGTCACCATCGCGTCGATCGAGATCGCCGCGCCGGCGGGCAGTCCTGAATCATGCGGCGGTTCGGCTGTTTCCGAGTCGGCGAAGTCGGCGGCGGGGAGCCACGGGCCGCCGCCGGTCGGCGCTCCGGAGACCGTGCCCAGGTAGGTGAAGGCGACCTGCGTGGTCTCCGCGGGCATTCGCGCGGCGGTCGACGGGTTGAGGTAGCGCAACAGCCCATAGCCGATGCCGGATCCCGGCACCGAAAGCAGCTGTTCCTTCACCGTTTTCACGCTGTCGGCAAGGGCTGGACCGCCGGCGATCGCCGACTCGGCATCGAGCCCGGTCAGATCCAACCGGCAGGGGTAAGCCGCGGTGAACCAGCCGAGGGTGTGTGAGAGATCGGCCCCGGAGACGAGATCGGGCTCGCGGCCGTGCCCTTCCAGCCGGATCGTGGCCGCCGCCGCGCCGAGCCCGCGCCGCTGCCGCCACGCGGCAAGGGCCAGGGCGACCGCCGTGAGCAGCACGGCGTTGGCATCGGTGCGATACAGCGCGGGCAGCGTGGTGAGCACCGCCGTCGTCGCGACCTCGTCCAGCCCGACGGGTATCCGCTGGACCGTGGCCGCGGTATCGACGCGCGGATCCAGCGGGCGGTCGGTGAACAGCGTCGTCGCCGCCCCACCCAGTTCCCGCCACCGGTCCACCTCGGCGACCCGCGCCGGCCGGTGCGCTTCCGCGCGCAGACTGTGCGCCCACCGCCGCATCGAGGTGCCGCCCCCGGGCAACTCCGGTCGCCCACCGGCACCGACCTGCGCCCACGCGGCAAGGAAGTCCGGAATCAGAATGCGCCAGGACACACCGTCGATCGCGAGGTGATGCACGACCACGATCAAACGGTTGTCGTGCTCCAGCCAAACGCAGTGCAGTACGGCACCATTGGCCGGATCGAGTCGTGCGATGGCGGCCGAGGTCGCGGCGCCGGGCGCCGTGCCGTCGGCGCGGGTCAGCACGGTATCGAGATCGACGGCTTCGACGGGGTCGGCGAACAGCCGCCAGCGTCCGCTGGCGTCGCGGTAGAGACGGGCGCGGAGCATGTCGTGGCGGGCGACGACCGCGCCGAGAACGGTGCGGAGTTGCGGCTCGGTGATGCCGGGCGGCAGGTCGAGCACCAGGTGCTGGGCATAGCGATCGAATCGGGTGCCGCCGGATTCCGCGAGTTCGAGCAGTGCGAGAACCGCCGGGGTGGGCGGCAATTCGCCGACGCCACCGCCGGGCAGCTCGGCGAGCGTGTCCGGAATCTGGGTACCGGTGCCGGCGATCGCGGCCAGACCGGCGACGGTGCGCTCCTCGAACACCTGCTGGGCGGTGAAGCGGATGCCGCGCGCCTTGGCCCGGGAGACCAGCAGGATCGACATCACGCTGTCGCCGCCGAGGGCGAAGAAGGACTCGTCGACGCTGACCTGCTCGCGGCCAAGGACTTGGGCGAAGACCTCGGCGAGGAGCTGCTCGGTCTCGTTGCCCGGGGCCCGGAACGGAACTCGACTGGGTGCGGGCGCGGGAAGCGCGGCGCGGTCCAGCTTGCCGGCCGGATTGCGCGGGAAGGCGTCGAGGACGAGGATCTCGTCGGGCACCATAGCCGCGGGCAGTCTTCGTGAAAGATCTTCGCGTAGTGCGTCTTCCGTGGGCGCTACTCCGGCGACCGGGACGATGTAGCCGATGAGCCGACCATCGGAACGCAGGATCGCGGCAGCCTGGGCGACCGGCGCACAGGCCGCGAGCGCGGCCTCGATCTCACCGAGTTCGATGCGGACGCCGTGCCGTTTGACTTGCAGATCGGCCCGCCCCTGATAGTCGAGCAGGCCGGTGCCGCTGTTCCAGCGCACGATGTCCCCGGTGCGGTACAGCCGCCCGCCGGGTTCGAAGGGGCTGGCGACGAAGTGGTCCGCGGTCCGGGCCGGATCGCCGAAGTAGCCGCGGGCCAGTTGAACTCCGGACAGGTACAGCTCCCCGGGTGCGTCGTCGGGGACCGGGCGCAGACAGGAGTCCAGCACGTAAGCGCCGGTGTTCCAGGCCGGTGCGCCGATGGGGATGGCTGTGGAATTCGCCGTGCTGACCGGATATCCGGTGACCGCTCCCGTCGCCTCGGTCGGTCCGTAGAGGTTGTGCAGCCGGGCCGGGCTGGCCGCCGCGAACCGGTGTGCGAGTGCGGGGGCGAGGGTTTCGCCGATCAGCAGGACGCGCCGCACACTGCCCGGGAGTTCCGGGGACACGTTCAGCTGACTGGCCAGGGTCGAGGGCACGAACTGGACCGTGGTGACCGCGTGCGCGGCCAGCAGGCGCGATATCTCGGTGGGATCGTGGTCGGCGGCGGCCGGGGCGATGGCCAGGCGCGCGCCGCGGTGCAACGGCCACAGCAGTTCCCAGATCGAGACGTCGAAGGTGACCGGCGTCTTCTGCAAGACCGTGTCGGTGTCGTCGAGCTCCAGGTGCGCGGACATCCAGTGCAGGTGGTTCACCACGGCGGCATGGGAAACCGCCACACCCTTGGGCATACCGGTCGAGCCGGAGGTGAACATCAGATAGGCGAGATGGTCCGGGCGCGGAGCCGCGTAGTCCACTGTGCCGGAGTCGAACCGGGCGCGATCATCATCGAGGTAGACGATCGGTGCGGTACCGCACTCGAATCCCGCGCCGCGCGTGGTCAAGACGAGGAGCGGACGTGCGATCCGCAGGATGCGTTCGAGTCGTTCGGTGGGATGCCCGGGATCCAGCGGCAGGAACGCGCCGCCGGCGCGCAGCACCGCGTAGACCGCGACGAGGGCATCGGTCGAGCGGGGCAGTGCCACGCCGACGACGGTGTCCGGCCGCACGCCGCGCCGAATCAGCCAGCGGGCGAGCGTATCCACGCGTGCGTCGAGCTCGGCATAGGTGAGTGTTTCCGGGCCGTAGACGAGTGCGGTGGCGTCCGGTGTCCGGCGCACCGCACGCTCGAAACCCGTCAGCGTGGTCTCGGCCGGATCCAGGTCGCGCACCGCGCCGCCGCGGTGGAACTGCCGCTCGCGCTCGGCGGTCGAGGCCAGATCGAAGCGGCCGATCGGAATGCTCGATGTCGCAATCAGACTGGCGAAAAGTGCGGTGCAGGTCGTCAGTTCGGGGTCCGGCAGGCTGATCTCCCAGCCGTCCGCGCTCTGGGTCGCGATCGGCGTCCCGGGTGGCGGCGTGCCGGGGCGCGCCCGCCGCAGGAGTACGCCGACCTCGGTCGTGATCGTGCGGAAGTCCTGATACGGACTGACCTCGACGTGCAGCACCGTCGTGCTCGCGCCGATCCGCAGTCCCACAGCGACTTCCGCCACACCGGACCGTCGATGCGCGTACACGGCCAACCCGGCCAGCACCACCGCCGCCGCGCCCCCGCCGCTGCGACGGGCCAGCCGGCCCAGCCCGGCGGAGTGTTCGAGCACAGCGCTCGCCTCACGGGTACTCATGAAAACCCTTACCCGTCTTGCGGCCCAGATGACCGGCCGCCACCAGTTCCGCGAGCGCCCGCGGTACCCGGTAGCGCCCGTCGCCGGTCGTCTCGCGCAGCACCACCAGGGTGTCGGCGACGTTGTCGAGCCCGATCAGGTCGGCGGTGCGCAGCGGTCCCATGCGGTGGCCGAGGCAGCCCTCGAACAGGTCGTCGATGGTGGCGGCGTCCGTGCCGGTCTCGGTGATCGCGACGGCCTCGGCGATACCGAGCATGAGCACGCGGTTGATCACGAAGCCGGGACCGTCGCCGACCACGATGCCCTTCTTGCCCAGCGTGTCCAGCAGGGCCAAGGCGCGGTTCAGCGCGTCCGGTGAGGTCTGGGCGGAGGTGATGACCTCCACCGTCTCGGTCAGCGGTGCGGGATTCATGAAGTGCAGGCCGAGAACTCGTTCGGGGCGGCCGGTTTCGGCGGCCAGGTCGGCGATCGGGATGGCGGAGGTGCCGGAGGCGAAGATCGCCGTGGGCGGGCAGACCCGGTCCAGATTCGCGAACACCGCGCGCTTGAGTTCGACGCGCTCGGTGACGGATTCGATGACGAAGGTGGCCGTGGCCAGGTCTTCGAGCCGGTCGGTCCAGTGCACGCGCGCGGTGATGCCGGGCAGGTCGGCCGCCGCCGGGCCGCGGCCAAGCAGCACGCTGAGCCGCAGCGCCGACTTCAGTTGGCGGCGGGCGTTTTCGACGGCCGTGGCATCGGTTTCGACCACGGTCACTTGGAGGCCGGCCTGGGCGACGCACTGCGCGATGCCCGCGCCCATCACCCCGGCGCCGACGATGCCGACGTGTTGTTCGCCGGTCATGGGTGTACCTCCGGTTCGTAATCCGCGCTCGCGGTGTCGTAGACGGGTTCGTCGGGCCTGGTCCGGGCGGCCGCCAGGAGACGGGCCAGGTCTTCGAGCAGGTCCTCGGCCGAGGTGTAGTCGAAGAGTTCGGTCGCGTAATTCAGGTGCAGGGCCGGGGGATTCGTTGTCCACGTGAGGTCGAGTTCGGTGGACGGGTCGGGCGGGGCGGTGTCGGTGCCTCGGAACCGCACGGGCGAGCTGCCGAGCTCGGTGATCGTGGGGCGGCGCAGTGTGCGCCAGGTTGTCTGCGGGGTCAGCTCGGCGAGTGCGTATTGCGGTTGTCCCGCTGTGGAATCCGACAGCCCGATGCAGAGCCGGTGCTGTCCGGAGTACCAGGCAAGTAGCACGGCGTAGGCGTCGAAGACCGCCGCGTCGAAGTCGTTGTCCGGCTTTGGTGTCCCGTTGCCGAAGGGGAGGTGGATCTCGCGTGTGGCGCGGGCGTGGGTGAAGGTGGTGTGACCGGTGCGGGGCTGGTCGGAGGGGATCAAAAGGGCGGGGGCGTCGGGGCCGATGATCAAGGCGTCGAGGGTGGGTGGGGTGGGTGCGGTCATCGCGGTGAGGGTTTGCAGGAGTTCGTCGGCGAGGGCGGCGACGGTGGCGCGGGTGAAGAGTTCGGTGCTGAACTCGAGGCAGGCGCTGATGTCGCGGGGGACGTCGTCGGTGTATTCGAAAGTCACCAGGGTGATATCGAATTTCGCTGTGCCGGTAGGCAGTCCGCCGAATTCATTGCCCGCCGAGTGTTCGAGGTCGAAGATTTCCGCGCCGGCCTCGTCGACGCGTTCCATCCGCGGGGTGACCTGGTGGATGTAGAGCACGTCGAACAGCGGGGTGCGGGATAGATCGCGCTGATCGACGAGGGCGTGCACCACTCGGTCGAACGGGATCTCCTGATGTTCGAGTGCGCCGAAGACACTGGACCGGACGCGGGCCAGCAGTTCGGGCAGCATCCGATCGGCGGTGAAGTCGGTGCGCAGGGCGACCGTGCTGTTGAAATAGCCGATCAGGTCCTGGAATTCGCGTCGGCCGCGTCCGGTGGTCGGGGTGCCGATGACGATGTCGCGCTGCCCGCTGCGCCGGGCCAGCGTCAGATAGAAGGCGCTGAGCAGCACCACGAACAGCGAGACCGATTCGCGCTGCGCCAGCGCGCGCAACTCGGTGATCAGCCGCGCCGGAAGCGTGAACGGGTGCAGATCGCCGACGTAGGTCTTGCGCGGCGGGCGCGGAAAGTCGGTGGGCAGGGCCAGCGTCGGCGCGCCGGTCAGTTCGGTGCGCCAGTACTCGAGTTCGTGATCGAGCGCCGAACTCCGCAGCAGCTCGCGATGCCAGGCCGCGTAGTCGCGGTACCGGATGGGCAGTGGCGCCAGCCGGTGCGGGCGCCCCTCCTCGCGGGCCGCGTACAGTTCCGGCAGCTCGCGGGCCAGGATCACCGGCGTCGCGCCGTCGGTCACCGCGTGATGACAGACCAGTTGCAGCACATGGGCTTCCGGCTCCAGCGTGATCACCAGGACGCGCAGGAGCGGATCGGCGCCGAGATCGAACGGCGCCTGCGCGGCCGCGTGCACCAGCGCCCGCGCGGCGGCGGTGGGATCGGGCTCGGCCGAGACGTCGACGACACGGAAGTACGCCGCGAGCCGGTCGCGGATCCGCAGCACGGGCAGACCGTCCACCTCGGCGAAGTTGTAGCGCAGGGTTTCGTGGCGTTCGACCAGATCATCGAAGGTGCCGCGCAGCACGTCCACATCGATCGGCCCGCGCAGCAACTGCACGACCGGATAGTTGTACAGGGTGGTGTCCGGATCGAACTGGTGGTGGAACCACATGCGCTCCTGCCCCGACGACATCACCGGCTCGTCCTGCGCGAACAGCGCCGGAATCGGCGCGCGCCGAGGCACTGCCGGCGCCGCCGTGAGCAACTCGGCGAAATCCGCCAGCCGCGGGCGCTCATAGATGTCGAGCAGCTTCGGGCGGAACCCGAACGCTTCCTCGATCCGGTCCACCAGCTGCACGGCGATCAGCGAATTACCGCCGAGCGCGAAATAATTCGCCTCCTCATCCATATCGTCACTGGTCCCGAGCAACCCTGCCAGCGTCTCCCGCAACCACAACTGAGGATCGCTGACCGCACGCACCGGCTTATCGACCACCGCGACCGACACCCCATGCTGAGCGCGCGGCAAATCCACCCAGCACCGCTCCTCCTGCATCGGATGCCCAGGCAACCGCACCCGCCGCGCATCCGGCGCGAGCACCGTCCAATCCAGATCGACACCGGTTTCGTACAACCGGCCGAGCAGCTCTTCGGACCCCTCGTAGTCCGCTGCCGCCGTAATGATCTCGGTGTCAGTCGCCGACTCGGCGAGCAGCGCGCCCAGACGTCCGCTCGGACTCGGCTCGATGAAGACCACCGGTCCATCGGCACGCAGCGCCCGAACGGCGGCCAGCAGCCGGTCGGTGTCGATAGTGGGTGCTGCGTCGGCGAGTTCCCGCGCATCGACCGGCTCCCGTGAGCCGAGTAGATATCGCGACGCGTAGCGGGAGGAACCGGCACTGAGCAGCGCAGCGAATTCGACTCCGCAGGCCCGCAGACGCTCATGCACCGCGATCTGACCGGCCAGCACCCGCGCGGTCTCGCCGGTCGCGGGCAACTGCGCGGGCAGGGGACCAGCCGAAGCCGAACCCGCCGGAACGGCATCGGGTGACAGCAGCAAGACCACCCGCGGCTTGTCCGGCTGGGTCCGTGCGGATACAGCCGCCTTGTCCAGCAGATCGGCCAGTTGTGCTGTGCTCGAGGCGGTAACAGCCACCCGATACTCGTAGTGCGAACGTCCAAGCGCGAGGGTCGCCACGATCTCGTCGAACGAGGCAGAACTCCCGCGCAACGCCGCTGCCAATTGCGTGCACAGCTCGGTGAGTGCCTGCGGACTCCGCGCGGAAACCCCAACGAGCCGCGCGGGCATGGCATCAGACGTGGTGGGGGCGTCGACTGTGGAGGTATCCGTCGCGATGACGGCAGGCATAGCGGCGAATGCGTCAGGTGTGGTCGCGGCTATTTTGCGTGCTGTCATGACGACGGGCGTAGAGGGGCGCGCCGTTGCGGTGCCGGTTTTCGTGGTGGACACCGCTGTGCTGCCGGGCGCTGTGCCAACCGCAGCGGCCGTGCCCGGCGGGGCCTGCACCACGACGCAATGGGCGATGCTGCCGCCCAGACTGAATGAGCTGACGCCGGCTACTCGCGGTCCGGTCCAAGGGCGGGCTTCGGTAAGCACCTCGATGCCGGCGCCGGCGAGATCGAATCCGCCGGTGGGGCGGGTGAAGTGGAGGGAGGGATAGAGCTCGCTCGCGGATACGCTCAGGACGGCCTTGACCAGGCCGGCGATTGCCGAGGCGTGGTCGAGGTGTCCGATATTGGTTTTGACCGAGCCGATGGGCAGGGGACGGGGGCGGGATGCGCCGAAGACTGCGGTGAGACCTTCGAGTTCGACCGCGTCGCCCAAGCGGGTGCCTGACCCGTGTGTTTCGAGATATCCCGCAGTGCGGGGATCGAGTCCGGCTTTGGCCCAAGCTCTTTCGATCACCCGGGCTTGGCCGGTGGCGCTCGGCGTGCTGATCGTCGCGGCTGCCGCGCCGTTGTGCCGGGTGGCGCTGCCGCGGATCACGGCATGGATCGGGGCCCGATCGGCTTGTGCCCGCGCCACGGTGGTCAGGAGCAGGATCGCGCCGCCCTCACCGTTCACGGTGCCATCCGCGTCGGCGTCGAACGCGCGGCATACGCCGCTGGGCGACATGATCTCGCTGAAACCGCCGCCACCCCAGGACGGTGTCCCGTGCACCCGCACCGCGACCCCGCCTGCCAGCGCGTAATCCGCATCACCGGAAAACAATTCGCGGCACGCCTGGTGCACGGCGACCAGCGCGCTGTTGCAGCCGCTGTCCACGCCGAAGCAGGCTCCGGTGAATCCGAAGCGGTGCGCGATCCGCGCCGGTCCGGCGAACGCGGCGTTGCCGAGCAGGCTCAGCGGGCCCGGGTCCACCGCGATCGAGTGATAGCTCGACTGGGCGGCGCTCAAAGCGACGGCCGTAACCGCCTGTGCCAGAAACTCCCTGGCGTATCCGCCGTCCTCGATCGCGCGCTGCGCCAGCACCAGTGCCAGCCGCTGCTGCGGGTCCATCACCGCCGCCTCCCGGGGCGACAGGTCGAAGAACCGGTAGTCGAACTGCTCGATATCGCTGAGATGCCCCATCGGCAGGTAGGTCACCGCCGGATCCAGCCCGGTGGCCGCGATCCGTCCCGGCGGCATCGCTCCCACCGAATCCCGCCCCGCGGCCAGGTTCCGCCGGAACTCCGCCAGGTCGGCGGCCTGCGGGAAGCGTGCCCCGATGCCGACGATGGCGATATCGGTGGGGCGGGTGTCTAGCTCGGGCAAGTCTGCTCCTGCGTACTCATGATCGGGGGAAAGGCCGGCAGCCAGGGATTTACAGTTCGAACGCCATCGGCTCAGCCGTGGGAGATCGCGGGGCATCCGCGGCCAGCGCGGTTTCGAGCGCCTCGGCGTGCGCACCGATAGTGCGCAGATCGAAGAGCTGGCCGACGCGCAGCGCCCCGGGCCAGCGCTGCTCCATTTGCAGGTGCAGAAAGACCACACTGTGTGAGTTGCCGCCGACCTCGAAGAAGGAGTCGTCGAGGTCGAAGTCCTCGTGTTCGAGGGCGGTGGACCACAATCCGGCGATCTCCACCTCGCGCTCGGTCCACCCGCGGCGATCGGGCCCGGGCAGCGGTGGACCGTCGGCGGCGGCACGGAGCGCGGCCTCGTCGAGCTTGCCCGCGGCAGCGATCGGAATGGTGTCGATCCGCACGAAGCGGCTCGGGACCGCCATCGCTTGCAGGTGTTCCGCACAGTGACGCGCCAGGTCCCGGCGCACCGGTGGAGCGCTCGGATCCGCGGGCACGACAAAGGCGACCAATTCGCCTATGCCGTCCGGGTTGTCGACAACCAGTGTGACGGCGTGCGCGACAGCGGGATGACTGTCCAAGACGGCCTCGACGGCATGCCGTTCCACCCGGGCTCCCCGAATCTGCACCTGCCCATCCCGCCGTCCGAGGAACTCGATCGCACCGGATTCGGTGCGCCGGGCCAGATCTCCGGTCCGGTACATCCGCGCACCGGCGTCCTCCGCGCCGGGATCGGCGACGAACCTGGTCGCGGTGAGCCCCGGCTGCCCGGCGTAACCGAGCGCGATCTGATCTCCGCCGAGATACAGCTCCCCGGTGTCGCCCTCGCCCACGCCCCGCAGGTCCGGACCGAGGATCGTCGCCGAATTCCCCGGCATCGCAGTCCCGATGGGAATGATCTCCGGAGCCACACCGGCCTCGACGCGGTGCCACACACACGTCACCGTGGCTTCGGTCGGCCCGTACTCGTTGAGCAGCAACGTCTCCGGCAGCAACTCGTGATGCCGAACCGCCAGCCCGGTCGGCACCTGCTCCCCGGCCAGCGCGACCACCCGCGGCGCACCCACCCCGTCGAGCAGCAACCGGTAATACGAGGGCGTGGCGATGAGATGGCTGACCCGCAGCCGCCGAGCGAGCGCGGCGACAGCGGCCGCATCGGGCAACTCCCGATGTGTAGGCACCACCACGGTCCCACCCACCGTGAAGGCCCACGGCGCGAACAACATCGACGCGTCCGCGGTCAACGGGCAGGTAGACAGCGCCACCAACTCGCCATCGGTATACGGGTAACTCCGCCCGGCGATCATCGCCGCCAAATTCCTCCGGCTGACCACCACCGCCTTCGGCACCCCGGTAGACCCGGACGTCGTAATCACATACGCCGCCGAACCCGCCCCCACCGGCCCGGGAAGCTCACCCACCACCGACGTCTCGCCGAGCCGAACCAAAGCAGCACGCGGAGCCGCAGCCCGGAAAAAACCAGCCACATCACCGTCTTCGAGAACCGCGGCCACCTCGCGGGCGTCATAAATGACGGCGCTGCACTGAATTCGATCAAGCAGCGTCTCGATCTGCGCGCCGGAACGCCCGGGTTCCACCAGACACCACGCCGCCCCCGCCCGCAGCACACCCAGCATTGCGATGACGGAATCAGCGCTCTGCGCCGAGTAGCACAGCACCACATCCCCTGGACGCACCCCTGCGCCCACCAGGCGGCCGGCGAGTTCCGCTGTGGCGGTGTCGAGTTCGCGAAAGCTGAGGCTGCGATCCCCGGAGATCAGCGCGGTCCGATCGGGCACTCGCGCGACCTGACGCAGCAGCCCGGTCACCAGATCACCGGGCGGCACCGGAGCGTCAGGTGCCCGCAGCAGAACGTGGTCGGTATTGGGTACCGCGGTTTTCCCGTCGTGCGCGAGCAGCACCCGCTGCTCGTCCTGCTCCACTACCGCGAACCCCGCGAACCGCAACGTCACCAGCATCACCCGATTCACCGGCGTCGGAACGAACTCGGCGACCGCCCGCTGCCCCCGCGCCCCGGCCCGGTCGATCAGATGGGCCAGCAGCGCACCGCCGACGCCGCGCGACATCACCCGGCAGGACATGAGCAGGAGCAGCAGCACCGAATCGCCCTCGCGAAACTCGCTGACCGCCAACCCGATCACCCCGTAGTCACCGAAGCGATCGCGCAGCGAGGCGACCACTATCTCGTGGTCCGGTGACGTGCTGAGCTCCCGCAGTTCGGTCAGTGCGAAGGTCCGCCCGGTGGTGTTGAGCTGATTGGTGCGCACCGCGAGCTCGTGTGCCCGCGCCAGATCCGCTGCCCCGGCCCGCCGCACGGTCATGACCAGCCCGAGCCCGGCCAGGAACTCGGCATCCGAACCGTCGAACGTCGAGGCGCTGTGCCGCCGAATCTGTTCGGCCCGATAGCGTTTCCGGCGGTCGCGAGCATCGGCGGTGAGTACGGTGGGGGTGAACTCGGGCAGGTCGGGCAATCGCGCCAGGTCCTCGGCGGCGTAGCAGCGCACCTGGGGGAGCGCGGCGGCGACCTCGGCGCGTTCGACCGGATCGTTGTCGACGAACGCGATGGCGTCCAGCCCGATGTTCAACTCCGCCGCGATTCGGCGCACCGCCGCCGACTTCGCACCCCACCCGATCTGCAACGAGCAGAACATCTCCGAGAGCCCGTGCGCGTCGAGATGCGCGGTGGCCACCGCGGCTTCACTGCGGCTGGCGACCGCGTGCACGATCCCGCGGTCGTCGAGCAACCGCAGCACCCGCCACGCCTCGGGGTGCGGCGCGGTGGCGTCCTGCTCCAGCACCACACCGCCCCACAGGGTGTCGTCGAGGTCCCAGACCAGGCATTTGACGACGGCGCTCACAGTTCGATCCCTTCGTGGTGCCGGTCGGGCAGGCGCCGCAGCAGCGTGGAACTCCAGGCCGCGACGGGACTGCTGTTGAGCAGCAGGACATGATCGCCCGGTGCGCGATGCCGGGCCGCCGCCTCCAGATTGACCAGCACGTCCACCGAGCCGAGGTGCCCGAACTCGGCGAGATTGCGGTGGCAGACCCGGTCGACACGGGTCTCCAGCGCCTCTTCCCAGAACGAGAACGCGCCGGCGGACAGGTTCTGCATCAGCATCGGACCCAGGTCCTGGAGCCGTAAATTGTTGCGCCCCAGCAGCTCATCGTTCATCGCGGCCAGCCGCTTGCGGCTCTCCACCGCCAGCCGGAAGCTGTAGGTTGCCTCGTCGGCGCACTCTTCGCGCCACTCCCGCTGTGGCACATCGCGATAGTCGATCCGGAACAGGTCGGCGTATTTGCCGTCACTGCGCACCAGGTGATCGACGAGTTGGTAGCGCCCGGTCGCCGCGGTGCTCAGCAGCACCGCCGCGGCGCCGTCGCCCAGCACCGTCATCGGCGCGCGATAGCGGAACCGGGTCGGCGCGCTCGCGGCCGCCACGATCAGCACGGTGCCGCACCGGGGATCACCGCGCAGTAGCCCGGCCGCCAGGGTGAACGCCGCCGAGATCGACGCGCAGCCGAGCTCGCCGACACCGGCGACGAAGGCGCGGTCCGCGCCGAGCCGATGCTGTAAACGGGTGGCCTCGGAGGTCATCAGGTAGCGCGGTGCGCGACCGCCGACCACCAGCAGCGCGTCGAGCGCACGCGCGTCGAGCCCCGCGCGCTCCAGCGCCTGCTGGGCCGCGGCAACGGCCAGGTCCTGCTCCGCGCCGTCCGTCGCGCAGCGCACCGTCTCGATCCCCAGTGCCAGCGCGTGTGCGCGCCGCGCCTCGGTCAGCTCCGCCAGTTCGGTGAGTTCGGTGACCGCGACGGAGGTTTCCGGAAAGGCCGTGGACACCGGCCCGAGCGTGATCATCGCCCGGCCCCTGCGGTCCGGAGCACGAATTCGCCGATGTCCTGTTCGGCCACTTCGCGCGCGCCCTCGATGATCTGCATGATCTTGGCGTCCCGGAAGAACCGCCCGGCCCGGCTGTCGGGCGCACAGCCCGCGGCGCCGAGAATCTGCACGGCGCGCTCGCTCACCGCACCCGCGGCGGCAGCGGCGGCGTACTTCGCGGCGATGGTGCCCAGCAGCGCGGCGGGATCGCGCGCGACGCGCTGCCCGGCGGCGCGAACGCACAGCGCGCGAGCGCTTTCCACCTCCACCCAGCTGCGCCCGAGCATGGCGCGCACGGCCTGGTGCTCGCCCAGCGCGGCACCGCCCTGCACCCGATCGCGCGCGTGCGCCGCGGCATCGGTCAGGCAGGCCCGTGCCATGCCGACACAGCCCCAGGCGATGGTGTAGCGGCCGTGGTCCAGCGCGGTCCCGAGCACGTGCGAAACCCCGAAACCCGGTCGCGCCAGCACGTTCTCGGCGGGCACCCGGGCACGGTCGAACGTTACGTGCGCGAGCCGTGTGCCCCGCATCCCGAGCTGATCCACTACCGGCTCGACGACGACGCCCGGCTGGTCGGTCGGCACCAGCGCGGCCACCGGCCCGTCCGCGGACCGACCGGCCACCAGCAGCACATCGGCCATGGCCCCGAACGTGATCCACAGTTTGCGCCCGGACAGCGCCAGCTCCGTCGATCCGGTGAACCTGGCCTCGATGCCCGACAGGTCGCTTCCGGCCGCGGCCTCGGTCGCCGCCAGCCCGGCGATGAGCTCGCCGGAAGTGAAGGCGGGCAACCAGGTCGAGCGCTGCGCCGCGGTACCCCACCGGTCGACGGTCGCCGCGACCATCCCCTGCACCGTGAACAGCGAACGCAGCGAGGTGCAGACCGCGCCCAATTCGCTTGCCACCAGTCCGAGTTCGTGCGCGTCCGAACCCCGCCCGCCATACTGTTCGGCCCGGTCCGAGCCCAAGACCGTCGCTCGCGCCAGCCCGAGCGCGGCCGTGCGCGGCAGCCCGGCGCGGTCCCAGCCGCTCGCGGCCGTAACCGCTTCGGCCAGCACGGTTTCCAGCTCGCTCACCCGGCGGCGCCCGGTCCCACCACCGCACCGCACTTGCGGGTGACGAACGCGGCGGCCCGGTGCACGGTGCGGAAGTTCTCCAGGTCGAGATCGTCGATCTCCACCTCGAACTCGAAGGTGCGCTCCAGATACGCGACGAGTTCCAGCGCCCGCAGGGAATTGATCAGGCCCATCGCGAAGTAGTCGTCATCGGGGCCGAATTCGGCTCCGGTGAGCACGCTGAAGTCCCGCAGCAACTGCTGCACCAACTCCGGCCGTGCCGTCTGCGCCGCATCGCTCATCTGCTTGCCCGTCCCTCACCGAAAGCACCCATCCGGTCGGATGTCCGTTTCGGAAGTTACCGGGCCGCGCGCGCGAGCGAATGCCCCCAATTCGTCTGCCCCTGAAAGCCTTAGACCAGGAATTGGAGCAGCTGCGGCACCGCTTCCACGGGGTGCTTGGCCGGGAGATTCAGGCCGATCTCCTGATACAGCCAGCCCTGCGTGGTGTGGATCAGCTTGCCGAGCACGAAACCGGTCGCGCCGCGGCCGCCGTCGAGGTCGTAGCGGGCGAATTCGTGGTCGGCCATGCCGTCCACCAGGCGGCAGAAGGCGTTGTCGATCTGGCCGAACGGCTGGCCGGAGTAGGAGGTGACGATGAAGAAGATCGTCGTCAGATGCTCGGGCAGCCGGGTCAGGTCGACGGTGATCACCTCGAGATCGCCCACACCCTCGCCGGTGGTGTTGTCGCCGAGCAGCCGCACCGACCCGTCCTGCGACATCAGCTGCTCGTGGTAGACCACGTCGACGATGGCCTCGCCGGAGAACATCAGTGCGGCGGCGTTCAGATCGATATCGGGCCTTCCCCCTTCGAGCCATCGCCCGTGTGCCGGATCCCACCCCAGCGCCATAGTCACGAATGCGAGTCCTTGGCTGGTTTCCGCTGTGGACACTTGGGCACCTCTTTCAAGCCGGCACGGCGCAACCTAGCTCACGCCGTCTCCCTCACCCTAGGTGCTATCCAGAATCGGCAGTCCGAAACAGCCGTGCGCACCAGCGGAAACAGCAGCGCCGGGCGCGAGATCCGCACTCCTGCAAGAGCGAATTCGCACCCGGCGCACCGGTTTTCAGTTAACTGCTAGCGGGTCGGCTCGAAGGCCTCGGCGATGATCTCCGCCTGCTCCACCGCGTGCACCTTCGACGAGCCCGAGGACGGGGCCGACATCGCACGGCGCGAGATCCGGCGCAGCCGGCCCAGGCGATCGGGCAGGATCTCCGGCAGGTTCAGGCCGAAGAACGGCCACGCGCCCTGGTTGGCCGGCTCCTCCTGGACCCACGCGATGTCGGTCGCGTTCGGGTACCCGTCCAGCGCCTCGTTCAGCCGGAACTTGGGCAGCGGGTAGAGCTGCTCGATCCGCACGATGGCGACGTCGTCGCGCTTCTGCTTGGCCTTCTCCGCGGCCAGCTCGTAGTAGAGCTTGCCGGAGGTCATCAGGACCCGCTTGACCTTGCTGCGGTCGCCGACGCCCGTCTCGTAGGTGGGCTCGTCGAACACCGAGTGGAACTTCGACTCGGTGAAGTCGCGCACGTCCGAGACCACGGCCTTGTTGCGCAGCATCGACTTCGGGGTGAAGACGATCAGCGGGCGGCGGATGCCGTCCAGGTTGTGCCGACGCAGCAGGTGGAAGTAGTTCGCCGGGGTGGACGGCACGGCCACCGTCATCGAGCCCTCGGCACACAGCTGCAGGAAGCGCTCGATGCGCCCGGAGGTGTGGTCCGGACCCTGGCCCTCGTGCCCGTGCGGCAGCAGCAGCACGACATCGGAGAGCTGGCCCCACTTGGCCTCGCCGGAGGAGATGAACTCGTCGATGATGGTCTGCGCGCCGTTGACGAAGTCACCGAACTGCGCTTCCCACAACACGAGTGCGTCCGGGTTGCCCAGGGAGTAGCCGTATTCGAAGCCGACCGCGGCGAACTCCGACAGCATCGAATCGTGCACCGCGAACCAGCCGGGGCTGGCGCTGCCGATGTTGTGCAACGGGGTGTACTCGGCGCCGGTCTTGCGATCGATGATCACCGAGTGGCGCTGCGTGAAGGTGCCGCGGCGCGAATCCTGACCGGTCAGGCGCACCGCGGTGCCCTCGTCGATCAGCGTGCCGAAGGCCAGCAGCTCGGCGAAGGCCCAGTCGACCTTGCCCTCGTAGGCCATCTCGCGGCGCTTCTCCAGCACCGGCTTGACGCGCGGATGCACGTTGAAGCCGTCGGGGACGTTGAGGAAGGCGTCGCCGATGCGCTGCAGCACCGACTTGTCCACCGCCGTCTGCACGGTGGTCGGCACCTGCTGCTCGTCCTCGACCGACTCCGAGGGCTCCGGCGGGTACTTCTCCAGTTCGCGGACCTCGTTGAACACGCGTTCCAGCTGGCCCTGGTAGTCGCGCAGCGCGTCCTCGGCCTCTTTCAGCGAGATATCGCCACGGCCGATCAGCGATTCGGTGTAGGCCTTGCGGACCGAGCGCTTGGTGTCGATGACGTCGTACATGTACGGCTGGGTCATCGACGGATCGTCGCCCTCGTTGTGGCCGCGACGGCGGTAGCAGATCATGTCGATGACGACGTCCTTGCGGAACTTCTGCCGGAAGTCGACCGCGATCCGGGCCACCCAGTCGCAGGCTTCCGGGTCGTCACCGTTGACATGGAAGATCGGCGAGCCGATGAACTTCGCGATGTCGGTGGAGTACTCGGTGGAGCGGCTGTTCTCCGGCGCGGTAGTGAAGCCGATCTGGTTGTTCACCACGATGTGGATGGTGCCGCCGACCCGGTACCCGCGCAGCTCGGACAGGTTCAGCGTCTCCGCGACCACACCCTGACCGGCGAAGGCCGCGTCACCGTGCAGCATCAGCGGCATGACGGAGAAGCCCTCCGGGCCGTCACCCTTGTCCAGCAGGTCCTGCTTGGCGCGGGCCAGACCCTCGAGCACCGGGTCGACC
This sequence comes from Nocardia sp. NPDC050712, assembly GCF_040654295.1. Taxonomy (NCBI): domain Bacteria; kingdom Bacillati; phylum Actinomycetota; class Actinomycetes; order Mycobacteriales; family Nocardiaceae; genus Nocardia; species Nocardia sp. NPDC050712. The sequence continues at coordinate 353,580 of NZ_JBFAHT010000001.1, forward strand.
GCTTCCAGGTGCGAGGGGTTGGCGGTCAGCGAGACCTCGATCTCGTTGTCGCCGAACATCTGCAGGTAGGTGCCGCGCGCACCGAGGTGGTACTTCACGTCACCGGAGCCGTGCGTGGCGGCCGGGTTCATGTTGCCCTCGAACTCGGTGAAGATCCGCGAGTAGGGCTTGCCGACGATATTGGCCAGCACGTTCAGCCGGCCGCGGTGCGGCATGCCGATGATGACCTCGTCCATGCTGTACTCGGCGCACTGGTCGATGACCGCGTCCATCATCGGGATGACGGTCTCGGCGCCTTCCAGCGAGAAGCGCTTCTGACCGACGTACTTGGTCTGCAGGAAGGTCTCGAAGGCCTCCGCCGCGTTCAGCCGGTTCAGGATGTACTTCTGCTGCGCGACAGTCGCTTTGACGTGCTTCTGCTCGACCCGCTCCTGGATCCACTGACGCTGCTCGGCGTCCAGGATGTGGGTGTACTCCACGCCGATGTGGCGGCAGTAGGCATCACGCAGGATGGACAGCACGTCGCGCAGCTTCATGCGCTCCTGGCCGTGGAAGCCCGCGACGTTGAATTCGCGGTCCAGGTCCCACAGGGTCAGGCCGTGCTGGGTGACATCGAGGTCCGGATGGCTGCGGAACTTGTCCTTGACCAGGCGCAGCGGGTCGGTGTCCGCCATCAGGTGGCCGCGGTCGCGGTAGGCCTGGATCAGCTCCATGACGCGCGAGCTCTTGTCGACGCCGCGTTCGCGAACATCCTTGCGCCAGCGCACCGGCTCGTACGGCACACCCAGGCCGTGGAAGATCTCGTCGTAGAAATCGTCGGAGATCAGCAGGTTGTGGATGGTGCGCAGGAAGTCACCGGACTCCGCGCCCTGGATGATGCGGTGGTCGTAGGTGGAGGTGAGCGTCATCAGCTTGCCGACACCGATGTCGGCGATGCGCTCGTCGCTCATGCCCTGGAACTCGGCGGGGTACTCCATGGCGCCCGCACCGATGATCGCGCCCTGGCCCGGCATGAGGCGCGGCACCGAGTGCACGGTGCCGATGGTGCCCGGGTTGGTCAGCGAGATGGTGACACCGGTGAAGTCCTCGGTGCCCAGCTTGCCCTCGCGGGCGCGGCGCACCACGTCCTCGTAGGCGCTGTGGAACTGCCCGAAGGTGTAGGCCTCGCACCCCTTGATGGCGGCCACGACCAGCGTGCGGCTGCCGTCCTTGCCCGCCAGGTCGATGGCCAGACCCAGGTTGGTGTGCGCGGGGGTGATCGAGTTCGGCTTGCCGTCGATCTCGGCGAAGTGCCGGTTCAGGTTCGGGAACTTCTTGACCGCCTGCACGATGGCGTAGCCGAGCAGGTGGGTGAAGGAGATCTTGCCACCGCGGGTCCGGGCCAGATGATTGTTGATGACGAGGCGATTGTCGATCATCAGCTTGGCCGGGATGGCCCGCACGCTGGTCGCGGTCGGGATCATCAGCGAGGCGTTCATGTTCTTGGCGACGGCGGCGGCCGCGCCACGCAGCACCTTGGCCTCGTCCTTGGCCTCGGCCACCGGAGCGCCCGAGGTCGGCGCGGCGTTGGAGGCCGGCGCCGGGGTGGTCTGCGGCTTGCGCGCGGCCGGCGCCGGAGCGGGTGCGGCGGCCTTGGGCTGCGCGGCCGGCTTCGATTCGGCGGGCTTGGCGGCGGCAGCGGGCTTGGCGGGCGCGCTGCTGTTGGTCTTGGTCGGCGCGGGTGCCTGCTTCGGCGCGGGGGCCGGGGCGGCCTCCTGCGCGGCGGGCTGACCGTCGGCGGTCGCTTCGGGCGTGTAGTCGGCGAGGAACTCGTGCCAACTCTCGTCGACCGAAGATGGATCCTGTTTGTACTTCTGATACATCTCGTCGACTAGCCACTGGTTCTGGCCGAACTGGGAAGTTGAGCTGCTCACAGCAGGTGTTCGCCTCATTTCGTTCTTCGCGCTGCGACGTTTGTAACGTGCCCGGCACGGGGATCGGCGGATGTGCTCCCGATGCCCCTATTCGAGGATATGCCCAGGGGCAAATCGGCGATGCTACCCACCACCGGACAGACCCAAACTCGTGTGTCGAACGCGTCTGATACCGACTTTATGCCTCTCCGTTATCGCATCGCCGCCCAGCGCCACCTTTACGCACGGGTTAACTTCGCGACCTGGGCCGGGATGCCCGATATTTGCCACATCTTGATAAAGCTGGCACCGCGGCCGTGGGCGAGGTGAGCTTTCGCCTCACAGCTCGCGGGTGCGCACGGCCCACCATCCGGCGCCCGCCACACCGGCGGTCCACAGCAGGAGCACGATCATCGCGGCCGGCGTCGGGGCCAGGAAATCGCTGTCCGGGAAGGATCCGGCGGCGACCGAGGCGATGGTGGCCGAGCCGGGCAGCAGGGTGACGAAACCCTTCAGGCCGAGGGCGCCGGCGACGAGCCAGACCAGCGGTTCGACGATCAGCAGCCAGCCCGCGAGCCCGGCGATCGCCACCAGCGGCTTGCGCAGCAGCAGGGCCAGGCCCGCGCCGATCAGGGACCAGCAGACGGTGGCCAGCAGCCCGCCGCCGAGCACGGTGACCAGGCGCAGCCCGAATTCGGTCTTCCCGCGGCCGAAGCCGAACACCGCGGCCAGCCCGACCAGTTCCACCACGACCGCCGCCGCCAGCGCGAAGCCGGCGATGACCAGGAGTTTCGCGGCCACCAGCCGATCACGGTCGGCGCTGAACAGCGACGTCACCGGCATCGTCTGATAGCGGTACTCGGACCCGGCGGCAGTGGCGCCGAAGACGGCCGCCGCCCCGATCGCGGCGACGATGCCGACGTACAGCCCGACCGACGCGCCGCCGGTGACCGGGTTCGCCTTGGGGTTCGCGGGCCCGGCCAGCAGCGCGGTGACCATGCCGGCCACCAGCGCGAGGGCGGGCAGCAGCGCCGCCAGCACCAGATTCGGGCGCAGCGAATAGACCTTGCGGAACTCGGAATTCAACGGCGGAACGAGTTCGGCGGGCAGAACGGTGATCATCGTGGAATCCCGTGGGGCTGGTGGGGCGCGGGCGGCGGCGGTGGTGGTGCCAGGATGCGGTTCTGCGGCGGCACGTACATGGTCGAGGAGACGGGGCGGACCGGTCTGGTCAGCGCGGCCAGCACGCGATCGGGATGGATCAGGTCGGCGGTGACGGCGTCGATGCGCACCTTGGCCGTCTGCGCCGCGTCCCGGATCTGGGCCTCGGACGCCTCGGCGATCGCGAGCTTGCCGTCCGGGCGCATCACGGCGTCGGTGTACCCGCGCGCGGCCAGCGCGGTGGCCAGCGCGACCGGCGTCGAGGCGCTCACCACGAGCCGGTCCGGGTGGCTGCGGCGCAGTTTCGCGGGCGTCCCCTGGTAGACGATCGCGCCCTGGTTCAGCACCAGGACGGAGTCGGCCATCGGCACCACCGCCGCCAGGCTGCGCCCGGCCAGCAGCACGGTGCCGCCGCGCCTGGTGTGCCGCTTCAGGAAGTCTTGGAGCCAGCCGCGTTCGGCCGGATCGAGCCCCTCGATCGGGTCGTCGAGGATCAGCAGCGGGGGATCGGCGAGCAGGGCGGTGGCCAGTGCCAGCCTGGTCTGCTGCCCGGGGGTCAGGGCGCCCGCCCGGGTGTCGGCGAACGCGGCGAGGCCGACGGTCTCGAGCACCTCGGCGGCCCGCTCGTCCGGAACACCGGCCGCCGCCGCGTACACCCACAGATGATCGCGTGCCGAACGTGCCGGATGCAGCCCGCGCGGGACGAGCACCCCGCCGACCGGCGGCCCGCCGCCGAGCCCGGCGGACATGCCGGGCCGACCCACCGAGGCGGTGCCCGAGGTCGGGGCCAGCAGGCCGAGCAGGATCCGCAGGATCGTCGACTTGCCCGCACCCGCGGGACCGACCAGCGCCGCGGTGGTCCCGGTCGCGACGGTGAAGCTGACCTGTTCGATCGCGGCCGGCTCGCCGGCCAGCTCCGGATGGAAGCGCTTGGTCAGCCCGCGGACAGCGAAAGCGGGTGCGGCCGTGGTCATTCCGGCTTCGCGGTGGTCTTGCGGCCGTCCAGCGCGGTGAGCGGATCGGCCTCCACGATCAGGTGCCGGTCCGGCGGCCAGGTGACCGGCGCCGCGCCGAAGGCCTGATGCGCGTTCTTGATCGTGGTCTTGCCCAGGGTCCGGTTGCCGAAGCCGCCGATCGCCGCGCCGATGCCCATCGGCAGGATCTTGCCCGCCATCAGCGCCATCCGCTTGGTCAGGAACCGGATGATGAAGCGCTTCATCAGCGAATCGTTCATCGCGGACAGGCCCGGGATCTTGTTGGCCAGCAGCGTGCCCCAGTTCTTGGCCGAATGCCCGACCGTGCGCTCCACGATGTCCATGCCCTCGCCGCCCAGGACGACCGCGAGCACCAGCGCGCGGCGCTGCTCCTTGGCCTCGGGCTCGACGCCGTGCACCGCGGCGATGGCCAGGGCGTAGAGCGCCGAGGCCTCCAGGAAGAACGCGGTCTCCGCGGTGATGGTCGCCATCGAGGCGATGGTGCCGACGCCCGGCACGGCCGCGGTCGCGCCGGCCGCGGTACCGCTGCCGGTGACCGCGAGCAGGTACTGCTTCTCCAAGCGCGCGATGATCTGCGCGGGCGTCTCGTTCGGGTGCGCCCGCCGGATTCGGTCGACGTACTTGGCCACCGCGGGGCCCTGCAGCTTGGACCCGTTTTCGAGTAGGGACACGACGGTCTTCTCGAACGCGCCATGCTTCATGGCAACACCCCTTAGTCATCGGCCAGTCGCAGCTATCCGCTGGCAGAACTCTATGGCACCGGCGGCGCGCCGGCCCAACACAGCAACGAACCGCGATGTTCCATCGGTTCCCCGTGCCGAGTCGGTATACCCGTCTCGACGCGGCTTATCGCGGATCGATCTCCGGTACCCGCTCGGCGGGCGCGGGCGGCGGTGGCGGGGTGCCCGCGCCGAACGGTTTGCCACCCAGCGCTTCCCGGCCGTGCGGGGTCAGCCAGTTCGACAGGTCCGGGCCCTTGGGCACCACCCGGGTCGGATTGATGTCGGTGTGCACGACGTAGTAATGCGTCTTGATCTGCCCGAAGTCGATGGTGTCGCCGAAGCCCGGGGTCTGGAACAGATCTCGCGCGTAGGCCCACAGCACCGGCATTTCGCTGAGCTTGCTCCGATTGCATTTGAAATGGCCGTGATAGACCGGATCGAAGCGGGCCAGCGTGGTGAACAGCCGCACATCGGCCTCGGTGATGGTGTCACCGACCAGGTATCGCTGCCGTTCCAGCCGCTCCGAGAGCCAGTCCAGGCGGGCGAAGAGCCGATCATAGGCGGCGTCGTAGGCCGCCTGGTCGCCGGCGAAGCCGCAGCGGTAGACCCCGTTGTTGACGTCCTTGAACACCGCGAGGGCGACCTCGTCGATCTCGGCGCGCAGGTCCTCGGGGTAGAGCCGCGGCGCGCCCGGCCGGTGGTATTCGGTCCACTCGGTCGAGAAGTCCAGGGTCATCTGGGCGTAGTCGTTGGTGACCACCTGCCCGGTCGGCACGTCCACGACCGCCGGGACGGTGATGCCGCGCGGGTAGTCCGGGAACCGGGCCAGGTACGCGTCGCGCAGCCGGGGGATGCCCAGCACGGGGTCGACGCCGCCGGGGTCGAGATCGAAGGTCCAGCTCAGCTTGTCGTGGGTGGGTCCGCAAAGGCCGAGGGAGAGGACGTCTTCCAGGCCGAGCAGGCGGCGCACGATCAGCGTGCGGTTGGCCCACGGGCAGGCCCGCGCGGCGACCAGGCGATAGCGGCCCGGCGTCACCGGGTAGCCGTCGCGGCCGTCCGCGGTGATGCGGGTGGTGATGTAGTTGGTATCCCGTTTGAATTCGCCGGGTTCCACGTAGGAACCGTTTCCAGGCGCTGTCTCGGTCACCCGGCCAGTCTGGCAGACGCAGGCTCTAGTCTGGCCGAATGAGTGATTCGAAAGCCACCCGGCTGGAGCGCGAGACCACCGATTCCGGTGCGGAGATCGCCGTGCTCACGCTGGCCAATCCGCCGCTGAACCTGTTCGACCAGGCGATGCTCGACGCGCTGATCGCCGATCTGGCCGAGTTGACCGCGCGGCCGCCGCGCGCACTGCTGATTCGCGCCGAGGGCAAGCTGGTGTCGGGTGGCGTGGACGTGCACGTCTTCGACGGGCTGAGCGTCGAGCAGGGCGCCGAGCTGTGGCGCAGGCTGTTCGCCCAGATCATCCATCCGCTGGAGGCGCTGCCGTGCCCGGTGATCTTCGCCGCGCACGGGCTCACCCTGACCGCCGCCTTCGAGATGGCGGTGGCCTGCGACATCATCCTGGCCGCGCCGAAGGCGAAGTTCGGTCTGGTGGAGACCGTGGTCGGGCTGACCCCGTCGATGGGCGGCCCGCAGCGGCTGGCCGAGCGCGCCGGCTCCGGCCGGGCCCGCGAATTCGTCATGACCGGTGATCTGTATGACGCTGCGACCATGGCGGATTGGGGTGTGGTCAACGCCGTGCACGACGACGTGGACACCGCCGCAAGGCAACTCGCGCACCGGCTGGCGCAGGGCCCGACCAAGGCGCACGCGGCCACCAAGGCGATCATCGAGGCCTGGCGTTCCGGCGGTGTGGCACATGCGGATTCGGTGACGCCGGAGGTCTCGGGCGCGCTGTTCGCCACCGCGGACCTGAAGGGCGCGGTGCGCAGTTTCCTCGAGGTCGGGCCGGGCAAGGCGACTTACACCGGCCGCTGACCCAAATACCCGCGCCGCTGTGATCGACGTCATATAGTCGCAGTGCCTGCTGAACCGAGGCACCGCGGAGGACGACATGTCGCAGCAGTTGTTGATCGAGTACCCACTGAAGCGGCCTGCTGCCCGGGACAACCCGCTGGCGCGCGGCGCCGACGGGGTCCTGCGCTACGGGAATCTCACCCCCGCCCTCACCGAATTGCTGGATTTGCAGGTGCACGCCTTTTCCGGGCGTGAGGCGGTGGTCGAGATCGGCGGTCCCCGGCTCACCTACCGGGAGCTGTGGCATTCGGCGTCCCGGGTGGCGGGCGGCCTGCAGGAGCACGGCATCGGCTACGGCGACCGGGTCGCGATCCACCTGCCCCCGGGCGCCCGCTGGGTGCAGGCGTTCCTGGGCGCGCTGCTCAGCGGCGCGGTTCCGGTGCTGGTGCCCGACGGGCTGTCCCCGGCGGCGGCGCGGCGCGTCCTCGAGGACAGCTGCGCGGATTTCGTGCTCGGCGGCGACCTGCCCGACGGCGCCGCGTTCATCGACGACGGCGCGGCGCTCAACGATCTGGCACTGCTCTGCTACACCACCGGCACCGCGCACCCGCGGGGTGTGGAGCTGACCAACGAAAACCTGCTCTCGGCGGTCCGCTCGGTGGTCGGCGCGCTGGACCTGCCCACCGACGGCCTGCGCAACCTGGTGCTGCTACCGCTCGCGCATGCCAGCGGCTGCGTCGATCAGCTGCTGCCCACCTTCGCCGTCGGCGGCACCGTGGTGCTCGTTCCCGATCCGGCCCGGCTCACCGAAACCGTTGCGGCCGAACGGATCGACATGGTCTCGGCCACGCCGCGGATCTTCGCCCGGGTGCTGCCGGACCTGGTGCGCGGACTGGAAAAGTCGCGCACCGCCGGAGTTTCGCGGGTCTGCACGGCCAGTCATCGCGCCGAACGCAGCGCCGCCACGCCCGCCGCCCTGGCCGACGAGTTGCGCGAGCTGTTTCCGGCCGCCCGGCAGTGGTCGGTCTGGGGCGCGACCGAGACCAGCGGCATCGGCCTGGCCGTGGATTCGGAGTCCGCCGCCGATCCCCGGACCGTGCTCGGCTTTCCCTTCGGGGGCACCGAATTGGCGCTGTACGGTCCGCGGGCCGGCAGCGGGCACGGCGAATTACTCTGTCGCGGGCCGAATGTCACGCGCCGCTACTGGCGCGATCCGAACGCGACGGCCGCCCGGTTCACCGGCACCTGGTTCCACACCGGGGACCAGGTCACCATCGATCCGGACGGCCTGGTGCGCCGCGACTAGGTCACTCCAGCATGCGGCGCCGCAGCCGGGCGCGCAGCGCGGGCGTGACGCCGATCTCGGTCAGGTAGTTGTCGAAGCCGCCGTAGCGCGACTCGACCGACTCGATCGAGGCCGCCAGGTATTCCTTGCGGACACCGAGCAGGTCGTCGGAAAGTTCCTCGCCCGCGGCGAGTTTGGGCGCCAGCATCTCGCGCAGCATGGGGACGGCCGCGTTGCTCAGCAGATAGTCGGACTGGATGTCGGCCTCGGTCACCTGCACCGCGCGCAGCAGCGCCGCCACGGCCCAGCCGGTGCGGTCCTTGCCCGCCGCGCAGTGCACCAGTGCCGCGCCCTCGTCGCGCAGAATGGATTCGGCCAACGCGCGGATCGCGTCGCCCGCCTCGGGCAGCGAGGGGAATTCCCGGTAGACCTCGAGCATGTGGTCGAACGCCGAGGAGGTCTGCGCGTCGTGCGGGGGCGCCTCGCCCATCCGGGAGTCGAACGGGGTGACGTTCAGCCGGATGCCCTCGGGCAGGCTGTCCTGGCCCATGTGCTCGATCTCGCGCAGGCCACGCAGGTCGTGGACGTCGCTGACGCCGAGCTGGCGCAGGCCGGCGTGGCCGTCGGCGTCGAGGCGGCTGAGCTGGGCCGAGCGCAGCAGCACGCCCGGGCGAACCTTGGCGCCGTCGACGGTGCGCAGTCCGGCGACGTCACGGAAGTTGAAGGTGCCAGGTATGAGGAACTGATCAGCGGGCGGGGATGTCACCGACTCACACTAACGGTCCGAAGCGGGCTGGGTGGCACAGCGCTGTGGCATCCGTCACAGTACCCGGGGGGTGCCGCGGATGGGACCTAAAGTTTCGGCCGGTGCGTTAAGCGCCCTGGATCAGGCCGATGAGCGGCGGGCTAAATACATACCAACTGGTCGCAACCGCGTCGCATTTAGGTAACAAAACATTCTTGCGGTACGTAATTACCCATTGAACCCATTCTTGAAACCGGAAAACCCTTTACCATTGACGCATGTTGGGCCGGGCAGTCCGGGATCGCGTGATGCGGATCCAGTACGGATGGTCCAGCAGTTTGAGCGGGTCGCGGCCGACGAGGGTGCGCGAAATATTTCGCCGAGGGAGCCGTCGTTGAGCGCACGTGGAGAAATAGCGGAGAGCCGGGTTCGCCCGACCATCTGCGAGGCCGTGGAGAAGGCGGCCGCCTCGCTCGATTTCGGTGGTGTGCGCGCCCTGCGGGTGCTGCTGCACGCGGGGGTGAGTGCGTACTGGCCGCTGGTCAAGGCCGCGCCGGGCAAGCAGATTCGCGCCTACGAGTCGACCGTGCAGACCTTGCGGCAGCGCTGGGACGTGGAAACCGATTGCGTGCCGGAGCCGGCCACCGCCGCGCGCTTCCAGGAGATGGACACCGAGGTCGCCGTGTTCCTCGAACTGTGCGCCCAGCGCTCGGGCACGCAGTGGCTGGAACCGATCGAGTCCATCGCCTGCTATGTGGTCTCCGTACTGCACGGCACGGTGCTGCGCTGGCTGGCCGACTGCAATGACGAAACCACCCTCGTAGTGCTGGACGACCTGGTCAGCGGCCTGACGACACGCGCGGTCGAGGTCTGATCGGCGTTTTACTGGACGCGTGACCAGTTTGGTGGTTGCATGAGTGGTGTGACTTCGCCCGTAGCCGGATTGCACGCCGCCACCGCCGAGCTCGACCCGCCGCTGGCCGCCCTCGACCTGTCCGTGCTGCGGGCCAACGCCGCCGATCTGGTGCGCCGGGCCAACGGTGTCCCGGTCCGCGTAGCGAGTAAGTCCGTGCGCTGCCGCGCGGTCCTCGAGGAAGTCCTCGGCTCCGGCCTCACCGCCGACGGCGGATTCGCCGGCATCATGGGCTACTCGCTACGCGAAGCACTCTGGCTGGCCCGCCTCGGCGCCCGCGACATCCTGCTCGGCTACCCGACCGTCGACCGCGCCGCACTGGCCGAACTCGCCGCCGACGCCACGCTGCTGGAGTCGATCACCCTGATGATCGATGATGTCGCACAACTGGATCTGATCCGCGCCGCGCTCGGCAGCGACCGGGTGCACCCGCGGGTGTGCGTGGACGTCGACGCGTCGCTGCGCATCGGACCGCTGCACCTGGGTGTGCGGCGCTCGCCGATCCGCACTCCGGAACAGGCTGCGGCACTTGCCCGTCAGGCTCTGGAGCGTGGTTTCCGGGTGGTCGGCGTGATGACCTACGAAGCCCAGATCGCGGGCCTGCCCGACTCGAATCCGGCTGTGCGCCTGGTGAAACGGGCATCGGCGGCCGAAATCACCAAGCGCCGCAAGCAAGTTCTGGACGCTGTGCACTCGGTGGTGGGCAAGCTGGAGATCGTGAACAGCGGCGGCACCGGCTCGATCGAGGTCAGCATCACCGACCCCGGCGTCACCGAGGTCACCGCGGGTTCCGGGCTCTACGTGCCCACACTGTTCGACAACTACCGCGCCTTCACCCCGCGCCCCGCCCTGTATTTCGCCACCCCGGTGCTGCGCAAGCCCACGCCGTCCATCGCGACGGTGTTCGCGGGCGGCTACATCGCCTCCGGCCCGGCCGGTGCCGCACGCGTGCCGAAGCCGATGTGGCCCAGCGGTTTACGCCTGATCGGCACCGAGGGCGCCGGCGAGGTGCAGACGCCGCTGCAAGCCGCCGCGGGTCTGGAAATCGGTGACCGGGTGTGGTTCCGCCACGCCAAGGCGGGCGAACTGTGCGAGCGCTTCGACCAGATCCACCTCGTCGAGGGCACGAGCCGCCGCACCGTCGCGACCTATCGCGGCGAAGGACAGTGCTTCGGCTGAGCCGGAATTCGGCTGCGCCCACAGCATGGTCAGGGCCGCGTCCAGGATGGTGCTGGGGCCCAGGCCGGTCATTTCGCGGCATACCCGATTGGCGTGCGCCAGATCGGTGAACCCGGCCGCGTGCGCGCCGTCGGTGAGCGAGCGCCCGCCGAGCACCGCGACCGCCCAGTGCAGCAGCCGGGTCCAGCGCACCACCGCGGGGAAGGTGCCGCCGGTCTGCGCGCGGAACAGTTTTCCCAGCCGGCCGGGCGAGAGGAATACCGCCGCGGCCAGGTCCGGCAGCGACACCCGGCCGGGCAGCCGGGCCATCAGCAGGCCCATGGCGGCGCGCAGCTGTGGATGACCGGCCTCGGGAAAGCCGGTGCCGCACAGGGATTCGATCGCGGCCTGGGCGCGCACGCGCAGTGCCCGGTCGTCACCGGTGAGCAACCCGGGCAGATCGGCGCCGGCCGCGACCCACGCGGCCGGACCGTCGGCCAGGCGGTGCCGCGCGGCGATGGTGTGTCCCCGGCGACTGCCCGGAAACAGGTGGATGGACAGCACCCGTGTGCCCGATCCGCCGCGCGCGGTGTGCTGCGCGCCGGGTGGAACAACCATGGCGCGGCACCGGATCCACTGCCCGCTGCCGTCGTCGATTTCGAAATCGCCGCGGGTGGCCACGGTGATCTGCAAAATCGGATGGGTATGCGGTCGCGGCCAGACGCCGCCGAAATCCGCGTCGAAAACCATTCGGTCCGGTTGAATACTCCAGTCGTGCACCCGTAGCCATCCGTGCATGTTCTGAGGCTAGCCTTATTTCGCCTGGCCGGGTCGAATGCGGCCGATCCATACAAGCCCGCGGCACGCGCGGCTGCCGATACTTCGGTGATGAATGTGATCGAGGCGGAATCGCTGGTCAAGAGTTATGGAAAGGTCCATGCCCTGCGGGGATTGGACCTCGAGGTGCGGGCGGGGGAGGTGCACGGATTCCTCGGGCCCAACGGCGCGGGCAAGACCACCACGATCCGGATTCTTCTGGGCTTGCTGCGGGTGCGCGCCGGCCGGGTGACCGTCTTCGGCAAGGACCCGTACCGGGACGCGATGGCTATCCACGGCCGGTTGTCCTACGTGCCGGGCGATGTCAACCTGTGGCCGGCGCTGACCGGCGGCGAGGTGATCGACATACTCACCGACCTGCGCGGCGGGGCGGAGCCGCGGCGCCGGGCCGAACTGATCGAGCGCTTCGAATTGGATCCGTCGCGCAAATGCGGCGGCTATTCCAAAGGCAACCGGCAGAAGGTCGTGCTGATCGCGGCCTTCGCCGCCGAGACCGAGCTGTTCATCCTCGACGAGCCGACCAGCGGGCTGGACCCGCTGATGGAGCGCCAGTTCACCCACTGCGTCGAGGAGGTGCGGGCCCTCGGCCACACGGTGCTGCTGTCCAGTCACATCCTCAGCGAGGTCGAAAAGCTCTGCGACCGTGCCACCATCGTGCGCCAGGGCAAGGCGGTGCGCACCCTCGAGGCCGCCGAGTTGCGGGCGCCCGCCGGTGCGGACGCGGTCGAACTCGAGGAGCTGTTCCTGAGCCACTACCTGACCGGCGAGGTGGCGTGATGACCGCGCCCGGCCTCGCCGGATGCGCGGCCGTGGCCAATTCGACTGTGGCGCTGCGACTGTCGTTCGGCACCACGTGGCGTGGCCTGGCCCCCGCGGTGCTCGCGATCGTCGCCTGCGTGTATCTCGGGACGATCGGCGTGGACGGGTTGTATCCCGCCGGCCTCGAGCGCACCAGCTACGCCGCGATCGCCGGTCAGCTCAGGGCACAGGCCGCCCTGCAGGGCCCGCCCGACGCCCTCACCACCCTCGGCGGCATCGCGGTCTTCGAGGTGGGCTGGTATCTGACGATCGTGGTGGCGTTCCTGAATATCGTCCTGGTTATCCGAAACACCCGGGCGCAGGAGGCTTTCGGCAGGTTGGAGCTGCTGCGGGCCGGGCGGTTCGGCCGGCACGCCAACTCGGTCGCGGTGCTGCTGCTGGCGCTGGTCACCAATCTGATCCTCGGTGCCGGCGTGGCGGCGGCGCTGGTGCTCGCCGGGACGGAGGCGCGCGGCGCGGCGGCCTTCGGGTGCGCGATCGGCGGCACCGGAACGGTGTTCGCCGCGGTCGCGCTGCTGGCCGCGCAGATCTCCGCGCAGCCCCGGCCCGCCTACGGCATCGCCTGCACCGTGCTCGGACTGTCCTATCTGCTGCGGGCCGTCGGCGACGGCGCGGATGTCGGCGCACTGCGGCGGATTTCACCGCTGGGCTGGGCGCAGCAGATGCATCCGTTCGGCGCCACTCGGTGGTGGCCGCTCGGGGTGTGTGCGCTGGCGGCGGCGTTGCTGGTCGCCGTGGCCTGGTGGCTGGAGTCCGTGCGCGATCACGGCGCGGGCCTGGCGGCGCCGCGACCCGGCGCGGCCGTCGCGGGAGCGATCACCAGAACACCGCTGGGACTGAGCATCCGGATCCACCGGGCGGCGCTGGCCGGCTGGGCCGGGGCGCTGCTGGTGCTGGGCGCGGGTTTCGGGGCGGCGGGATCCGATGTCACCGAGATCTCGGCGGGCGCCCAGGGTCTGCTGAAGTTGCTGGCGGGCTTCAACGTCGATGTGGTGGACGGCTTCCTGGCGATGGTGACGCTGCTGTTCGCGACGGCCGGCGCGGGCGCGGCGATCGCGACGGTGCTGCGGCTGCGGCAGGAGGAACTCGCCGGGCGGGCCGATCTCCTGCTGGCCGGTCGCTTGTCGCGCCGACGGCTGGCGCTGACCCACATCGGCATCGCCGTGGCCGCTGCCGTCGTGCTGTCGGCGCTCACCGGCGGCGCGATCGGTCTAGTGCACGGCAGCCGGACCGGAAACCTCGGTCAGGCTGTGCGGGTGGGCGTCGCGGCGCTGGCACAGCTGCCCGCGGTGCTGTTCCTGCTCGGCCTCGCGGTGCTGCTGATCGGGGTGCGACCGGCGCTGACCTGGCTGGTGTGGGTGGTGCTCGCGGAGTCGGCGATCGTCTCCATCCTCGGTCCGTCCATGCGGCTGCCGGTGCCGGTGCTGAATCTGTCGCTGTTCCACCATGTTCCGCACCTGCCGGGCATCGCGGTGAACCCGCTGCCGATGACCGTGCTCGGGGTGGCGGGGCTGGCCGCGACCGGCCTGGGCGTTGCCGCCTTCGCCCGCCGCGACCTCGCCTGACCGGTTCACCCCGGGCCGCGGCGCCTGCTGTCACCGAGTTCGTCCAGGCGGTCGTCCGGCTCGGCGACGGCGGCGCTCCAGATCTCGAAACCCGGTGTGATCTCGCCGTTCTGATGCCGGCGGGTGTGTTCCCGGTGGGCCGCCCAGTACTCGGGATCCTGCATCCGCCGATCGGAGCCCTTGATCAGCAACCGCACCGCCTCCGCGTGGTCCTTGCCGCAGACCGACCAATCCTCGCCCGGGTAGAAGGCGTGCACCGAACCATCGGACAGCGGAACGAACTGTGGCCGCTGCACCACATGCGCGCTGGAATCGTGAGTTGACCGCGGGCGCTGGGACATCCGAGACCTCCCTTCTCGATCGAGTACAGCTCCCCTCCCGCGCCGTGAGCCCATACTCGCGTGCGGGCAGGGGGCTGGACAATCCCCGGCAGCCGGAGGTCCGGACGTTGTCCGCCTAGCCGAGCAGCGCGGTGACCTCGTCGTCGGCGAGCTGGTGGAAGTCCTGATAGGCGGTGCCGACGCCGCCGAGTCCGGCCGGGACGGCGGGACAGATCAGCTCGTCGCACTCGGTCAGCACTCGCTCCACGGCCTCGCCGGAGGAGACCGGGACCGCGACCACGAGCCGGGCCGGCGCCCGCATCCGCGCCACCCGGCAGGCGACGGCCACCGTCGCGCCGGTGGCCATGCCGTCGTCGACCAGCACGACGGTGCGGTCGGTGAGCGGGATCGGGGCCCGCGCACCCCGCCACACCGTGCGCCGCCGTTCCAGTTCCCGCCGCTCGGCGCGCTCGATCGCGGCGAACTCCTGCGGGTCGATCGTCATGTGTTCCAGTACGTCCCGATTCAGGACGCGGGTGTCGTCCTCGCCGATGGCGCCCATCGCGAGTTCCGGCTGCCAGGGGACGCCGAGCTTGCGGACCAGCAGGATGTCGAGCTGCCCGCCGATGATCTCGCACACACCCGCGGCCACCGGGACACCGCCGCGCGGCAGCCCGAGCACCAGCGGATCCGACGCGCGCAGGTGGTCGAGCTCCGCACCCAGCGCGCGACCGGCGGCTGTCCGATCGATGTAGATCATCGATCCAAAACGCTACTCCGCGGCACCCTGTGTGATAGCGATTCGCCGCTAACCGCGCTCGGTAATGGCGAATCGGCGCAAGGACAGGCTCGGGTTCGTGGTGCGTACCTCGGCCACCCGGGCCGCGTCGACCGCGGCGGTGATCACGCCGGGCTCGGACCCCAGTTCGGCGAGCACCGTCCCGGCCGGATCGACGATCATCGAGGCGCCCGCGCCGCGCGTGCCGCACTGGTCGGCGCCCAGCACGTAGACGGTGTTCTCGATGGCCCGGGCGCGCAGCAGCGTCGTCCACTGGTCCACCTTGCCCGGCCCGGGAATCCACTGGGCCGGGAGCAGCAGAACCTGCGCCCCCGCGGCGGCCAGACGGCGGAAGCCCTCGGGAAAGCGCAGATCGAAGCAGGTCTGCAGGCCGAAGACGATCCCGTCGACGGTGAACAGCACGGGCTCGGTGATCGGACCGGCGTGCACGACCTCGGACTCCAGATGCCCGAACGCGTCGTAGAGATGCACCTTGCGGTACCAGGTGACCAGCTCCCCGGACGGGTCCAGCACCACCAGGGTGTTGCGGATGCGCGAGGCGTCGGCCTCGTCCTGCTCGACCATGCCGGCTACCAGATGCACCCCGAACTCGCGGGCGATCGCCCCGAGCCCGGTGACGAACTTTCCGGTCAGCGGTTCGGCGACGGCCACCACCCGCTCGTCCAGCCGCGATACCGCGAACATCGAGTACTCGGGGGCGACGATCACGCGCGCGCCACGCCCGGCGGCGGACTCGACATGCTCGCGTAAAGCGGCGAGGTTGGCGGTCGGATCGGTGCCCGGCGCGAACTGGACCGCCGCGACTGCCACGGGGGTGTCCGCTTCGGCCGGGTCCTGATGTGTGGGCGAAGCATTGGGAGCCATAGGTCACACCGTATTGGGGCGGTGGCCGGGACCTCTACCCGAAGGCAGTAAACTCCTGGTCAATGAGCACCAATGAGGTCGACAGCGTTCTGGATGATGTTCCTGGCGACAATGACAGGGACAACAGTGACGGCCCGACCTTCGCCGATCTCGGAATCGATGACCGCCTGCTCGCGGCCATCGCCGATGTCGGCTACGAGACGCCCTCACTGATCCAGGCCGCGACGATCCCGCCGCTGCTCGCCGGCAACGACGTGGTCGGTCTCGCGCAGACCGGCACCGGCAAGACCGCCGCCTTCGCGATTCCGATCCTGATGGGTCTGAACATCAGCGGCAAATCGCCCAAGGCGCTGGTTCTGGCCCCGACCCGGGAACTGGCGATCCAGGTCGCAGAGGCCTTCGGTCGCTATGCCTCCCACATTCCCGGGCTGAACGTGCTGCCGATCTACGGCGGCCAGGCCTACGGCGTGCAGCTGGCCGGCCTGCGCCGGGGCGCGCACGTGGTGGTCGGCACGCCCGGTCGTGTCATCGATCACCTGGAGAAGGGCACGCTCGACCTCTCGGAGCTGCAGTACCTGGTGCTCGACGAGGCCGACGAGATGCTGAAGATGGGCTTCCAGGAGGACGTCGAGCGCATCCTGGCCGACACTCCGCGCACCAAGCAGGTCGCGCTGTTCTCCGCGACCATGCCCTCGGCGATCCGCAAGATCTCCAAGCAGTACCTCAACGACCCGGTCGAGATCACCGTCAAGACCAAGACGACGACCAACATCAACATCAACCAGCGCTGGGTGCAGGTCTCGCACCAGCGCAAGCTGGACGCCCTGACCCGCATCCTCGAGGTCGAGACGTTCGAGGCGATGATCATCTTCGCGCGCACCAAGCAGGGCACCGAGGAACTCGCCGAGAAGCTGCGCGCCCGCGGTTTCTCCGCCGCCGCGATCAACGGCGACATCGCCCAGAACCAGCGTGAGCGCACCATCGGGCACCTGAAGTCCGGCGCGCTGGACATCCTGGTCGCCACCGACGTCGCCGCCCGCGGTCTGGACGTGGACCGCATCTCGCACGTGGTCAACTACGACATCCCGCACGACACCGAGTCCTACGTGCACCGCATCGGCCGCACCGGCCGCGCGGGCCGCAGCGGCGAGGCGCTGCTGTTCGTCGCCCCGCGCGAACGGCACCTGCTCAAGGCGATCGAGCGCGCCACCCGGCACCCGCTGGCCGAGATGCAGCTGCCCAGCGTCGACGACGTGAACGCGCAGCGCGTGGCCAAGTTCGGCGACGCCATCACCGAGAACCTGTCCTCGGACAATGTCGCGCTGTTCCGCCGCCTCATCGAGGACTACGAGAACGAGCACAACACCCCGCTGGTCGATATCGCGGCGGCCCTCGCGGTCAGCGCCTACGACGGCAAGAACTTCCTGATGGAGCCCGAGCCGGAGCCGGTCGAGCGCCCGCGCCGGGACCGGGAGCCGCGTGGCGACCGTCCGGAGCGCCGCTTCGAAGGCGAGCGCCCCAGCGGCCCCAGCTTCTCCCGCACCAGCGGCGCCGAGCTGGCCACCTACCGGATCAGCGTCGGCAAGCGCCATCGCGTGGTGCCCGGCGCCATCGTCGGCGCCATCGCCAACGAGGGCGGCCTGCGCCGCAGCGATTTCGGGCACATCAGCATCCGCCCGGATCACAGCCTGGTGGAACTGCCGGCCGACCTGCCCGCGGAGACCCTGGAGGCGTTGCGCCGCACCAGGATCAGCGGTCAGCTGATCCAGCTGCAGCTCGACGACGGCGGCCCGGCGCAGCGTCCGTACAACCGCGGCCCGCGCCCGGACCGGGCACCGGCCAAGCGCACCGAACGGCGCAAACCGCGCTTCTGAGGACGCTGCGCGGCACAGGATCGGACCGACTGGCTATGGTGTTGCGGTCCGTGTTCTGTGGGGGTCGCCCCACACCCCCTGATCTGCGGGGCCGTGCCCCTTGGACCTCCGGTGGGGGGCTCGGCGAAGACACAGGAGGCCGCGTTTGTTCGTGTTCGGTGATCGTGTCGTCTGCACCGCTGTGGATCTCGTACGCGCCGCGCGCTGTGAGTTCGAGCTGCTGCGCCGGCTCGACGCCGAACTCGGCTACCTGAGCGGTTCGGCCGCAGCGGATTCCGAGCCGCCGGCCCGCCAGGGGGTGGCCGCCGATTTCGACGAGTCCGCCGTGCTGCGGCTGGCCGACTTCCGAGATCGGTTCGGCCCCACCATGGTCGAGGTGCCCTCGGTGCAAGCCGCCGCCGGCCCCGCGGCCCGGGTCGCGGCCCTGCGGGCCGCGCACGCGGAAACCGTTGGGGCGCTGCGTTCGGGCGTGCACGTCATCGCGGGGGCCACCTTCTTCGACGGTTCCTTCGCCTGCTCCTGCGATTTCCTGGTGCGGGCCGGGCACCGGGTGCGCTACACCGTGCAGGGCACCGCGCCGAGCCGGGCCGAGTTGGTCGGCGCCGCACTCGAACTCGCGGCCTGCGCGGACGCGCTGGACAGCAGCGGCGCGCTCACCGCGCCGATCGTCCGGCTGTACCTGGCCACCGACGCCACCGATCTTCCGCTGGCCGACCTGATTCCGGTGTATCAGGCGCGGCGGCGCAGACTAGCCCGGATCCTGGACGAGAAGCTGAGCGAACTGCTGCCGGTGCAGTGGGGCGATCCGCGCTATCTCGCCTGCGGCGCGTGTCCGACCTGTGTGAACGCGCTGACGGCCGCCCGCGATCTGATGCTGGTGGCGGGCATGCCGAGCCCGGTGCGAGCCCGGCTGCGGGCCGCCGGCGTCGCGACCGTCGACCGGCT
Source organism: Nocardia sp. NPDC050712 (assembly GCF_040654295.1). Taxonomy (NCBI): domain Bacteria; kingdom Bacillati; phylum Actinomycetota; class Actinomycetes; order Mycobacteriales; family Nocardiaceae; genus Nocardia; species Nocardia sp. NPDC050712. The sequence continues at coordinate 372,433 of NZ_JBFAHT010000001.1, forward strand.
GGCCGCCTCGGACGCCACCGTGAGCGGGGTGCCGCCGCGCACCTTCGCGACGCTGCGCCGCCAGGCCCGAATCCAGCTGCGCCCGGCGGAATCCGGGCGGCCCGCGCATACGCTGCTGGACGCGCTCGCGGTCGGCGCGCTGCCGCCGGTCACACCCGGTGACCTGTCGCTGTCGCTGGAGGCGACGCCCGGGGCGGCCTTCGTCGTGGCGGTCGGCGGGCCGGGCGTGGTGCACCTGTCGCACCGGATACCGCCCGGGCCGGACCTGATCCGTGACCAGCGCCGCGCGCTGACCGAGGTGGCCGGGTTCCTGGCCAGGCAGCGCCAGCAGTACCCGGCGCTGCGGATCTACCACTACGGCCGGGAGGTGCGCGACGCGCTGCTGCGCTGCGCCGGAAGCCTCGGCGCCGGTGCGGAACTCGTCGAGGACATCCTGCACGCGGGCGTGCTGGTCGACCTGTATCCGGTCGTGCGCAACGCGGTGGTCGTGGGCGCGCAGTCGTATCGGATCGCGGCGCTGCGCCCGGTGCTGCCCGGCGCGGGTGCGGACGAGCCGGACTGCGTCACCGTGCTGCGCCTGCGGGATTGGCTGCTCGACCAGGCCGCCGACGCCCAGTCCGACACCGCGGCACCGGCTTCGGAGCCCACCGGCGCGTGGCGCCCGGTGCCGGATCGCGACGACGACCCGGCGGCCGGGCTGGCGCGCGCGTCCTCGCTGGAGGCGGCACTCACCGAATTCGCCGCGACGCACCGCGATCTGCGGCCGACGGTGCGCGGCGAGCGCCGCGACGCCGGGGCGACACCGCATCCGGCCGCGCTGATGGCGGCGGTGCTGGGCTATCACCGGCGCGAGCGGCTGCCGCTGCGGCTGGCGCACCTGGACCGGCTGGACCATCCGGTCGACGAATGGGCCGAGGCCCCAGGCGTTCTCGTCGCCGACTGGGGCACCGTGGACACCAAGTGGCACCACAGCCTGAATCGGCCGACGATGCGCCGCTATCTGACGCTGACCGGCCGGGTCGGCACCGGGTGGGCGCACGGCGTCGCCCTCACGCCGGGCACCACCGTCTACACCCTCTACGAACAGCCGACGGACACCGGCATGGCCACTCCGGTCGGCAAGCGCGCGGTCGCCACCGCCACCGTGCTCGGGTGCTCGGTGGACGCGAATTTCGACGACACGGTCCGGCTGGAGGAACTGCTGCCCGAGGGCTGCGAGCCCTACGACGAGCTGCCGACGGCGATCGCGCCCGGCCTACCCCGCTGGGACGAGAACATCGAGGGCACGGTCGAACTGACGGCCCAGCAGCTGCTGGTGACCCTGCCCGAGATCCCGTGCGAGGCCGTGTTCGACATCCTGGCCCGGCGTCCGCCGCGGCTGCGCGGCGGCGGCCCGCTGCCGGAGGTGCACGGCGATCACGCGGCCGCCATCACCACGGCCATGGTGCACCTGGATCACTCCTACATCGCGGTGCAGGGACCGTCGGGCACCGGCAAGACCTCCACCGCCGCCCGCGTCATCGAGCGCCTGGTCACCCGGCAGAAGTGGCGCATCGGCGTGGTCGCGCACGCGCATTCCACGGTGGAGAACATGCTCGACGCGGTCGTCGAGATCGGCGTGCTGCCCGAGTTGGTCGGCAAGAAGGACGTCGAGGCGGTGAAGCCGGAGTGGGCCGTGATCGATGCGGGCAAGTACCGCCGGTTCCTCGACAATGCCGTCAACGGCTGCGTAATCGGCGGCACCCCGGCCGATTTCGCCGACGAGAACCTGATCCCGCACGACGGCCTGGACCTGCTGGTGATCGCCGACGCCGGGGCGTTCGCGCTCGCCGACACCGTCGCGGTCGGGCTGAGCGCGCGCAACCTGCTGCTGCTCGGCGATCCCGTGCCGACCGCGACCCACGGCGCGCACCCGGAACCGGTGGGCGATTCGGTGCTCGGCTGGCTCACCGAGGGCCGGGCCGTGCTGCCCGCCGAACGCGGCTACTTCCTGGACCGCACCTGGCGGCTGCATCCGCGGGTCTGCGAACCGATCTCCCGGGTCTGCTACGACAACCGGCTGCGCTCCAACGAAACCGTCACCCTGGCAAGGCAACTCGACGGCGTGCCGCCCGGCATGGAAACCGTGCTGGTCGAGCACTACGGCAACACCACCGAATCGGTCGCCGAGGCCAAGGAGGTGGTGCGCCGGATCCGGGTGCTGCTGGGCACCTCGTGGACCGTCGGCGCGGTGACGCGGCGGCTGCATCCGCACGACATCTTCGTCGTCGCGCCCTACAGCGCGCAGGTCGGGCGGATCCGAACTCTGCTGGCCCGCGCCAAGATCGAGGACGTGCTGGTCGGCACCCCGGATCGGTTCCGGGGGCGCGAAGCCGCGGTGGTCCTGCTGTCGATGACGACCTCCACGCCGGCCGACGCGCCCTTCGGCATGCCGTTCCTGTTGTCGCGCGGGCTCATTCACTCGGCGCTGTGCCGGGCCATGTGGAAGGCCGTCATCATCCGCTCGCCGCTGCTCACCGAGTATCTGCCGATCGCTCCGGACGAACTGCCCGACCTGGCGGGGTTCCTCCGCCTGAGCTGAGGCCCCGGGCGCTCAGTCCCGGTGCGCGGCGCGGTACGCCGAGGGGGACTGGCCGAACCGGGCACCGAAGGCCTGGCGCAGGGTCTCGGCGGAGCTGTAGCCGCAGCGCCGGGCGATCTCGTCCAGACGCAGACCGGTCGAGCCGAGCAGCCGGGCGGCGGCGTCGGCGCGGGTGCGCCGCACGTATTTGCCGGGGGTCTCACCGATTTCCCGCACGAACAGGCGGGTGAGGTGACGTTCGCTGGTCCCGGCGACGGCGCTCAGCGCCGGGCCGTCCAGCTCGCCGTCGAGATGCGCGCCGATGTACTCCACGACCCGGCGTACCAGCGGCTGTTCCGGCGGCGGGCTCCCCACGAAAGCGCTGACCTGGGACTGGCTTCCGGGGCGGCGCAGGTAGGTGACCAGGCCCATCGCGACCCGGCGGGCGACCTCGGCGCCGTGATCCTCCTCGATGAAAGCCAGGGTCAGATCGAGCGCGCTGGTGACGCCGCCGGAGGTGGCCACGTTGCCGTCGCGCACGAAGATCGGATCGGGATCGACCCGCGCCTTCGGATAGCTCCGGGCCAGCTGGCCGGCGTAGAACCAGTGCGTGGTCACGCTTTTCCCGTCCAGCAGCCCGGTCGCGGCGAGCACCGTGGCGCCGGTGCAGATCGAGGCGACGCGGCGGGAGTGCCGGGCCAGCCGCCGGACATGGCCGACGAGCTTGGCGTCGGCCGCCGCGTCGCAGTGGCCGAGGCCGCCGGACACGATGAGGGTGTCGATGGGTTCGTTGAACTGCTCCAGGGCTTCCTGCCCCGGCAGGCTGAGCCCGGAATTGCATTCGACCGGCGCTCCGCCCGGCGTCGCGACCAGCATGCGGTAGCGCGGTGTCGCGCCCATCCGGTTGGCCATGTCCAGACTCGAGGTGACGCAGGCGATGTCGAGCAGTTCGACGCCGTGGTAGCCGACCACCACGACGAGCGATTCGTTCACCCCTTCGATCCTAGCCGCGCGGACAGGAATCCCAGGATTACCGACATTTCGGTCCGCGGCACTGGCCTCGCGCGAGCCGCGGCGCGGACCGTTGAGCCATGACAAGCACTCCCACCCGCTCGCGGTCGCTGACGCACCGCTGGCCCACCCTGGCCGGCGTCCTCTTCGCCGCCGCCACCGCCTACGACCTGGCCACCGGCGTCGATCTGGCGCAGATCGTGGCCGCCTCGGCCCTCATCTATCTCGGCGCCGCCGCCCTGGGCCGGCAATCGACGGCCTGGCCGCTGTTCCTCGGCACCTTCGTCGTGATCACCCTGGCCAAGATCGCGGGGTTCGACGGGACCGTGGTGCTGCTCGCGGTCGCCGTGCCGCTGGCGATCTACGCGGTGGTCAAGCGGCGCGACATCACCGCACAGGGCCTGGGCGTGCTGGCCTTCGGCGCGGTCGCGCTGACCGCCCTGGTGGTGAACGAGCAGCTCGGCGCCTATCTGGTCGCCGCCGGGCTGCTCGGTCACACCGCCTGGGACATCTACCACTTCCGGGTTGACCGGGTGGTGGCCCGGTCGATGGCCGAGTTCTGCATGGTGCTGGACACCCTGCTCGCGCTGGCCATCATCGTCGTCGAACTCACCTGAGCGTGAGCACCTGCTCGGCGTCGACATGGGTCAGCTTCTCCGGGTTGCGGACGAAGTAGAGGCCGGTCACCCGGTCGGCCTCGAGGTGCAGCGTCATCATGCCGTCGAACTCGCCGTCGAGGTACCAGGCCAGGGCCGGGCCGCCGTTGACCTCGGTGAGTACCGTCGTGATGTCCTCGCGGACCTTGCCCAGACCGCCGATGATGTAGCGGGCGACCTTGTCGGCGCCCAGGATCGGGCGCACCGCGGCCTGCTTGATGCCGCCGCCGTCGGCCATCAGGACGACGTCCGGCGCCAGGATATCGAGCAGGGTTTGCGGATTCCCGGTTTCGAGGGCGCGCTGGAACGACGCCAGCGCGGCCCGGGTCTGACTCGCGGTGACCACCGAGCGGGAGCGGCGCGCGTCGACATGCTGCCGGGCGCGATGGGCGATCTGGCGCACGGCGGCGGGCGTCTTGTCGACGCTGGCGGCGATCTCGTCGTAGCTCACATCGAAGACCTCGCGCAGTACGAAGACGGCACGCTCGGTCGGCGCCAGCGTCTCGAGCACGAGCATCAGGGCGGTCGAGAGGCTTTCGGCGAGCTCGACATCCTCGGCCACGTCCGGCGCGGTGAGCAGCGGCTCGGGCAGCCAGGGCCCGACGTAGGACTCCTTGCGGCGCTTCATGGTGCGCAGCCGGTTCAGTGCCTGCCGGGAGGTGATGCGCACCAGGTAGGCGCGCTCGTCGAGCACCTCGGCCAGGTCCACCTCGGACCACCGCAGCCAGGTCTCCTGCAGCACGTCCTCGGCGTCGGCCGCCGATCCGAGCATCTCGTAGGCGACGGTGAACAGCAGGTTGCGGTGTGCGAGAAAACTATCGGTGGCCGCGCCGGCTGCTTCGCTCATCTGTCTATCCTTCCTCGTACCCGGTGGCGGCGCCGCGTCAGGCGAACGGTTCGAGGACGAACCGGCCCCAGGCGAGGAAGGCCGCGAGCAGCAGGTAGATCGAGTTCACCGCCGCGAACTTGGCGCCGCCCGGGTACCGGAGGTGGGTGATCATGGCGCCGATCATCAGCAGGATCCAGGCCACGGCGGTCACCGGCACCAGGACCGGCGCGATATCGAGCACGGCGGGCAGGATCAGGCCCGCCGCGGCCAGGATCTCGAGGACGCCGAGCCCCCGGACGAAGCCGGCGCTCGCGTCCGCCAGCCACTCGCCGCCGGCCTTCGCGCCCAGCTTCTCCTTGGGCAGCAGTGCCTTGGTGAGTCCGCCGGCCAGGGCGACGGCCGCGAGCAGCCCGGCGACGATCCACAGTGCGGTGTTCATGATGCTCTCCTCTGTTTCCAGTTCGAAGCATCAAGACACCGCACACCGCCGCGCTGTGACACAGAGTGACTCGAGTCACTGCGCAGGCGGGCTACCAGGCCTGTGCGTAGGCGGTCGTCTGCTTCTCGGCCGCGGTGAGCATCGGACGCAGGGTGTCCCGGAAGCCCTCCGCGTCGACGGGGGTGATGTCGACGTCGGCGCCGGTGCGCACGGTGTAGCGGCCGTCCGCGCGGACGTCGATCCAGCAGAGCACGCCGAAGGGGCGCAGCTCACCGCCGGGACGGCGGATGGAGACGACGATCTGGCCGATGCCGTCGCGGGGCTGGTTGAGCAGTTTGCGGATGCGCGCCGGGGTGGTGGGCCCCGCGACCTGCATGGTGACCATGTCGCGGCTGTCCTCGGTGACCTTGGCCAGCGGTGCGCTGAGCCGGGCCAGGGTGCCGGGCGAGTTCTTCGGCAGCATCGAAACCATGCGGGAGGCAAGGCTTTTCGGCGTGGTGACGAACAGCCGCAGCTCGCCGCCGCGATCCGGGGTGGCGCCGGGGCGCTGGGCGGCGACCACGGCGATATTGCCCGAGACGGCGCCGAGAATCCGCACGGGGCGGATGGATTCGTCGTCGAAATCCGGTTCCTCGGCCGACGGCGCGGCCGCGCCGACCGTGCCGGGCAGGGGCTCGGGATCGAGCTGCCGGGTGCGCGGGACCGGCGCACCGGCCTGGCGTTCGCCGAAGATCTCCACGCGCACGGCCGGTTCGGCCAGGGCGCGCAGGGCGGCGGCCAATTCGGCGTCGAGCGTGCGCTCGCACCACTCCTCGAGCGCGGGCAACTGGGCCGCGCGTTCGGTGGAGTCGCGCGCGGAGAGCCGGACGGCCAGCGGGTAGGGAATGCGGTCGCCGTCGGTGCGGGACCAGGCCAGAGCGAACTGGTCGGGAGTCAAGGTCCAATTCATGGCCGAGTTCCCGGGTGAGACAGGCGCGTTCACTCCAGTTCGGTCCATTCGCCGACCACCGGGGGCGTGGTCGGATCCATCGAGCCGATCAGCTCACGGGGCTCTTCGGCCGGCTCGAGGAAGGTGAGTTCGTCGTCGGTCCAGTGCAATTCGTCGTCATCGTCGTCGTCTCCGGACACCGGAGCCGGGCGGGCCGCGGGGCCCGAGCTGTGCCGCGGGGTATCGCCGCCCGCGGCGAGGGCGCCGCCCATCAGGCCGCCCATCGCGCCGACGCCCGCGCCGGCGACCGCGTCCGAACCGGGGTCGCGGCGGCGTTCCTCGCGCTTGCGTTCGTCCTCGGCGCCGGCGGCCGAGGTGCTGCCGGCGAAGCCGCTGGCCACGGTCGGCGCCACGGCCGCGGGAGCGATCTGCGCACCGGCCGGCGTGGGCGCCAGGCGTTCCGGTGTGATCGCTGCCGCCGGAGTGGTCGGCGCGGCGGCAGCGGCCGGAGCGGTGGCCGCCGCGGCGGGCGTGGTGTCGCCCGGCAGTACGGCGCCGGGCAGGCTCGCGACGGGGAGCGCGGCGGCGGGCACCGTCGCCGCGGGCTGCGCCGCGGGCTCGGCCTCGGGGGTCGCGGGCTCCGGGCTGTTCGCCGCGGGCTGCACCGTCGCGGGAGCGCTCGAAACCGGCTGCGCCGCAAGGTTTTCCGCGCTGGGCACGGGAAGCTGAAGGGCGATGCCGGGCGCGTTCGGGGCGGTGGCCGACACCGGCGTGCCCGTCGTCGCGGCGTCCGGGAAGGCGGGCACACCGGCCCCGCTCTGGATGAACGCGTTGGTGTAGATGCTCTCCATCGTCGCCACCACGTCCTGGCGATCGTTCTCGGTCGCCTTCTGGGTGGTGGTGTTGCTGGTGGCCTGGCTCGGATCCAGCAGCGCCGCCGACAGATCCGGCTGGTCGGCGGAGGGGATGCCCACGGCCGAGCGCAGGGCTTCGGCGGCGTCACCGGCCTGGCCGAGGCGCTGCGCCACCGTCGACATCACATCGGCGAGCTGACTGCCCTGCTGCTCGAAGGCACGCACCGCGTCCGCCGCGGTCTGCGCCGCGCCGCCGCGCCAGCCGTCGGCGATGGTGGCGCGAATCTCGGTGTTGGCCTGGGTGACCGCGTCGGCCAGCCCGGTCGCGGTCTGCTGCCAGGCCGACTGCCCGGCGCTGAGCACGGTCGGATCCAGCAGCTGCACCCGGTCGTGGATCTCCTTGTGCGCGATGTTGTCGAAGACTTCCACGCTCGGCGCGTAATCGGGGTCGGTGCGGGTGTGCGGCCAGCGCTCGGTGGTGACCTGGATTTCACGCATTGGCCGCTCCCAGCTCGGTCAGGTGGTCGACGGCGACCGCGAGTTCCTCGTCGCCACGCTGGTAGGCCGCGGCGGCCGCGCGGAAGGTCTGCGCGAGTTCGCGCGCGGCGGTGGCGTATTCCCGCAGCTTCGTCAGCGCCTCGGTGGCCTTGTTCTCGAAACCGGTGCGCAACGCCGCGCCCGAATCGAACCCGCCGAAGCCGGGCAGCGAGGTGGCCGCGCGCAGCGCCTCGATCTGCGCCTCGACCTGCTCGGCGAGCAATTCATAGCGCTGCGCGCACTTCTCGTGCGCGCCCTCCGCGACCAGCACACCGTCGATCCAGAGCTGCCCGTCCTGCACGGCCCGGTTCAAGGTTGTCGTATTCGGCTGCACCACTTCCCCCTTACGTTGTCACCTCACCGCCGCGCCGAGCCGGCCACACCCGCCGGCTCCGCGACCTCACGCATCCACTCCACGATGTCACCGGAGACCCGCGCGTGCACCGGTTCGTGCAACAGATCGTGCCCGGCTTCGTCGTACTCGATCAAACTTACCCAGTTGTGGCGGGCAGTCCAGTCCCGTATCGCATCGATCGGGGCGCGACGGTCCTCCACGCCGTGCACCGCGAGGATCGGCAGGGTGGGCGGCAGCGCGGTGCCGAGGGCGCCCGGGGCGCCGCCGCCGAGGGCGCGCTTGGGTACGCCGGAGAGCACCAGCCCGGCCAGTGCCGTCGGCTCCACGCTCGGCGTCAGGGGGCAATTCGCCTCCACCGCGGACAGATCCGCGGCCGAGGCGGTGTCCGGGACCGCCGCGCCGAGCAGGCCGAGCGCGGTGACCGCGCCCAGCGAATGCCCCATGAGCAGCAGCGGGGACCGGGGTAGTTCGGTGCGCACCAGCTCGATCAGCCGCAGCGCGTCGGCCACCAGTTCGGCCAGCGTGCCGGGGTTCGCGGGATCGCCTTCGCTCAGACCGTGGCCGGCGGTGTCCAGCGCCCACATCTCGATTCCCGCGGCGCGCACCGGTGCGGCGAACCGGTGATAGTGGCCGGTGTGCTGGCCGATACCGGGTAGCAGCACCAGTGCGGCGCGGTGCTCCGGCGCGGGCCAGCGCCGATAGTGCATCCGGCCCCGCGATCCGTCGAAGAATGGCATGGGTCGATAGTGTCAAACTCGCTGCCTCTCAGGGGAGTTCACCGGGGAATTCCCCGGTGCTCTACAATCCGGCGAGATCGCGGTTGCTAGGGGAGGATCCGGAATGTCTGTGCGCAAGCTCGCCGTCGTTGTCGCGCTGAGCTGCGCCGCGGCCGTTGCCGGAATGCCCGCCGCGGCGGCCGATCCCGTCGCCGCCTGCGCGTCGGCCCGGGTCGCCACCGCACTACCCGCCCAGACGCCCCTGCTGGATTGGTCGGAGAACGTCGGCTACGACGGGCGCGGAAATCTGTGGGTCGCCCGGATCTACCGCAACGAGGTGCAGCGCTACGACAACACCGGCAAGTTGACCGCCACCGTCCCGGTGGCGTTCCCCGGTGCGATCCGGCTCGGGCCGGACGGATTGCTCTACGTCGTATACGGTGACGCGCCGAGCAGCGCGGTGATCCCCGGCGGCGTGGTCCGTTTCGATCCGGATGCCGCCGATCCGCGCCCGGAGGTGTTCGCCGCCGGGTTCGCCATGCCCAACGGCGCGGCCTTCGACGCCGCGGGCAATCTGTACGTGGCGGTCACCGGGTCCGGAGTCGTCAAGGTCGGCCGGGACGGTGTGGTGGACCAGGAGTGGACGGCGCGGGCCGCCGGGCTCGGCGCCAACGGCATCGCGGTGCGCGGTGACACCGCCTACCTGACGACGAACGCGAGTCCGCTGGGGCGGGTGCTGAGCTTCCCGATCGACGCGCCGGAGCGGCGGACCGTGCTTGCGGACCTGTCCACCGGCGCCGGCATTCCGGATTTCGCCGATGACCTGCATGTCGACGCGGACGGGGTGCTCTATGTCGCCACCCTGTCCGGGCAGCTCGTGCGGATAGACCCGGCGAGCGGCGAGGTGTGCTCGGTGTTGAACACCGAGCCGATGACCGCGGTGGTCCCGGTGCCCGGCCGCACCGATGAACTGCTGGCGGGTACCGAGCGCGGCGGCATCCTGCGCATTCGCCTGCCGCACTGATGTGACCTAGGTCTCAATCCAGGGTAGGGACCACGCACTGAGCGGGCGGATCGATGGGGCGATCCGTTTGTTCACCTGACGTTCAGTTTATGTTCACCTGCCGCGATCAGTCTGTGACCTTCCAAATCAGACCGTGCGTTCGGTTATGGCCGCGGATTCTGACTCCACATCAGCCAGGAATCCGCTCCCCATGTCATTGCGCAAACTGTTTCCCCTAGCCGTGATCGTCACCTTCGCGGCCGCCCCCGCCTACGCCGCCGCCGAGATCCCCGGCGTCCCCGACCCATTGCAGCAGCCCGCTCAGCAGCTGCAACAGCAGGCCCAGCAGGCACAGCAGGGCCTGCCGCGGGATCAGCAGGACCAGGTCCAGGGTCTGGTCCAGCAGCTACCGGCCCCGTTCGCGGGCATGCTCCCGGCGCCCGACCCGATCTTCACCGACGACCTCGACGGCTGGATCAAGAACTCCCTGCGCATCCTGGCCAAGCACGGCATCCCCGGCAGCTACGAGGGCATCCACCGCAACATCATCCGCGAGTCCGGCGGCAACCCCTTCGCCATCAACCTCTGGGACTCCAACGCCGCCGCCGGCATCCCCTCCAAGGGCCTGCTCCAGGTCATCGACCCCACCTTCGAGCGCTACCACGTCGAAGGCACCTCCTGGGACATCTACGACCCGGTCGCCAACATCACCGCCGCCTGCAACTACGCCGCGGCCCGCTACGGCTCGATGGACAACGTCTTCGGCGCCTACTGACGCACGGCCCGATCGATGCGGGCCGAGATCGCCCGCAGCTGCGCGCTCAACTCCGGCGGCTCGTGGACTTCGAAGTCGACGCCGAGGGTGAGCAGGCGGTGGGCCAGCCATTCGGGGGCGTCGTCGCGGACGGCGTCGAGGCGGCAGGAGGTGGGAGTCGAGGGGGTGAGTTCGCCCGGAGTGTCGCCGAGGCGGCCGGAGATCTGGGTCAAGGGAGCGTGCAGGGTGATCGAGACGTGGAATTGGGGTGTGCCCCAGTCGGTTCGGCGGCCCGCGACGTAGGCGGCGGGGTCGGTGGCGGGGAGTGGGCGGGGAGTGAAGCGGGCCGCGGTGGGGTGCGGGGCGGTGACGCGGTCGACGCGGAAGACGCGCCAGGCGGCGCGGTCCAGGTCGTGGCCGACGAGGTACCAGTGGCGGCGGTGGTTGACCACGCCTACGGGTTCGATGTGGCGGTGCGCGCCGGCGTAGGTGAAACGCAAACGCTCCCTGTTGGTTACGGCCGCGGCGGCGGTGGTCAGCACATCGGGGTCGACGGTGGGGGCGTCGGTGGCGGGCAGGGCGACGGCCGTGCCGAGGACCTTGACGCGGCGGCGGAGCCGGGCCGGGAGCACCTGATCGAGTTTGGTCAGGGCGCGGACCGCGGCGTCCTCGATGCCCGCGATGGACGAGGCCGCGGCGGTGCGCAGCCCGACGGCGATGGCGACCGCTTCCTCGTCGTCGAGCAGCAGCGGGGGCATGGCCTGGCCGGCCACGAGGCGGTAGCCGCCGGCGGCGCCCAGCGTGGCCTCGACCGGATAGCCGAGGTCGCGCAGGCGGTCGATATCGCGGCGGACGGTGCGGTCGGTGACGCCGAGGCGCTGGGCCAGTTCGCTTCCCGGCCATTCGCGGGGCGTCTGGAGTAGCGAGAGCAGCCGGAGCAGCCGGGCGGGGGTGTCGGTCATGATGTCCAGAATCCTAGAGAACTAGGACATGAATGGTCCTAGTTCGTTTCTACCGTGGAGACATGACTTCGATCAGAATCTTCCGCATCGACATCCCGCAGACCGACCTCGACGACCTGCGCGACCGGCTCGCCCGGACCCGCTGGGCGGCGCCGCTGCCGGGCTCGGACCGGGGCGTGCCGGTCGCCTACCTGAGCGAACTCGCCGACTACTGGCGCACCGAATTCGACTGGCGCGCACAGGAAGCCGCACTGAACGAGCTGCCGCAGTTCCGGACCGAGATCGACGGCCTGGACGTGCATTTCGTGCACGTGCGCTCACCGGAGCCGGACGCGCTGCCGCTGCTCCTGACGCACGGATGGCCGAACTCGTTCGTGGAGTTCACGAAAACCGTGGGCCTGCTGACCGATCCGCGGGCGCACGGCCTGGACCCGGCGCGGGCGTTCCACGTGGTGATCCCCTCGGTGCCCGGCTTCACGTTCTCCCAAGCGCCCGGCGCGGAGGGGATGACGGTGGGCCGGGTGGCGCGGATGTGGGTCGAGCTGATGGCGCGGCTGGGCTACGAGCGCTACGGCGCCCAGGGCGGTGACCTGGGCGCCTATGTCGCGCCGGAAATGGCGCTCGCGGCGCCGGATCGGGTGGTCGGCGTGCACCTCGACGGCGGCATCGGCATGCCGACGGCGGCGGACGTGCCGACCATGAGCCCGGACGAACTGGCGGAGTGGGAGCTGATGCAGCAGTGGATGACCGGCGGCGTCGACCATCATGCGCTGCTGCGTGTGGCGCCGCAGACCTTCGCCCACGCCTGGACCGATTCCCCGGTGGGGCTCCTGGCGTGGCTCATCCAGAAGTTCGACGAGTTCACGCCGCTCGCGGACCGCGCCGAGGACGTGATGGATCGCGATCACCTGCTGACCAACATCAGCCTGTACTGGTTCACCAATACGGTCGCCTCGTCGTCCTGGCCGATGTACGAGGGGTTGGGTAAGGACACGGGCGTCACCTGGCCCACGGGTCAGAAGCTGGTGCCGACCGGCACCTACGGCGGCGGCTCGGCTCTGATGCGCCGGCTCGCCGAGCAGGACAACGACATCGTGCACTGGCCCGAGGGCAACACCGGAAACCACTTCGTGGCCATGGAGCAGCCGCGGATGCACGCCGACGACATCGGCGCCTTCTTCGCGAAGGTGCGCTAGCCGGTCGGCTTCTGCAGGTCCTGGTCGACCGCGGCCGGGAGCTGCGGGGCCGGAACGGCATCGCCGGAACCGGAGTTCACGCCGGGCTGCTCGGCGGGCGGTTGCGGCGCCGGCGCGGCCTCGCCGGAGCCGGAGTTCACGCCGGGCTCGGCCGGGGCGGCCGGGGGCGCGGGCGGCGGCGGGACGTCCGGCACGGAGAACAAGCCGACCGTCGGGGTCATCACGCAGTTCGCGAAGGGGTAGTTGATGACGCCCCACATGGAGGCGATCACGGTGCCCGGCCCGGAATTCACGGTCCGGGTCAGCGAGGGCAGGCCGGTCTCGGTGCGATCGTCGAGGACATCGATGCCGCTGGCGCCGTTGTTGACGTTGACCCAGGCGACCACGAGCCCCGAGTTCAGCGGAATGCCGGTGTGCGCGGGGGAGGCGCTGAACCGCAGCGAGCCGGGGCTCGGGTTCGGGGCGTCGGCCAGACGGGGGCCTTCGGCGCTGGCGGCGCCGATGATCGTGGTGATCGGGCCGTTGCTGCCGCAGCCGAAAGTGGGTGCGGCGTAGGCGAAGGGGGTCCAGCCCGGGGTGACGTAGCGCAGCTGCGCGATATCGACGAGCTGGGTGTACTGGGTCAGCGCGCCGACACCGGCCTGGGCCGGCAGATCCGGCCCGGCCTTCTCGGTGAGCTGGGCGAGCGCGCCCGCGATATCGGGGGTACCGGGCTCGGCGGAGGCCGGTCCCGCCATGGTCAGAACCGCGCCGATGCCGAGAGATGTCACTGCCGCCGCGGCTCGCGCGATGGTTCTGCCGTTCACTCAAACACTCCTCGAAGAAACCAGGGGGTCCCCATACCCCGACGCCAGCAACGTACCAGTTCCCCGGGTCACTCGCGCCTCAGCGTGTCCCGCGGATGTGATCCCCCTGACGGCGCACGATTACCAGAGGGTAAGTTCGGCTCGGAAGTACGAGACATGGACGGAGTCCTGTATGAAAATATCCCTGTCCCCCGACGAGATCACCTTCCGCGACGAATTGCGAAAGTTCTATCGGACCGAGATCCCCGCTGAGATCCGCGAACGCGTCCGCTACGGCCGCGAATTGTCCAAAGAGCAGATCGTCACGGCCAACAAGATCCTGAACGACCATGGGCTCGCCGTGCCGAACTGGCCGGTGGAGTGGGGCGGCAAGGACTGGACCCCGATGCAGCGCCACATCTGGCAGGACGAGATGCAGCTGGCCTCGGTGCCCGAGCCGCTGACGTTCAACGCCCAGATGGTCGGCCCGGTCATCGCGCACTTCGGCTCCCAGGAGATCAAGGAGCGCTTCCTGCCCCCGACCGCGGCGCTGGACATCTGGTGGTGCCAGGGCTTCTCCGAGCCCGACGCCGGTTCCGACCTGGCTTCGCTGCGCACCACCGCGGTGCGCGACGGCGATTCCTACATCGTCAACGGCCAGAAGATCTGGACCACGCTCGGCCAGTACGCCGACTGGATCTTCTGCCTGGTGCGCACCGATCCGAACGCCCCGAAGAAGCAGGCCGGCATCTCGTTCCTGCTCTTCGACGTCAAGAGCCCCGGTGTCACGATGCGCCCGATCAAGCTGATCGACGGCGGCTACGAGGTCAACGAGGTCTTCTTCGAGAATGTCCGGGTGCCCGCCGACCAGCTGGTCGGCGAGGAGAACATGGGCTGGACCTACGCCAAGTTCCTGCTCGGCAACGAGCGCACCGGCATCACCGGCGTCGGCCGCACCAAGGTCAAGATCGGCGTCGCGAAAGAGTACGCGCGCAAGACCACCGCGGGCGCGGGCACGCTGCTCGAGGATCCGCTGTTCGCGGCCCGGGTCGCCGAACTCGAGAACGAACTGCTCGCCCTGGAGCTGACCCAGCTGCGCGTGGTCTCCAATTCCGAGGAGGGCAAGCCCAATCCGGCCTCCTCGGTGCTCAAGCTGCGCGGCTCGGAACTGCAGCAGGCGGCCACCGAGCTGCTGCTCGACATCGCCGGACCGGACGCCCTGCCGGTCGACGCCGAGGACATCGCGTCCCCGGAGTGGGCCCAGCACAGCGGCCCGGGCTACCTGAACTACCGCAAGACGACCATCTATGGAGGTTCGAGCGAAGTACAGCGCTCCATCATTTCCTCCACGATCCTGGGATTGTGAGGCGACACCATGGATTTCGAACTCACCGACGAACAGGTCATGCTGCGCGACACCGTTCGTGACCTGCTGGGCCGCAACTACGACCCGGAGTCCCGGCTCAAGGTCACCGACACCGACCTCGGCTGGAGCCGCGATGTCTGGCGCCAGCTCGCCGAGCTGGGCGTACTCGGCCTGAGCTTCAGCGAGGAAGACGGCGGCATGGACGCCGGACCGGTGGAGACCATGGTGGTGGTGCAGGAGTTCGGCCGCCGGCTCGCGCCCGAACCGCTGCTCGACGCCGTCCTGGTGCCCGGTGGTCTGGTGGCCGCGCTCGGCAGTGCCGACCAGCGCGCCCGCATTCTGCCCGCGGTCGCCGCGGGCGAGAAGCTGCTCGCCTTCGCGCACAGCGAGCCGGGCGTGCGCTGGCCCTCGGCCGAACTGTCCACCGCGGCGGCGGCGCAGGGCGATTCGTATGCCCTGACCGGCGTCAAGAACCCGGTCGGCCACGGCGATTGCGCCGAGGAATTCGTGGTCAGCGCGACCCTGCCGGACGGCGGCCTCGGGCTGTTCCTGGTCGCCGCGGACGCGCAGGGCGTCACCCGCAAGTCCTACCGCACGGTGGACGGGCAGCGTGGCGCGCAACTCGAATTCGAGTCCGCCCCGGCCGAGTTGCTCGGTGCCGGCGCCGAAGCGGTCGCCGCGGCGATCGTGCGGGCGCAGGCCCTGCTGTGCGCGGAATCCATCGGCGCGATGGAAGAGGCGCTGCGCCTGACCACCGATTACCTGAAGGCGCGCAAGCAGTTCGGCGTCACGCTGTCGAAGTTCCAGACGCTGACCCAGCGGGCCGCCAACATGTATGTCTCGCTGGAGCTGGCGCGCAGCATGGCCCTCTACGCCAATGCGGCGCTGACCGACGGCACCGCCGATCCGATCATCGCCTCGCGGGCCCGGCTGCAGGTCAGCCGCGCCGCCCGGCACGTCGGGCAGGAGGCCATCCAGATGCACGGCGGTATCGGCGTCACCGCCGAGTACCCGGTGAGCCACTACGTCGCGCGGCTCACCGCGATCGAGCGGACGCTCGGCGGTGCGCTCGAGCACCTGCAGGTGCTCAGCGCGCGGGTCGGCGAGTACGACCAGCCGGAGCTGTAGCTTCCGAAAGAAAAAGGCCGCCTCGCCGGGTGCGGGGCGGCCTTTTTCGTGCGCGTTATTCGCCCGGCGGTGCGGGTGTGGTCGTCGTCGGCGGTGCCTCGACGGAGGTGACCACGTCCACCGGTGCGCCGATCTCGGTGGGGCCCGGCGTTTCCTGGGCCGAGGGCACCGGTTCGACCGGTACCACCTGATCGACCGGCGGGACCTGATCGACCGGCGGCAACGGCTCGACCGGCGGCGGCGCGGCGGCCGTCGTGGTCGGCACCGGTGGCCGGCGCGTGGTGGTCTCCTCGTCCTCGGTGGGCCGGGGGCGCGGCCGTGTGGTCGGCTCCTCGGCTTCGGTGGTGCGAGCCGGCCGGGTGGTGCGGGTCGGCCGGGTGGTGCTCTCCTCGTCGGCCGGTAGGTCGATCTCGGTGCCGGACGGCGTGGTCATCGGCGTATACCCGGCCGGTCGGCGCGGCGGCCCGGCCGGCGCCACCTGCCAGGTGGGCGACGGCGGAATGACGACCTTCTGTGCCGACACCGTGGTGCCGTTCTGTACGGCCATCGCGGCCGAGGGCCCGGACTTCAGCGGTGGGGGCGGCACGTAGGTGTCTTCCTTACCCACGCCACAGGCGCCGATGAGGACGAGCCCGACGGAAACCGCCCCCGCTGCGATCGCCGGACCGGTGATCTTGGTCCTGTTGCTCACCATCGGGACACTCCTGCTGTGTAATCGAGTGGGCCTCACCTTAATCGAGGCCTGTCACCGCGGCTACTGCGGCCTGGGCCTTTCACCGGCGCATACTTTGATCTTAAATACTCGCGATTCAGATATCGAAATGGTCACTATTGCGTGTCGCGGGCACGTGTCGCGCTCGAACCGACCGGTGCGGTCGTACCGTGTGTGAGCAAAGTTACGTGTGAGACGCCTGAACCAGATGAGAGATCCGCCGAGGGCTCGAGAACCCTGTCGCGACAACAACTCTGATCGAAGTCGGGTCGAGGGAGTGAATGATGGGAGCTTACTCGACAACTCCGCTGCGAGCCGAGTCCGCGGCCGCCGATCCGGCGACCTCCGCACTCTCGCAGCCCCAGGTGTCGAAACCGCCACGGAGCTTGTCCACGATTGTCTCGCGGACCTTCGCCTGGCTGTTTTTCATCGGTGGCGTCGTCGGCGCCGCGCTCGGCATCGCCGGGTTGCATGTCGAAATCGCCGTGGCCGGTTTGATACTGGCCTGTACCGCCGGACTGGTGTTGCTCAAATTGCGCCACGACCGCGGGGTTCGCATCGAAACCGACTGAAACACAGGCGAGTTCGGATTTGGTTGCCGAAGCCGCTGTTCGCGTGCAGGATTGGCAGATGGCTGGATGTGATCGTAGGCAGACGGCGATCACCAGTGATGTCACCGAGTTCCTGGACCGCGCCGAGCCGTACCTACGGCAGAACGCGCTGCGCAATACGGTGATCGCGACTGCCGTCGGCAATCTGCTCGGCGCCAAGCCCACGGTGGGCGAACCGTCCTGGTTCGTCTCGGTGTTCGACGACGCGGGCGAGGTCGCCGGCGTGGCCGCGCGGTCGGGGCGCAACGACATCTATCTCGGCGACATCCCGGTGCGCAGTGCCGGCGCGGTGGCCGACGCGTTCGCGGGGGCGATCAGCACCGCCGGCGGCGTCGAGGGCCCCTCGGAAGTGGTGTGGCCCTTCGCCGAACGCTGGTGCGCGCTGCGGCGCATCGGCTACAAGCAGGACTACGCCGTGCGGCTCTATCGGCTGGGCGCGCTGCACGTCCCGCAGGTGCCCGGAACAGCCAGACGCGCAACGGAATCCGATATCGCGCAGCTCGTGGCGTGGACCGAGGCGATGCAGGCCGAGATCGGGATGTCCGGCCCGGGCCTGCCGATCGAGGCGCTGCACCGCCGGATCGCGGCGGGCTGGTGGTGGCTGTGGGAACGCGACGGCCGCCCGGTCGGTCTGGCCGCGCATCAGGTGCCCGCCTACGGTTGGTCCCGGATCGGGCCGGTCTACACCCCGCCCGAGGAGCGCGGCCGCGGGTACGCCGCGGCGCTCTCGGCGCACGTGTCGCGCATCCTGCGGGCGCAGGGGCACGACATCTGCCTGTTCGCCGACACCGATAACGCCACGTCCAACAAGATCTACCGCGGCATCGGCTTCGAGCCGGTCCGCGAATACGTGCACTACCAGTTCGGTTAGCGCGCCACCCATTCGAAGGCGTCCGCCTCGGAACGCGCGCCCTGCGCGGTGCGGGAGCGGTTGGGCTCGCCGAGTTCGCCGAGCAGGTCCTCGGTCAGGCCGACCAGGGCCGCCAAGGTCTTCGGGGTGAACCACTCCGGGCGGGTCGCGAAGAGGATGTCCTCGGAGGCGGTGTTGCCGCTGGCGCCGGGCGCGAAGGGGCAGCCGCCGAGGCCGCCGAGCGAGCCGTCGACCAGGGTGGCGCCGGCCGCGACGGCGGCGAGCGTGTTGGCCACGCCCATGCCCCAGGTGTCGTGGCCGTGGAAGGCGATGCGGCGCTGCGGGGTGCGCTCGCGCACGGCGGTCACCAGGGCGCCGACCTGCGCCGGGTGCGCCTGGCCGAGGGTGTCGGCCAGCACGATGTCGGCGGCGCCCGCGGTGCGCGGATCGTTGGCGATGGCCAGCACCCGCTCCGGGTCGACCGGTCCGTCGAACGGGCAGGTGAAGCTGGTGGCCAGGCAGAGCTGGATGGTCCCGCCCGCCTCCTGGGCCAGGCGCACCGCCGCGGGCATCGCGGCCACGCTGTCCTCGGCGGTGCGGCCGATATTGGCCTTGTTGTGCGCGTCGGACACCGACAGGCAGTACTGGAAATTACGCACGCCCGCGGCGGCGGCCTTCTCGACATGGCGCGGCGTCGCGACCCAGAGCCAGCAGCGCGCGAGCTCCGCGCGGGTCAGCTCGGCGACGAGGTCCATCGTGTTGGCCATGGGCGGCACCAGGTCGGGCCGGGCCATGGAACCGATCTCCAGCTCCGGCACGCCCAGTGCGAGCAGCCGGCGCACGATCTCGGCCTTGCGTTCGGTGGGGAGGATTTTGCCGGTCAACTGCAATCCGTCACGCAAGGTGACATCGCGCAGGACAGCGGTCACTTCTCCTCCCGGGTCCGGGTGGGGACACACATCACGCCCGCCCAGGATCTTCGATTCGTACCGGCCGGATTGGGGTGCACTGTCGGCCTGCTCGGCGCCGGCGAGCGAAGCTCGCCCCTGCTACGTCCCGCCGGGCGTCTGCCTCCACGCCGCCTACTCATGCGGGGCACCCTATCGGCGCGCGGGCCGCGGCGCGACCCCCGGCCCCCGGATGGGTCGGCGTGTCGGTCCGGGCGCTCACTCCGCGACCGGGTTCAGCGCGTCGATCTCGGCCGCGCTCAGACCGAGCAGACCGGTGAGTACTTCGCGGGTGTGCTCGCCGAGATCGGGGCCCACGTTCCGGATCGGCAGCGACTGCCCGCCGATGACCGGGACGATGCCGGTGAAGCCGACCTCCTTCGGCTCGGGCTCGCCCACATCCACCGGGAAGGACTGAATCATATTGCGCGACTTCAACTGTTCGTCGGCGACGAGATCGGCGGCGGTGTAGATCGGTCCGCAGGGGATGGCGGCCGCCTCCAGGATCTTCAGCGCTTCGTCGCGGGTATGCCGGATGGTCCACTCGGCGATCGAGGCGTCCAGGCGTTCCCGATTGGTCCAGCGGCCCCAGTTGTCCTGGAGATCCGGGTCGGCGGCCAGATCCGGCCGATCGATGACCTGCATGTAGCGCTGGAAGATGGCATCGCCGTTGCCGCCGATGATGATGCTGAGGCCGTCGCCGCACGGATAGGCGTTGCTGGGGGCGATGCCCTCCATGCGGCCGCCGACGCGCTCGCGGGTGATGCCGTAGGCCAGGTAGTCGGGCACCAGCGATTCCATGACCGACAGGATGGATTCGTTCAGGGCCACATCGATGATCCGCTGCTCCAGTGGCACCCGCTCGACCCGCTCGCGCTGGAACAGCGCCATCACGGTGCCGAACGCGGCGTAGATGCCCGCGATGGAATCGCCGATGGACACACCCACCCGCACCGGCGGGCGGTCCGGATCGCCGACCAGCTCCCGCAGGCCGCCGACCGCCTCGGCGACCGCCGCGAAACCGGGGCGCTGCGCGAGCGGGCCGGTCTGGCCGTAGGCGGAGATGCGGGTGATCACCAGATCCGGATTGGCCTGCGAGAGCTCCTCCGGGCCCAGGCCCCACTTCTCCAGGATGCCGGGGCGGAAGTTCTCCAGCAGGACATCGCACTGCCGGATCAGATCCAGCACGATCCGCCGTCCGGCGTCGGTGCGCAGATCCAGGGTGATGGACTTCTTGTTCCGATTGATGGTGCGGTACAGCATCGAGGTGTCGCCGCCGTAGAGCCGCCAATTGCGCAGCTCGTCACCGGTTTTGGGGCGCTCCACCTTGATCACCTCGGCGCCGAAGTCGCCGAGGATGCGCCCGGCCGTCGGTGCGGCCACGTAGTTGCCCAGTTCCAGTACCCGCACCCCGTCGAGCGGCCGAATGTCCATCGTCACAGCCCCAACAGTAGGGGTCGGCCCGCGCGGTCGGGACGGAAGCCGAGGGAGCCGCACGCCCGGAAGCGGCGTCCGGGCGTGCGGCCCGATCGATCTCAAGCGGCCTGGGCCGCGGTCTCCTCGACGATCGAGTAGTGCTCGGCGTTGCCGGCGATGATCGTGCTGGCCTGGCCGTCCACGCCGACCGGGATGTCACCGGCCAGGGTGATCCGGGTCAGGCGGCGGGCCTGGGCGTCGTAGTCGTCCACGGCGTAGTGCTGGGTGGCGCGGTTGTCCCAGATCGCGACGTCGCCGAGCTGCCAGTTCCACCGGGTGGTGTTCTCCAGCTTGATGACCCGGTTCTGCAGCAGCTGGAACAGCGCGGAGGACTCGGCGGCGGACAGGCCGGCGAAGCCCTTCACGAAGTGCCCGAGCAGCAGCGCGCGCTCACCGGTCACCGGGTGCACGCGCACCACCGGGTGCTCGGTCTCGTAGTAGGTCGACTCGAATTCCTCGCGGTAGGCCTTGCCCTGCTCGTTGGCCGCGTGCCGGTCGGTGCGGTCGGCGGCGTAGTCGTAGGCGTTGGTGTGCCGGGCGCGCAGGTTCTCCACGAGCGCCTTCAGCGAGTCGGGCAGCGAGTCGTAGGCGGCGACGGTGGAGGCCCAGGTGGTCGAGCCGCCGTACTCGGGCAGGTGCACCGCGCGCAGGATCGAGGCCTTCGGGATGCGATCGACGAAGGTGACATCGGTGTGCCAGCTGTTGGCGCGGCCGTACTCGGAATCGATGGGCAGCGACTTCACGCCGCGCGAGGTGACCGTCGGGTGCGGGGTGGTGGGCGTGCCCAGCAGCTCCGCGAACTCGTACTGGCCGTCCTCGGTCAGGTGGTCCTGCCCGCGGAAGAAGATCACCTTGTGCTCGTGCAGCGCGTCCTGGATCAGCGCGACGGTGTCGGCGTCCAGGCCACCGCTCAACCGGACGCCGTCGATCCGGGCGCCGATCCGGCTGCCGAGTTTCACCACAGTGGCGGTTGCTGAATCGACGGTCATTTGAGTGCCTTTCGCTCGAACGTTTGCTGTGTTCGAGCACACCAGGCGGGCCGTCGGCCGAACAGGTTTCCCCTCAGCCGGATCGAAAGCAGTTACCCGACCTGCTCGCGCAGGTAGGCGATATCGTCGGCGACGCCCTCGGCCGGAGTCTCCAGAATCACCGGGGCGCCGGCGGTGCGGCAGACCTCGGCGAGCAGCTCCGGATCGATGGTGCCCTCGGAGAAATTGGCGTGCCGGTCGGCGCCGGAATTGAACTCGTCGCGCGAGGAATTCAGGTGCACCAGATCGATACGGCCGGTGATGGCCTTGATCCGGTCCACCACGCCGACCAGCTCCTCGCCGCCGGCCCAGGCATGGCAGGTGTCCAGGCAGAAACCGGCGCCGAACTCGCCGACCGCGTCCCACAGCCGGGCGATGGAATCGAAATGCCGGGCCATGGCGTGATTGCCGCCCGCGGTGTTCTCGATCAGGATCGGCACCGCGAAGCCGCCCTTGTCCTGCTGGCGCTCGAACAGCTTGCGCCAGTTGACGACGCCGGCCTCCAGCTCGGCGTCGGAGCGGACATGCCCGCCGTGCACGACCAGGCCGAACGCGCCCAGCTCGGCCGCCGCGGCGGCCTGCAGGGCCACGGCCTGGCGCGAGGGCATGCGCAGCCGGTTGTTCGTGCTCGCCACGTTGATCTGATACGTGGAGTGGATCACCACGTCGATCTCGCTGGCCTTGATCTGCTCGGCCAGCGGATGGGGTTCGGGTTTGTCCCAGCTCTGCGGATCTACGACGAAGAACTGGACGACCTCGGCGCCGAGCTTCTCGCCGAGGCCGATCGGGTCGCTGTCCTCCCGGACGTGAGCTCCAATTCGCATGACATCGAGCTTAGGCGGGGGCACCGACAAACCGGCGCGAGCGGGGCGATAATCGAGGTGTTGCAGGAACGCGGACCGGCGAGATACATCGGTAGGATCCGCGTGCTCGGCCCGATGAGGGGGTGTACACACTGTGTTGCATGCTGGCGAGGTCTTTGCCGGTTATGTCGTCAAGCGCGTGCTCGGCAAGGGCGGTATGGGCACCGTCTACCTGGCGCAGCATCCGCGGCTGCCGCGACTGACGGCGCTCAAACTGCTGGACCGTGAGCTCTACGCCGACGACGAGATCCGGCAGCGGTTCGAGCGCGAGGCCGACCTGGTGGCCCAGCTGGACCACCCGAACATCGTCACCGTCTACGACCGCGGCGCCGAGGACGACCAGCTCTGGATCTCCATGCAGTTCGTGGCCGGCTCCGATGCCGCGGGCGCGGACGTGAACGCGCTGGCCCCGGCGCGGGCGGTGCACATCATCTCCGACACCGCGGCCGCGCTGGACTTCGCGCACGCCAACGGCGTGCTGCACCGCGACGTGAAACCGGCCAACATCCTGCTCGCCAAGGCGCCGATCGGGCAGCCGGAACGGGTGCTGCTCACCGACTTCGGGATCGCGGCCTCGCGCAACTCCGACCACACGCTGTCCTCGGTGGGGCAGATCACCGCCACGCTCGCCTACGCCGCGCCCGAACAGCTCAGCGGCACACCGCTGGATCACCGCGCCGACCAGTACTCGCTGGCGTGCACGCTGTACTGGATGCTCACCGGGACACCGCCGTTCGGCGGCGGCAACCCGGCCGTGGTGATGAACGGTCACCTGTTCGGGCCGGTGCCCGCGCTGCGGCAGGTGCGGCCCGGGCTGCCGCCCGCGCTGGACGGCGTGCTGGCCCGGGCGCTGGGCAAGCGCCCCGACGACCGGTTCGCCAGCTGCACCGAGTTCGCGGCGGCGGCCCGGCAGGCGCTGGCCGGTACCGGGCCGCAACAGTTTTCCCGTCCCGGTCCGCACGTCGGCTATCCGCCGCCGGGGACCAGGTCCTACACCGGGTACGCGCCGCCCGCGCGCCCGGGCTACGGACCGCCGCCGACCGGTGCCTATCCCGGATACGCGCCGCGGCCGAACGGGCCGCACACCGGGTACCGGCCGCCGATGTCACCGAATCCGCAGGCGCATCCGCCCCCGGCCGGGCACGCCTCGCCGCCACCGGCCGCTCCGCCGCGGACGAGTCTGCCGCGGGTGACCGGGGTGCCGCCGGGAGCGGGCCGGCCCCCGGTCTCGGGTCGGCCGCCTGCCGCGGGCGGTTCGCCTGCCCCTGGCGGGCCGCGCGCCGGGGAGCCGGCCAGGCCGCCGAGCTCGGATCGAAACCCGCTGCCGCCCAGGGGAACCGATCCGCCCCGCCCGGTGGAGCGGCCGCGCACCGACCCGACCGCCGCCGCGGAAAACGCTGTGCCGCAGCGCCCGCCGTCGGGCACCCGCCGGACGGTGCGCCCGATCACCATCGCGCTGCCGGACGCGCCGATCCGGCGCACCCGCCCGCCCGCCGCCGAATCAGGGGATACGTCATAGCCATTCGCTATTTCGGTCACCTTTGGAACGCCCCGGGGTCCGGCCGCGATACCTCTTCGTCGGGCATAACGGGTGTGTGACAACTGCTAGGGTTTCCGTATTCCGTGGTCGGGCGACGCCCTGATCGCGCATCTGTGCTGTACGCCTGTTGCCGGTGGGTCCCGGCGCGGGCGAGAAGTGGAGCAAGACATGCTGGCCAGCGGTGATGTTTTCGCCGGCTATGTCATCGAACGGCAAGTCGGCCGCGGTGGCATGGGTTCGGTGTACCTGGCGAAACATCCGAGACTTCCGCGGATGACGGCGCTGAAGCTGTTGAACCGGGAGATGTTTCACGACGACGAGGTGCGGGCGCGGTTCGAACGGGAGGCGGATCTCGTCTCGCGGCTCGACCACCCCAACATCGTCACGGTGTACGACCGCGGCCTCGATGACGAGCAGCTGTGGATCTCCATGCAGTACATCGACGGGATCGACGCCGCCTCGGCCGAGCCGCAGTCGCTGCCGCCGGCACGGGCGGTGCAGATCATCAAGGAGACCGGCGAGGCGCTGGACTACGCGCACGGCATGGGCGTGCTGCACCGGGATGTGAAGCCGGCCAATATCCTGCTGGCCCGCTCCGGCGGCGGGCGCGGCGAGCGGGTCTATCTGACCGACTTCGGTATCGCCCGATTGCGCGACGACACCGGCCATCTCACCCAGACCGGCACCTTCACCGCCACGCTCGCCTACGCCTCGCTCGAGCAGCTCACCGGCTCGCCGCTGGATCATCGCTCGGACCAGTATTCGCTGGCCTGCACGCTGTTCTGGCTGTTCACCGGGTCCGGCCCGTTCGCCTCGACGAACCCGGCGCAGGTGATCCAGGGTCATCTGCAGACCGCGCCGCCCGCGCTGAGCAGTGTGCGGCCGGGCCTGCCCTACGCGCTGGACGGCGTGCTGGCCAAGGCGATGGCCAAGCGCCCCGACGACCGGTTCAACTCGTGCTCGGAGTTCGCGGCGGCCGCGCAGCAGGCGCTCAGTGATCGCAGTCAGCCGGCGCTGCCGCTGGCCGGCGGTGGGCCGCGCCCGGGCACCGGGCCGCAGTTCCCGACCGCGCACACCTCCGCCCCGCAGCTGCCGACGACGGGCGGTCAGCATCCGTCCAGCCCGCAGCAGCCGACCTATCCGGTCGGGCAGGCCAGTGGGCCGCATTCGATGAGCGGGGCGCCGACGGCGCTCACGCCCGCGCCGCGGATGATCCAGCACGCCATGCCGGGTGTCTCGACCGGTCCGCAGCAGACCGCGCCGACGTCGGGCTACGCCCAGCAGAACGCCTATCACCCGCCGGGCGGTTACAACGCGCCGCCGCGGCCGCCGATCCAGCGGCCGGGCGGGCCGCCGCGCAAGTCCAATGCCGGGCTGATCGTGGGTGTGGTCGCGGGCGCGGTGGTGCTGGTGATCGGGCTGCTGGCCGTCATCGGCGTGGTCGTCGGCGACGACACCGACCCGACCACCACCCGCACGCCCACCGCCTCGGCGTCCGCGACGAGCACCAGCTCGGCGAGCAACTCGCCCGCGACGACCGCGAGCGTGGAGGCGATCAGCCGGGAGTTCTCCAGCATGGTCCCCACCGACCCCGACGGCGACGCCGGATACAACGGCGCCACCTGCAGTTCGCACACCGCCAGCGCACCGCCCAATCCGACCGACGGCACACCGGATTTCGGTAAGTGGGGCTACGCCTGGGACTGCTACGGCGGCGGCGACAACGACGACCCGTTCTACACGATCTACATGTACAACGCGGCCGCCGATGTCCAAGCCGCGCTGAGCAACCTGCCCGGCGACACCGTCAAATCCACTGAAACCAATGGTGGAAAGTCCTACACCAGTTACAAATTCAACAACAGCGGCCCGAAGCTGGTGACCGTGTTCACCGGATCCCGCGGGCAGTACCTGATGTACACCGACGGGATCGCGGGCAGTATCGACGAGGTGCTGCGCTGGTGGCGCTCGGCTCCGCTCTGAGTGCTACAGAACCGATTCCACCGCGCCGCGCAGCGCGGCGTCGTCCGGGGTGACGGTCGGGCGGAAGCGCCCGGCCACCTGGCCGTCACGATCGATCAGGAACTTCTCGAAGTTCCACTGGATGTCGCCCGCCGCGCCCGCGGCGTCGGCGGTCTGCACCAGTTCGGCGTAGAGCGGATGCCGGTTCTCGCCGTTGACCTCGATCTTCTCCAGCAGCGGGAAGTCGACGCCGTAGGTGGTGGCGCAGAACTGCGCGATCTCCTCGGCGCTGCCCGGCTCCTGGCCCATGAACTGGTTGCACGGGACGCCGACCACGGTGAAGCCCTTCGGCCCGTAGGTCTCCTGCAGCTCGACCAGGCCCGAATACTGTGGCGTCAGACCACATTTCGACGCGACATTGACCAGCAGCACGGCCTTGTCGCCGGCCAGTTCGGCCAGCGTGGTCGGCTCGCCCGCCAGGGTGCGCAGTGCGACGTTGCGAATAGCCACTCGTGTTTACCTACCCATTCCGGATTCGGGTGATCCGCCCGCCACCGTACCGGCCGGTGCTACTACCTGGGGAGTCAGGGGAAATCCGGATGGCGCGGGGCGGGCGGGCCCGACAGACTGGAGGGCATGACTTCGCACGCTGTGGGTACCGACACCGCCGAAACGGCGGCTCCGATCGATGTCGCGGCCCGCGCCATCGCTGTGTCCAAAGTTTATGGTTCGGGAGATACGCAGGTCACGGCCCTGGACGAGGTGTCGGCCGAGTTCGCGAAGGGTGAGTTCACCGCGATCATGGGTCCGTCCGGGTCCGGCAAGTCGACCCTGATGCACTGCCTCGCGGGGCTCGACAGCACCAGTTCGGGCACGGTCCGGATCGGCGACACCGATCTCTCCGGCCTCACCGACAAGCAGATGACGGCCTTGCGCCGGGATCGGATCGGGTTCGTCTTCCAGGCCTTCAACCTGGTGCCGACGCTCACCGCGCTGGAGAACATCACGCTCCCGCTGGATATCGCGGGCCGCGAACCGGATCGGGAGTGGCTGGACACGGTGCTCAAGCGGCTCGGGCTCAACGACCGCCTGGGCCACCGCCCCAGCGAGCTGTCCGGTGGTCAGCAGCAGCGCGTGGCGTGTGCCCGCGCCCTGGCCGGCA
This sequence comes from Nocardia sp. NPDC050712, assembly GCF_040654295.1. Taxonomy (NCBI): domain Bacteria; kingdom Bacillati; phylum Actinomycetota; class Actinomycetes; order Mycobacteriales; family Nocardiaceae; genus Nocardia; species Nocardia sp. NPDC050712. The sequence continues at coordinate 399,663 of NZ_JBFAHT010000001.1, forward strand.
AGCCGGACATCATCTTCGGCGACGAACCGACCGGCAATCTGGATTCCCGGGCCTCGGGTGAGGTGCTGTCGATTCTGCGGGCCGCGGTGGACGAGTTCCGGCAGACGGTCGTCATCGTCACCCACGAGCCGCACGCGGCGTCGTTCGCCGATCGGGTGGTGTTCCTCGCGGACGGGCGCATCGTCTCCGAATTGCGCGGGCCTACCGCGGATTCCGTGCTGGACCGGATGAAGTCGCTGGAGCAGGTCTGATGCCGGGTAGCCCGATGCGCAAGGTGGCCTTGCGCAATCTCGCCGCGCACAAGGTCCGCCTGGCCCTGACCCTGTTGTCGGTGGTGCTCGGAACCGCCTTCGTCGCGGGCACTTTCGTCTTCACCGACACCTTGCAGCGCACCTTCGACGACATCTTCGCCAACGAGGCGGTCGGCGTCGACATCCGGGTGAGCCCGGAGGAACGCCAGGCCTTCGGCGTCCCGCTCGCGGTGGTGGACAAGGTGGAGCGCACCGCGGGCGTCCGCGCCGTCGAGCCCAGCATGCTCGGTCCGGCGGTGCTGCTGGACTCGAAGGGCAAGCCGGTCCAGACCGGTGGCGCACCGAGCCAGGGGCAGTCGTACACGCCGGCCGATCAGGCCGTCGGCGACCCGGAGAAGTTCGTCCTGGGCGTGCCGCCGAGTAAACCCGGTGAGATCGCGATCAACAGCGGCGCGGCCGCTCGCGCCGGTCTGAAGGTGGGCGACAGCGCCAAGGTCGTGGTCCCGTCGCGGAGCACGGCGGAGGCGCCCACGATCCCGGTCACCGTCACCGGGCTCTTCGATATGCCTACGGACACCGGGCTTTTCGTCGGCATGCTGTTCGAGGTCACCCAGGCTCGGCAGCTGTTCACCAACGGCACCAGTGTGGCGTACCTCGATATCGCCGCCGCGCCGGGTGTCGGCGTCGACGAGCTGCGCGACCGGATAGGCAAGGAACTGCCGGGCTTCAAGGTGCAGAACGGCGATCAGGTGCGCGCCGACCTGCGCGAGCAGGTATCCAAGAGCCTGAACTTCCTCAACTACTTCCTGCTCGCCTTCGTCGGGATCGCGGTGATCGCCAGCACCTCGATCATCTACAACACCTTCTCCATGATCGTCGCTCAGCGGCTGCGTGAGCTGGCGCTGCTGCGCGCGGTGGGCGCGAGCCGCCCGCAGGTGGGCCGGACGGTGGTGGTGGAGGCGTTCGTCATCGGATTGGTCGGCAGCGTACTGGGTTTGGCCGCCGGCATCGGCCTGGCGTATGGGCTGTCCGGGCTGATGAACTCCTTCGAGCTGGGCGTGCCTACCGGGTCCATGACGGTGCTGCCGCGCACCATCGTGGTCGGCCTGCTGGTCGGCCTGCTGGTCACGGTGATCAGCGCCTGCGCCCCCGCGTGGCGGGCCTCGAAGATCCCGCCGGTCGAGGCGATGCGCGAGGAGTACAAGGCCATCGGCGAATCGCTGCGGCGGCGTACCCGGATCGGCGCCGGCCTGGCCGTGCTCGGCGTGCTGCTGGTGGGGATCGGCGCGCAGTGGACCGGCAAGGTCGCGGCCGAGGTGGTCGGCGGCGGCGCGGTGGCGTTGATCGCGGCCGTGCTGCTCGCGGGGCCCGCGCTGTCGCAGCCCGTACTCCGCGCGCTCGGCGTGCTGACCCGGCCGTTCGGCCCGATCGGCCGGATGGCGCGCAACAACGCGGTGCGCAACCCACGCCGTACGGCCGCAACGGCTTTCGCGCTGACGCTCGGGCTCATGCTGGTGTCGATCATCGGCATGGCGGGCGCCTCGGCGAAGGCCACCGTCGACGAACTGGTCGACAAGGGTGTCCGGGCCGATTTCGTGCTGGTGGGCCCCTCACAGAATCAGTTGATCGGCTTGCCGATCGGCGTGCCGGACAAGGTGCGCGCCAGCGTGCCCGAGGCCGGCAAGGTGGTGGGCTTCCGGGGTACCGCCGCGCAGATCGGCGACGACTCGATGCGCGGTGTCTCGCCGGACGCGCCGATCAGCGGAATGCTGAACTACACCATGCGCTCGGGCACCGACACGCTCGGACCCGGTGACATCCTGGTCTCCCAGGACGAAGCGGAGGAGCACAACCTGACCGCCGGGCAGCGGATCGAGCTGTCCACGTTCCAGCCGGATCCGGAGAACCAGGGTAAGCCGAAGAAGGTGCCGGTCACCATCTCCGGGATCTACGAGAACAGCACACTGCTCGGCGAATTCGTGGCCGCGCCCGATTTGTTCACCGAGATCACGCCGACCGATTTCCAGAACAATTTCATCGTGCTGGTCGCCGCGAAACCGGGCTCCGATCTGACCGCGATGCGGGCCAGCCTAGAGAACGCGGTCAAGGATTTCGCGCTGGCGCAGGTGCAGGACCCGGAACAGTTCAAGGGCACCCAGGCCCAGCAGATCAATATGCTGCTGGCCATCCTGTACGGCCTGCTCGGGCTCGCCGTGGTCATCGCCATCATCGGCGTCATCAACACGCTGGCACTGTCGGTGGTCGAGCGGCGCCGGGAAATCGGCATGCTGCGTGCGGTGGGCACGGCGCGGGCCCAGGTCCGGCGCACCATCTACCTGGAATCGATGCTGATCGCGGTGTTCGGCGCCATCGTCGGCGTGCTGCTCGGCATCGGCCTCGGTTACGGATTCCTGCGCACGCTCAGCGAATTCGGGCTGGACCAGATCGCCGTGCCGTGGACCCAGTTGCTCCTGGTTCTGGTCAGTTCCGGCGTTATCGGCGTCCTCGCGGCGCTGTGGCCCGGTATCCAGGCGGCGCGTACGCCCCCGCTGGCGGCTATCGCGGATCTGTAGCAGCGCAACCGTTCACGGGCGCCGGGACCTCATGGTTCCGGCGCCCGTTCGCGTACGACCCGCTCAGGCCATGTGACGGTGGAACCACTCCTCGCTGGGCCCGCCGTAATCCCCGCTGGGCGGATTCGGGCCGAATTCGCTGCAATAGTCACCGGCGAGCCCCTCGATGACGGTGCCTACGTCGACCCCACGCCAGGGGCGCGGAATCGCGGAGGCGCCGAAGCAGGCGCCCAGGATGCTGCCGCAGATCGCGCCGGTGGCGTCACTGTCGCCGGAGTGGTTGACCGCGAGCAGGATTCCGGTGCGCAGGATCTGTTCGGCGGAGCCGCCGGCCGTCTGGGCGGCCAGCGCCGCGTAGACGCCGATGGCCAGCGCCTCCGGCCCGATCCAGCCGGGGCCCAGGGTTTCCAGGTCCTCCGGGCGGGGCGGGCGCGGGCCGACGCGATCGGCGAGCCGCAGCGCGGCATCCAGCGCGGCCGAAGTCTCCTCGTGCCGTTCGTATTTGCGGAGCTCGGCCCGGGCCCGGTGCACGGCGGCGCGCAGGTCGGTGCCGCGGACCAGCTCGTAGACGATGACCGCCAGGGCGCCCGCCGGCAGCCAGCCGCTCGGATGACCGTGGGTGAGTGCCGCGGCGTCGCAACCCAATTCGAAGACGAACTCGACCGCCAAGCCGGTGCGGTCGAGCAGATAGCCGAAGCCGCACGGTGCGGAGCGCGCCACCGCGGCGCAGCCCTTGGAGTCGTTGACCGGGTTGGCGCGGGTGCCCAGCGGCTCGGCGGGCTTTGCGCGGGCGCCCGCGCGCTGCAACGCCGAGACGGCGGCGAGCCCGGACCCGCGCTGCGCGAGCAGTTCCGGATGGGCCGCCAGCCGGCTGTGCAATTCTTGCTCGGGGAGCTCGACGCCCTGACCGCGCAGCCACACCAGGAAGCCCTGCTGCATCAGGCCGAGCGTCGCGCCGCCGATCCCGCCCTTGGCGCGGGCCCGGACCGAACCCTTGATCAGGGCTTCGACGGTGAACAGCGCGAGCTGGGTCTCCTCGGAGATGGCGCCGTCGAACGGGTCGCCGATCACCCCGTTCGGGCCGTAGCGCCGGCGAATGTCGGCCAGCGGCAGGTTTTCGACCGGTGCGCCCAGTGCGTCGCCGACCGCGCCGCCGAGCAGGCAGCCGTGCACCCGATCGGCGACCGCGCGCAGCGAACTCGGCCGAATCGGCTCGGCCGGCGGCGCTTTCGGCGGCTCGCGATCCGGCTGGGGAATCCTGGGGATATCCCGGGTCGGCCGGGGTTTGCGCCACGCCTCCAGGGCCGCCTCGGCGAAATCGCAGCAGGTGCGGAAGCGCTGGTCCGGGTCCTTGGCCATGGCCTTGGCCAGCACCGGGTCCAGGGCGGCGGGCAGGTCGGGGCGGGCGGTGCGCAGCGAGGGCGGCGGTGTCTTCACGTGCCCCCAGACCACCGCCGCGATATTCGCGGCGTCGAACGGGCCGGTGCCGGTCAGGATGCGAAACATGGTGCAGGCCAGCGAGTACTGGTCGGCGCGGTGGTCGACCGGCGCGGAGGTGAGCTGCTCCGGCGAGGCGTAGGCCAGGGTCGCGACCAGCGTGCCGGTGCGGGTGAGACCGCCGGCGTCGCCGAGCAGCTTCGCGATCCCGAAATCGGTGAGCAGCACCCGCTCGGTGAAGCCGGGACCGACACCGGCCGAGCGGGACAGCAGGATATTGGCCGGCTTCACATCCCGGTGCAGGACGCCCTGGCTGTGCGCGTAGTCGAGCGCGCCCGCCGTCTGGTGCAGGATCTGCATCGCCCGCGCCACCGGCATCGCGTTCACCGGCACCGCCGAGGTGTCGACGCCGTCGACGTACTGCATCGAGATCCAGAGGTGCTCGTCCTCGACGCCGCGATCGAACACGGTGATGATGTTCGGGTGATCCAGCTGGGCGACCAGATCGGCTTCGCGTTCGAAGCGGGTGCGGGTCTCGTTGTCGCCGAACAGTTCCCGGTGCAGGAGCTTGAGCGCCAGGAGTTTCGGCAGCCGGGGATGGCGGGCCGCGTAGACCGCGCCCATGCCGCCGCGGCCCAGCTCGCGTTCGATCACGAAGCCGGCGAATACATCACCACGGCGCAACATCCGTGCCCCCCACATCCAGCGAGCCCAACGCTTGGAGCCTATCCAACTCCGGCGCGGGCGACGGGGGACTGTCCCGATGCAGGCGCCAAAATCCCACGTCAGTGCGGGTCTCGCCGCTACGCTCGGTTAGCTGAAAGTTAGCCATCCCCGACCGAGGAGCACCTGTCATGGTAATTCTGGAGACCGTTCTGACCCTCGTCACCTCCGTGCTCGATCTCGCGAGCCAGCTGTCGGCCTTCGGGTCCTGATGGAATTCGTGCTCTCCGCACTGTCCGTGGTGACCAGTGTGCTCGGCGCCGTCGTGACGGTGCTGGAGCTGGTGGGCGCGCTCCTCTGAGCTGCCGGCCCGAGGTCCCCCGGGTTTCGCCCGGGGGACCTCGGCGTCGCTACCGGTCGCGCGCACGCGTCTGCGCCCAGGCGTGCACATCGCCGCGATCGATCGCGACGGCGAGCAGCTCCGGGAAAGCGTCGGGTGTGCAGGCGAAGGCGGGGACGCCGAGTGCGGCCAGGGCGGCCGCGTTGTCGTGGTCGAAGGCGGGCGCGCCGTCATCGGAGAGGGCCAGCAGCACCAGCACCTGAACTCCGGATTCGCGCATCGCGTGGATCCGGCGCAGCATCTCCGCCCGGATACCGCCCTCGTACAGATCCGAGATCAGCACGAACAGCGTCTCGGCGGGCCGGGTGATCAGCGACTGGCAGTAGGCCAGCGCCTGATTGATGTCGGTGCCGCCGCCGAGCTGGGTCCCGAACAGCACGTCCACCGGGTCGGTGAGGTGCTCGGTGAGATCGACGACCTCGGTGTCGAAGGCGACCAGCGAGGTCCGCAGCGCGCGCATCGAGGCCAGCACCGCGCCGAACACCGACGCGTAGACGACACTGGCCGCCATCGACCCGGACTGGTCGATCGCCAGCACCACATCGCGCCGGACCGCCTGCGCGGTGCGCCCGTACCCGACCAGGCGCTCGGGCACCACGGTGCGCTGCTCGGGCAGGTAGTGCGCGAGATTCTTGCGAATGGTCTTGTCCCAGTCGATATCCCGGGGCTTGGGCCGGGTCGTGCGGGCCGCGCGGTTCAGCGCACCCGACACCGCCGCCCGGGTGTGCGCGGCGATCCGCTGTTCGATCGCCCGCACCACCTGATGCACCACGACACGCGCAGTCGCCCTCGTGGTTTCGGGCAGCACCGAGTTCAGGCCGAGCAGCGTGCCGACCAGGTGCACATCCGGCTGCACGGCCTCGAGCAGTTCCGGCTCCAGCAGCAGCTGGGTCAATTCGAGCCGATCCACGGCGTCGCGCTGGAGCACCTCGACCACCGTCGAGGGGAAATAGCGCCGGATATCGCCGAGCCAGCGCGCCACCCGCGGCGCGGAGCCGCCGAGGCCGCCCGCCCGCTTGCCCTCGGCGTCCCCGGCGTTGTACAGGCTCCCCAGGGCCTGATCCATCGCCAGATCGTCGGCGTCGGCCAGCCCACCGGCCTCCGCCTCGGCGGCGGCGCCCAGCACCAGTCGCCAGCGGCGGGCCTGCTCGTCCGCGGTGGTCGTGGGCTCGGTCGTGTCGTGTCCGCTCATCGGGTGGCTCCGAGTATTTCGGCGACCGTGGTCAGCGCGGGCATGCCGCGGAACTGGTCGGCGGTGGGAGTTGTTGTGCTGGGCGCGGTTTCGGTGTGGCGGACGGCCTGGGCGATGGCGCGGCGTTCGCCGGGTTCGAAGGAGCCGAAGGTGCGGCGCAACAGCGGCAGGGTCTCGACGAACTGGTCCGGGGTCAGGCTGTGCAGCCAGGCGTCGATGAGCCGCAGCAGTTCTCGGTCGTGCACGAGCAGCAGACCGCGGCTGCCGAGGAAGCCGTCGATCCAGGCGGCCTTGGCGGCCGGGCTGTGCCCGACGGACAGGGCGGCGGAAAGCCTGCGGGCGGACTCGGATTCATCGATGCGCCCGGCGTCCGACAGCAGGCGGACCGTGCGGCCGACCAGCGCGCCGTGCACGTCCTCGCGGTCGGCGAGCCGATGCAGGGCGGCCAGCCACTCGGCACCGGCCCACGGGTTGTCGCGGGTGTGGATGGCGGTGTGGGCGGCATCGAGCTGGTCGCGCAGATGCTCGGCGGCGGTGGTGTCCAGGCCGGTGACCGCGCCCGGCAGGCCCGCGCAGATGCGCACCAGCAGGCTGTCGGCGACGTGGGTCAGCGCGGTGGTGTCGGTGCCGCGGACATCGCCGTAGCGCAGCGTGCCGACCAGGCCGGGCAGCGCGGCGAGCAGGTGGGTGACATCGTGATCCAGTGCCGCAACGGTTTCCAACCGGGTGATCAGACCGGTGGTGGCGGGGCCGAGGTCGGCCAGCAGCGCCGATTCCAGGGCCTCGGTGAGATCGGCGAGCCCGGTGCCGGGGCGGGCGGCGGCGTCGAGCACCTTGGCGGTGGCCGCGGTGGCGAGCGTGGTGCCCCAGCGCGAAGCCTCGATGACGGCGACCGCGAACTCCGGGCGCCAGCGCAGCGACCAGCTCTCGCGGAAGGTGCCGGTGCCCCGGATATCGCTCGATACCGCGATGCCCCAGGGGATTCCGAGCAGCCGCAACCGGTGCAGCAGCTGCGAGCGCTGCCGCTCCCGGTCCTTGCGCAGATCCAGATCCAGCGCTTTGGCCTGTGGCTCCTGCTTCAGGCGCAGGGTGCGGATCCGGGCGCGCAGATCGGCATCGAGCGGCACCGCGGGCACGCCCTCGGGCACCGAACCGAGCGCCTCGCCGACGACCAGTTCGGCGTCGACGACCCGCACCAGGGCCTCTTCGCCACCGCACATGACCGACCGCACCGCCTCGGTCACCTCCGGCAGCCCGGCCAGCGGCCGCTCGCGCAGCACCGCCAAAGTCTCGGCCAGCCGCACCGATTCGATGACGTGCGCGCTCGACACCGGCAGGTCATGAGCCCGCAGCACGCCCGCCACCCGGGTCAGCCAGCGCGCCACCGGCTGTTCGGGCGCGGTGAACAAATGGTGGTACCAGCCGGGCGAATCGATACCGGCCCCGTACCCCGACGCGGTCGCCAGCCGCGAATGCGTCCACGGCACCCACGTCACCGTCGCCTTCACTTTCGGTAACCCTTTGAGCCGCCGCGCATCCGGCGCGGCGGGCCCCAGCTCGCCCTCGAGCGCGGGGGCGTGCCACGCTCCGCACACCACGGCCACCCGCCGCGCGCCGCCCTTGATCGTCTTGCGCAGCACCTGTCGCATGTACGCCTCGCGCAGCAACGTGTGCGCGTCCACCCGCGGCATCGCGTTCGAACCGGTCCCGGCGGGCTGGCGCAGGACGGCCATGGCCTCGGTGATGGCGTCGAAAGCGTCCAGGTGCGGTGCGGATTCGAGGACGGTGTCCCACCAGCGTTCGGTGTCCTCGTGGCCGGCCGCGGCCGCGAGTTCGGCGACCGGGTCGACGCTGTCACCGGATTCCTCCCGGGTGGCCAGCACGGTGCCGGCCGGGATATCGCAGAAGCGCACGGGCACCGCGTGTTCCGCGGCGTAGTGCAGGGCCTGCCATTCGGGGGAGAACACGGCGAAGGGCCAGAAGGCGGCGCGGGCCGGCTGGTCCGGGACGTAGGCGAGCAAGGCGACCGGCGGGGTCATGCCCTCGGCGGCGGCGAAGCCGACGAGCGGGTCCGCGTCCGCGGGGCCCTCGATCAGGATCGAGTCCGGGCGGAAGTCGTTGAGTGCCAGCAGAAGTGAACGCGCGGATCCGGGGCCGTGGTGGCGGATGCCGAAGACGCGGGTGACCGCCTCGGCGTCGTCCTGGTCCGGGGCGGTCATCAGCCGCTGATCTCGCGGCAGGCGCGGTAGAAGTCGGCCCACTCGGGGCGTTCGCGGACCACGGCCTCCAGGTATTCGGTCCAGACGACGGCATCGGCGACGGGGTCCTTGACGATCGCGCCGAGGACCGAACCGGCGACATCGGCCGGGCGCAGCGTGCCGTCGCCGAAGTGCGCGGACAGGGCGATGCCGTTGGTGATGACCGAGATGGCCTCGGCGGTGGACAGCGTGCCGGACGGGGATTTGAGGGCGGTGCGGCCGTCGGCGGTGCTGCCGGAACGGAGTTCGCGGAAGACCCGGACCACCCGGCGCACCTCGTCGGCGACCGGAACTGCGGGCAGTTCCAGTGCGGCGCCGAGCTGTTCGACGCGCCGGGTGACGATGGCTACCTCGTCGTCCTCGCTGGCGGGCAGCGGCAGCACGACGGTGTTGAACCGGCGGCGCAGTGCCGAGGAGAGCTCGTTGACGCCGCGATCGCGATCGTTCGCGGTGGCGATGAGATTGAAACCCTTGGCGGCCTGCACCTGGATGCCGAGTTCGGGTACCGGCAGTGTCTTCTCCGACAGCACCGTGATCAGCGCGTCCTGGACATCGGAGGGGATGCGGGTGAGCTCCTCGATGCGGGCGATGGCGCCCGTGCGCATCGCGGTCATCACCGGCGAGGCGACCAGGGCGCCCTCGCTCGGGCCCTCGGCGAGCAGGCGCGCGTAATTCCAGCCGTAGCGGATGGCCTCCTCGGCGGTGCCCGAGGTGCCCTGCACCAGCAGCGTCGACGAACCGCTGACGGCGGCCGAAAGATGCTCCGAGACCCAGGTTTTGGCCGTTCCCGGCACCCCGAGCAGCAGCAGCGCGCGGTCGGTGGCCAGGGTGGCGACCGCCACCTCCATCAGGCGGCGCGGGCCGACGTACTTCGGGCTGATCACGGTGCCGTCGTCGAGCACACCGCCCAGCAGATAGGTGACCACGGCCCACGGCGAGAGCCGCCAGCCGGGCGGGCGCGGGCGGTCGTCGGTGGCGGCGAGGGTCGCCAGTTCGGCGGCGTAGGTCTGTTCGGCGTGCGGGCGCAGCAGCTCCGGCACGAGATCGGTAGTGGTCACTGCAACTCCTCGAGCATCATCGAGCGGTGGGTGAGATCGCGGGTGAGCCGATCGAATGCTTGCCGCCAGCCGGGGTCTTCGCAACGCCGGGCCAGCACCTCGGCCATCCCGGCCGCGGTGGCCGGCAGGTGCGCGGCCGCCGCGACCAGCAGGGACCGGTGCGCCGCCGGACCGGCGCCGTGCGCGCCGACCCGCTGCGCCGCGACCCGGGACCGCTCGAACAGCAGCAGCAAGACATGCTGGGCCAGCGGATCCGGCCATGGATGCCCCATCGCGGGCAGTAGCGCCTCGATCTCGGAGAACCAGGCCCCGTCCAGCCGCAGCAGATGCCGCACCCGATCGTCCTCGGGCAGCAGCGCGAAGAGCTCGCGGCGCCGCAGCAGCGCCACATCCGAGGGCACACCGGCCTCGAACAGCGCCTTGGCCCAGCCCGAATCATGCTGCGCCAGCGCCGCATCCACCCACCCGTCGAACATCGGCTGCCGGAACCGCTCCTGCACGCCCACCCGGATGACGTCCTGGGGCGTGGCCGGGCCGCGCAGCGTTTGCCAGTGGGGGAGCGGGGTCGCGGCAACCAGTTGCCGGAGTCGGCCGGCAGTGGGGTCGGGGGTGCCGTTCCAGCGGTAGGTGAATTCGACCGGGCGGTCGAAGATTCCGTCGCGGCGGGCGTCGGCGTCGAGCGGGTCGGGGAGGTGCAGAACGAATGCCGTTCCGCCGGGTGCGGATTGGATGTCGATCCAGGCCTGTGCGCGGGTGGTCATGCGCTGGGCGAAGGCCGAATCCGGCAGCAGCGCGAGCAGCCCGGAGGCGGTGCGGCGGACGTCGGCGCGGCGATCGTCCAGCGCGGCTTCGAGTAGCGGCTCGTCCTTCGCCGACAGCTCTGTCGAGAGTACGTCCAGCAGTTCGGCTTTCAGCGTTCCGGATTCTTTCGGCCAGGCCTGGGCGAGCGCCTCGCGGGCCGCATCCGGATGCTGCTCGCGCAAACGGGTGAGCCAGGCCAGCCGCTGGGCCGGCTTCCCGGTGCGCCAGATCTCCTCGGTCGCGAGCAAGGCACTCTCGGAAAGATTCGGCCACTCCAGTTTTCGCCAGTCCGGATGCCGCGCCGCCAGCCACCGGCCGCGCGGGCCGGCCAGGCGCAGCAGCAGCGGGCGCAATCCGGCGTGCGCGCTGGCCTGCTCGAGCAGCAGGGCCGACAGCGCCTCGGGCGCCCGGAAGTCCCGGGGCGCTGCCGCTTCGAACCATTCCGGCAGGAACACCGAGCGCTCCCGCAGCATGGTGGCCAGCCGCCGGGCCGCGGCGGCCGGTAGCAGCCGACGGGAATCGTCGGGTGCGGGCGCCGGCAGCTCGGCGGTGGTGGCGAGCGCGCCGCCGCGGGTGAACGCGTCGTGCAGCGCGACCGATTCGAGCAGCAGCGCCGCCGGATCGCCGGACAACCGGCCCGATACCGCGCCGACCGAAGCTTGCAGCTGTGCGATGTCCACCGCCCGCCGCGCGGTGCCGAGCAACGCGACCGAAGTCAGGTGCTCGCTGCCGAAAGCCGCCGCACCGCGGGCGCTCTCGGGCTCGAGATCGAGCACCTCGCCGCTGGTGAACACCGACATCGGCACCAGCCCGGCGGCCGTCCACTCGCCGATCACGGTGACCGGGTGCCCGCCGGAGATCGCGAGCAACTGCCAGGGGCGGGCGCCCTCGGCCAGCGGCAGCGCCGAACCATCGGCTTCGGCTACCTGCCAGCCGTTCTCGCCGGTGACCGGCACGACGTCGGGGACGAGGACCGGCCACGCCCACAACCACGGGTCGGCAGCCAACGCGTGCGCTTGCGCCGCCAAGGCGGCGGCAACGGGCCCGGCGTTCTGTGGATCGGCATCCCGAGCGGGCGTCGTGGGGGCGGGTAGACGGGGAATCGTGGTGAACGGCTCGTCCGCGCCGTAGCGCTCGCCCCACAGGGCGCGCAGGGGTGCCGCGGCCGGGTAGTAGTGCAGGTCCGCCTCGGCCGCCAAGCCCAGCGCGGGGGTGTTCTTCGGGAACTCGGCGGTACCGAAACTGTGGTCGACCAGCAGGGCCCAGCGCCCGCTTCGGCGGCCGCGCAACCAGGTTCGGCGGGTGTGCAGGCGTTCCTCCTCGGTGATCCGGACGCCGAGCACCATCCACTGGTCGCGCACGGTGGGTTCTTCGCGCACGCTCGCCGTGCGGGTGGGATAGCCGATGTGGGTGCGGACGCTGGCGCGCAGGGGCGCGGGGAGGTCGTCGAGGCGGCGGTGGGCGGCGACGAGCAGATGCAGGCGCGCGTACTCGCGCAGTAGTAGGCCGGGCCAGTCGGTGCGGCCCGCCAGCAGCTCCGGCAGCCGGCGCAGCATCGCCGCCACGCCGGGCGCCTGCGCGTCGACCATGCGCGCCGCGATCGCGGCGAAGGCGCGCTGGGATCGATCGGATTGGGCGAGCCCGGTGCGCACCTGATCCCCGAGCCAGATGTCGAGCTCGGCCAGCCCGGCCGCGACCCGCACCTCGCGCTGCCGCGCGGCCGCCGTGCCGGGCGGCCCCACCTGCGCGTCGGCCGGCGCGGCGCTCATCGAGCGGCTCCGGATCGGTCCTGGTTCATGGCGCCCCCATCTCCTCTGTTGACCGAATTCCTACCCGACGCCACCGACAAGCGACAGCCGTCGCCGCGGACCCCGCTGCGCGCCCGCCGGATTCGACTGGAACCGCCCTCTTGCGCTGGATGTCCGATATCTGGCATTCTGTTCTGTTCGGCTCCGTCCGAGCCACCCAATTCGGGTGCCACACTTCGAGCTGCCCGCGTGGGTTGGCGAGGGGTGGACATCGAGTGCGGGGGGTTCATTCGATGGCCATACCATCCCCGCGGGCAGATTCGGAGGCTTGTTTCCGGCCCCCGCCTACGGTGGGCGAAAATCCCGCTGTCGGGTAGCGTTTCGCTCGAATTTGCCGATCGGGGTGGAGGGTTTTCGTATGGCCGATGCGGCCACCGAGGCGGTACCGCGCCTGACCGAGGTGGTGGCACGCCGCCTTGCCGAGGATCCCGCGGTCACCCCCGATGTCGTGCACGCCGTGCTGCGCGCGCTGGGTGGCGTCGAAACCGAGGACCGGACAATCGGTTTCGCGGACACGGGCATCTTCCTGAAAGCCATCCGGGTCTGCGGTTTCCGCGGCATCGGCCCGGAGACGACGCTGGAGCTGGCCCCCGGCCCGGGCCTGACGCTGGTGGTGGGCCGCAACGGCAGCGGCAAATCGAGTTTCGCCGAGGCCGCCGAGCTCGCGCTGACCGGCGGTAATCGCCGCTGGGACGGCCGATCCGCGGCCTGGCGGGAAGGCTGGCGCAATCTGCACGCCGGCGACACCACCCGGATCGAGCTGCAATTGCTCACCGCCGGTAGCGATCCCGAGATCACCATCGTCAAGGAGTGGGGCCCCGACGCGCAGCTGGCCGAGGCCCGCTGGACCGAAAACCGCCGGGCGCGGGCGAATTCGCGCTTCGATCCGACCCGCTGGTCGCCGGTGCTCGAGCTGTACCGCCCGTTCCTGTCCTACAGCGAGCTCGGCGCGCTGGTCGACGGCAAGCCCAGCGATCTGTTCGACGCGCTGCACCAGCTGCTCGGGCTGGACGAACTGACCGTCGCGCAGGAGCGAATCCGGTCCCGCCGCTTGGCTTTGGAGCGCGCGGCGCGCGATTCCCGGGTGGAGCGCGTCGCCCTGGTCGACGCCCTGGACGCGCTCGCCGACGATCGCGCCACCCGGATGGCCAAACTGCTGCGCCCGGCCCAGCCCGACCTGAACGCGGTGGGCCGCCACATGTCCGGCCGCACCGACGACGCGGACGGCCCGGACGGCCTGCGCGCCATCGTCCGGCTCGCGCTGCCCACCAGCGAGCAGGTGGAGGAGATCGCCGACCGGCTCGCCGCCTGCGGCGCCGACCTGGCCCGCGACGCCACCGCCGACGCCGAAGCCGACCTGCGGGTGCTGGAGTTGTTGCGCCGCGCCAGGATTCACGCCGACGCCAGTGGCGACTGCGCCTGCCCGGTGTGCGGGCGCGGCACCCTGGACGCGGCCTGGGCCCGCGCGGCCGACGCCGAGATCGCGCAGCTGGCCGCGCGGGTGGACGCGCTCACCACCGCGCAGACCCGACTACGCGAGGCCACCCGCGCCGCGCGGGCGCTGCCGGATCAGGTTCCGGCGGAACTGGATTTCGATCCGCGCAACCCGCCGACCGTCGACACCACCGCGGTCCACCGCGCCTGGTCGGACTGGGCCGCGCTGACCGCCGCCGACTACACCCCCGATCTGCCCCAGCGGTTGCGCGGCGCGCACGCCCGGCTGGTCGACGAACTGGCGCTGCTGCAACAGGGCACCCGCAAGGAACTGGACCGGCTCGACGAGGTGTGGGCCCCGCTGGTGCCGCGCATCGCGAGCTGGCTGGACACCGCGCGCCAGGTCGCCCTGCGGGCCGGCGAATTGCGCACCGTCAAACGCGCCGAGGACTGGCTGAAGTCGGCCACCTCGGGTCTGCGCGACGAGCGCATGTCGCCGCTGGAGACCACCGCGCGCTGGGTGTGGCGCACGCTGCGCCAGCAGAGCAACGTGGAACTGGGCGGAATTCGCTTGCAGGGCAACACCGGAACCGCGCGCCGGGTACTGCTGGACGTCACCGTCGACGAGGTGGAGAGCGCCGCGCTCGGCGTGATGAGCCAGGGCGAACTGCACGCGCTCGGCCTGTCGCTGTTCCTGCCGCGGGCCACCGTCGAGCACAGCCCGTTCCGCTTCGTCATGATCGACGATCCGGTGCAGGCCATGGATCCGGCGAAGGTGGACGGCCTGGCCCGGGTGCTGGCGGCGGTCGCCGCGACCCGGCAGGTGATCGTGTTCACCCACGACGAGCGGCTGGCCGAGGCGGTGCGCCGGATGCAGCTCGCGGCCCGGGTGGTGGAGGTGCAGCGGCGGGAGCGGTCGGTGGTGGAGGTGCGGGTCTCCAGCGATCCGGTGCGCCGCTACCTGGACGACGCACGCTCGCTGGTGCGCACCCCGCAGTTGCCGCCCGCCATCGCCGACGAACTCGTCGCCACCTGCTGCCGCTCCGCGGTGGAGGCCGCCAGCCAGGCCCGGGCGCGGCACACGCTGCTCGCCGCGGGCATGCACCATCGCGAGGTGGAACGCCATTTGGAGGCGGCGCACACCACCCGGGCCATGGTGGCGCTGGCGGTGATGGGGGTGACCTACAACGTCGACCACCTGAACGCCCATCTCGCCACCGAGGAGAAATGGCTGGTCCCGGCGCTGCGCGATGTCACGGCCGCCGCGCACGTGCCGATCGATCGCACCATGCGGGAGTTGATCACGAGCACCGAGCGGCTCATCGCCTGGCTGGGCAAATGACCAGCCCGCGGCACCACGGTTCCAGCGCGTCCCGCCGTCCGTCGCGCTCGCGCCGCCCCAGGCGCCGGCCACCACGCCCGACGGTGGCCGAACGCTTCGAGGCCGTGGACCGGCTCCTGGACGGCGACGTCACCGACGCGGGCGGGGTGTGGTCCCGCGCGACCGCGTGGATTCTGCGCCTGGCCCTGGAGCAGGCGGTCGATCAGCTGTGGCTGCGCACCACACCGGAATTGGCGCGCTGCCCGATGCGCGCGCAGCTGCTGGCCCTGCGCGTCTACGCCGGGCCGGACACCGCCGCGCAGGTCGCGACGGTGTGGGCGGCGCTGTCGCGGGCCGCCCACCATCACGACTACGAGCTGGCGCCGAGCGTCACCGAGCTGCGCCGCTGGCGCGAGCAGACCGAGGCCATCGCGGCGGTGCTGGTCCGCATCGAATAGCTCAGAACAGCAGCGGACCCCCGAAGATCGTGCCCAGCCAGCGCAGCACGTTCGACGCAAGCCCCGAGCCTGTACTCAACGGACTGAATGGACCCATCTCCAGCTCCCTTCTCCGTACGTTGCAGGTGATTCGGCGCGCCAGGGCCCGTGGACCGGTGCGCCGCACCGATTCGGCACTGGGACAATCACACCATGGCTGAGTCGCAGTTGTGCCCGTGCCGGCGCGGAGAACCCTTCGGCGCGTGCTGCGGCCCGCTGCTCGCCGGTCAGCGCCCCGCGCCGACGGCCGAGGCGCTGATGCGCTCGCGCTACACCGCGTTCGCGGTCGGCGACACCGGCTATCTGCGGCGGTCCTGGCATTCCGCGCACCGGCCGGCGGAGCTCGACCTCGACCCGGACCAGCGCTGGCTGTTCCTGGAGATCGTGCGCACCGAGCGCGGCGGCCCGTTCGACGACACCGGCGTGGTGGAGTTCGTCGCGCACTACCGCGCCGACGGCGGGCGCGGCCAACTGCACGAGGTCAGCCGGTTCACGCGCGAGGACGGCGCCTGGGTGTACGTCGACGGGGAGATCGAACCGCCGGTCAGCTGAAGCCGACCGCCTGATCGCCCCAGGCCGCGTGCAGATCGCGGTCGGGGTTGTCCACGACGCGGTCGATGGTGTCGATCAAAAGCGTGGTCCGCGAGGACGGGCGGTAGGGCGGCCAGTGCTTGGAGCCGTCCAGCGCGGCGGGCACCCCGTGCGCGGCGAAGGCCAGCCAGCGCCGCATCACCCGACCGGAGACCTCGCCGGCCACCTTGCGCCCGCCCAGCCAGAAGGTGGGATCGTGGTTCAGGGTGCCGAAATTGCCGAAGACATAGGGCAATTCGGTGGCGTGCCCGGCTCCGACCCGGGCCGCGCGCAGCATCGGGGTGGCGTAGTCGAAGCGGTAGGTCCAGGTCGGGGAGTGCTGTGCGTGCGCGTCGGCCACCCAGTGCGCCGGCATACGGAACGCCGCGTCGGTCGACATCAGCAGGGCGCCACGGGTTTTCGTGAGATCCGGATACGCCGAGGTGATTTCGGCGATGCGCTCGGGCGACATACCGGGATGGCCGGCTGCCACGTCGTGCAGCATGACGTTCACCGCGTCCGGCGTGACCGGCATGATCGGGGAGCGGAACAGCCGGAACAGCGAGGCCTCGTCCTTGTTGGTGCCGATCATCAGCGGCATCCGGTGCGAGCGGCCGAGCTGGAACCGGTGAATCGGATACTCCGGCAACAACTCTCCGTCCACCACCGGCGCCGCCGCCAACCGGCCGGGCTCCTTCATCGGCACCTCGTCCATCAGCAGGCCGGCCGCCTGGACGAGCCGGTCGATGGGCAGGTCGATCAGGTCCATGGCCTGGGCGGGCGCGAGTTCCAGCAGTTCCAGCAGGCGCTGCGCGACGCCCGCGGCGCGCTCCCGGCTCAGCACCGTGGTCGCGGGCGGGCTCTGCGCGATCGCCTTGTGGAACAGGCCGCTGGTGCGCGGCGCGGTCAGCAGCGCCGTGACACAGCCCGCGCCCGAGGATTCGCCGAACAGCGTCACGTTGCCGGGATCGCCGCCGAACGCGGCGATGTTGTCGCGCACCCACTCCAGCGCGGCGATCTGGTCGTGCAGGCCGAGATTCGGGGTGAAGCCGTGGAACAACGAGGACAGGTCCAGGAAACCGAGCACACCGATGCGGTAGTTGACGCTGACCACCACCACGTCACCGGTCTCGGCGAGCTTGCGGCCGTCGTAGATGGCCTGGGCGGCGGTGCCGAGACAGTAGGCGCCGCCGTGCACCCACACCATGACCGGGCGCGGATCACCGGACGCCTTGGGGCCCACACTGTCCGGGGGCGACCAGACGTTCAGCCACAGGCAGTCCTCGCCCATGGTCAGCACCGAGTCCACGGGAACCATGTTGCCCATGGTCTGCGGGGCGATCTGGCCGAACAGCGCGCAGTCGCGGATACCGTCCCAGCGTTCGGGGGGCACCGGCGGCTGGAAGCGTTTCGCGCCGGTCACCGGGGCCGCGTAGGGGATCGAGCGCCAGACCGCGACGGGCCCGTCCCAGTGGCCGCGGACCCGGCCCGAGGTGGTGGGGACGACCGGGCCGTCGAGGGCGGCGTCGGATTCGGTTTCGAACTGCGTCGTCATAGCCCGCACCTCCTATCGGCACCCGGTGATCCTCTTCGAGAGTACTTCCAGTCGGTTACGGCCGACGGTAGCCGCACGGAACGTCGGCCAGGCGATACGCTGACCCGATGCCGAGCTACAACTTCCGGTGCCGGACCTGCGGGGACACCTTCGAGGTCACCCGGCCGATGGCGCAATCCTCGAATCCCGCCGCCTGCCCGGGCGGCCACGACGACACCGTCAAGCTGCTGACCACCTTCGGCACGGTGAGCCGCGGCGGCGCCGTGCCCGCCGCGGCCGCGGCGCCCCGTCCGGCCGGTGGTGGCTGCTGTGGCGGCGGCGGTTGCTGCTAGCGGGGCTTCTCGAATTCCGCGATCAGCACGGGATATTGCTCGCCGCCGTGCCCGGCCGCGATCGAGCGCTGGGCCATCGCCTGGATCAACCGGGGTAGTTCGGCGTCGACGCCCAGCGCCTCGCTCTCCGCGACGAGGTGGGCCATCGCCCGGGCGTCGGTCTCCAGCGCCGACACCTCGGCCGGGAAGGCGCCGCGATCGACCTGCTCGGCGTAACCCGGTAGCCAGTCGGCCACCCCTGCCGCGATCTGCCGCGCGAACGGCGCGAAGGTCGCCGCGTCGACCCCGGCGGTGCGCAGCATGGCCGTGCCCTGCAACCAGGCGTTGAGCACGCTCCACATCATGGCCAGGCCGGCCATGTCGTAGAGCGGCGCCAGCCCGTGGTCCGCACCGAGGTAGCTGACGGTGCCCAGGGCCGCGAGCACCGGCTCGTGCGCCTCGAAGTCCGCCTGGGGACCACTGTGCAGCACCACCGCTTCCGGGGTGCCGATCGCCGGCGGGACGGCCATGATGGCCCCGTCCAGGTACCGGGCGCCGCGCTGCGCGGCCCACTCGGCGGCCGCACGGGCCTGGGCGGAGGAGCCCGAGGTGAGATTGATCAGGGTCGCGCCCGCGAGGTCGGCCTCGGCGAGCAACTCGTAGACCGCCGGATAGTCGGTGAGGCAGAGGAGGGTCACCGACCCGGCTCGCACCGCCTCGGTGACGGTCGGGGCCGGCCGGGCACCCTGGGCCACCAGGTCGTCGGCTTTGGCGGCGGTACGGTTCCACACGGTGGTGGTGTGCCCGGCTTTCAGGAAGGCGCCGGCCAGCGCGCGGCCCATCAGTCCGAGGCCGAGAACAGTGACTGAGCTGGTTGTTTCGTTGGTCATGGCACCATCGTCAACGTTGATACCGGTGTGAAGGTCAAGTGAGGTTCTGATGCTGATCGGGGAATTGAGTCGCCGGACGGGCGTCAACGCGCATCAGTTGCGCTACTACGAATCCCAGGGCCTGCTGGAAGCCGACCGCGGCGCGAACGGCTACCGCGACTACGCCGAAGCCGCGATTCTGCGGGTGCAGCAGATCCGGCACCTGCTCGCCGCCGGGCTCTCCTCCGAGGACATCGCCTATCTGCTGCCGTGCGCGGTCGGCCCGGCGCCGGAACTCGCGGGTTGTCCCGAACTGCTGAGCGCGATGCGGTCGCGGATGGCCCGGCTGGAGGAGCAGCTGGCCAAGCTCGCGCGCTCCCGCGACGCGCTGGCCGATTACATCGACGCGGCGGAGCGGACGGGCGCCGAGCACTACCCGCCGTTCGACGAGCCGGCCCGGGTCCCGGCCTAGGCCGGGCGGTCGGCGTGGCCGAGGTCGCGGTCCGGCGCGACCTTGTCCCGGACCCGCTGCTTGAGCACCGCGATCTCGGGGAAGCCGCCGTCGGCCTTGCGTTCCCAGATCTGCTCGCCGTCGACGGTGATGCGGAAGATCCCGCCCGCCCCCGGGACCAGCGCGACCTCGCCGAGGTCGGTGCCGAAGGTGCTCAGCAGTTCCTGGGCCATCCAGCTCGCGCGCAGCAGCCAGCGGCATTGGGTGCAGTACTCGATCGCGACGCGTGCCATGGCGGCAACGCTAGTTCACACCACCGAGGTCGCGGGGGCGTGGGCGCTGCGGCCGAGCCGGACCGGCAGCCGTTCGTAGCCGTGCAGGGTGAACAGCTCGCGGCGCTGCGGCGGGCCCGCCAGTTGCAGGTCGGGGAACCGCTCGAACAGCGCCCGCAGCGCGTAGGTGGCTTCCATGCGGGCCAGGCTGGCCCCCAGGCAGACGTGCACGCCGCTGCTGAAGGTCAAGTGGTCCTTGGCGTTCGCGCGGCCCACGTCGAACCGGGTCGGATCCTCGAAGACGCCCGGGTCGCGGTTCGCGCCCGCGAGCGAGACCACCACCGTATTGCCCTTGCGCAGCGGGATGCCCGCGATCTCCACGTCCTCCAGGGCGGAGCGGGCCGTGGTCTGCACCGGGGCGTCGATGCGCAGCACCTCTTCCACGGCGTTGGGCCACAGCTCAGGTTCGGCCCGCAAGCGCTCGAGCTGGTCGGGGTGCGAGAGCAGTTGCACCACGCCGTTGCCGATGAGGTTGACGGTGGTCTCGAACCCGGCGCCCATGAGCAGGCTGGCGGTGGCCTTCAAGCCGTAGGTGTCGAGCTCGCCCGCGGTGACCAGGCTGGAGAGGATGTCCTCGCCGGGCTCGCGGCGCAGCCGCTCGATATGCCCGTCGAGGTAGGTGTTCATCACCTCCATGGCGTCGAGGGCATGGCGGTGCGCCTTGCGGGAGATGCCGATGTCCAGCAGCGGGGTGGCGGCATCGCCCCAGTTCAGGAACATCTGCTTGTCTTCGCGCGGGAAACCGAGCATCTCGGAGATGATCGCGATCGGCACCTGCGCCGCGAAGGAGGCGATGAGGTCGGCTGATCCGCCGGCGGGCAGTTCCGCCAGCAGTTCCTCGGTCACCGATTCGACCCGGTCGCGCAGCCGGCCGATGGCGCGCGGGGTGAACGCCGCGGCGACCGGGCGGCGCATCTTCGTGTGGTCGGGCGGGTCGATCACCAGCATGGACGGGGGCTCGACCGGGTTGGGCGGCAACGGATAGCGCTCGGTCAGCCGGACCAGCGGCGCGGGCAGATCGAAGTTCTTGTTCGCGCGCACCCCGAAGCGGTTGTCCCGCAGGATCGTCCGCACCAGTTCGTGATCGGCGCTGGCCCAGGCGATCGGCGTCTTCACCAGCCGGCCCTGGCCGCGGAGCTGCTCGATCAGCGGGTACGGGTCGGTGAAACCCTGGCGCCCGCCCATCAACTGCGCGAACGGGTGCCCGCGGCGGGCCTGGCTGCGCAGGACCAGCCGGGGCAGGCCCTGCACGGAAAACCACTGGAACCAGTACTGCGGCTTCATCGCTCACCAACCTCGTCGTTGTGGATAGCTCCACCGTACGGATCGCTGTGGCGGCTGAGAACGTTCTCCGGTTGGACGACCGACCTATACCTGGGTAGGAGCCTCAACGCTGCGCGGTGACCCTTTCGGAGGCGATTCGCCGATCCCGCGCGGCCGGATCGGGATTCACGACCTGCACCAGCGACGCGCCCGCCGCCAGCACGGCCACGAAGCCGTCGATCAGCTCGGCCGGGGTCTCCCACGGCGTGCTCGACAGCACGCGGTCACCCTCGCCGAAGCCCTGGCGCATGGCCGACCGCCTGGCCTCGGCGAACACCTCGGCGACCGGCATACCGTCCAGCGCGACGCCCGCGCCGCGCGGCAGGAACTGGTCGCCGTGCACCCGCACGTGCGTGGCGAAATCGGTGACGCCCAGCGGCAGATCCCGCACCGGCGCGCCCATCGGATCCAGGGACAGCGCCGCGACCTCGGCGATGTCGTCGGTCTCGGCCAGGCGGGTCGCGGTCACCAGGGCGAGCTCGGCATCCGGGTCCGGGCCGAGCACCACTTCGGCGCCGGCCCACCAGCAACCCAGCAGAACGGCGGCCGTCTGCCAGTGCGCTGGCAACAACACAGCTACCCGCGCGCCGGGGGTCAGGCCGAACTCGTCGCGAATCAGATTGGCGGTTTTGGCCGCCCAGTTCGCCAGTGTCAGCCCGGACAGTTCGATCCGGGCACCGCTGGCGTCGTCGTAGTAGGTGACCCGCGGTGCGGCGGGCTCGCGCGCGAGGATCGGATCCAGCACCAACTCGGTGAGTGTCGTGTGCTCACGCATTGTTCAGTTCACGCATTTCGGTCCGTTCTGGCCTGCGGAAATCGGTGGAGCGGGTGGCACCGGCGTCGCCGAGGTGGACGACGAACCGGTGAAGTCGAACATCGAGCTCGCACTCGAGCCCGGACCAGAATAGTCGCTTGCCAGCACGACGCTGATCGCTTCCGGTGACATCATCGGGTCCGCCACCACCGTGACACCGCCCAGCACCCGCGCGACCTCCTTGGCCCGGGGATCGGTCGTGCTCGCCGCGAGCACCCGGGTGCTGGTCACGCTGCCGCCGTTGTAATTGCCGACCTGGCCCGGCTGGAAGCCCTTGGCGCCCAGCGCCTGGGATACCTTCGAGGCCAGCCCGCCGACACCGCTGGCGTTGAGCACGTTCACCGTCACGGTCGTGGCGTCGAAACCGACGTCCTCGGCCTCCTCCTCGTCGGTCTTGCCCGCCACCAACGAGGACACGAACGCCTTCACCATGCGCGGCTCGACCCGCACAACGGACTCGCCGTTGCTGGTCATGCCGTTGAGGTCGGCGACCGGGATGGTCTCGAACCGGACGTGCCCGCCGGACAGGTCCTTGAGCTGCTTGAGGAACGAGATCACATCCCAGCTGCCGTCCAGCACCACGGTGCGCCCGACGGCGTCGCTGAGTTCCTGCAACCGCATCGGATTGCTGAGCGTCTTCGCACTGAGCATCTGATTGGTCAGCTGGGCCAGGAACACCTGCTGGCGCACGATCCGGTCGATGTCGCCACGCGGCAGGTTGTGCCGCTGGCGCACGAAGCTCAGCGCCTCCGGGCCGTCGAGGCGCTGGCGCCCGGCGGCGAAGTCCGCGCCCGACATCCACTCGTCCACCGCCTCGTTCAGGCACACCTCCACGCCGCCGACGGCGTCGGTGAGCAGCACGAAGCCCAGGAAGCTGATCTCGGCGTAGTGGTCGACGGTGAGCCCGGTCAGCGCGCCGACGGACTTGATCAGGGCTTGCCGTCCGGCCTGCGTGGACTGGGTCTCGGCCTGGGATTCCGACTGGCCCTGGGCCATCAGTTTCTCTTTGGTGGTCAGCTTGGTGGCGCCGTAGGCGGAGTTGATCTTGCTCGACCCGATGCCCGGCACCTCGACGTAGCTGTCGCGGGGGATGGAGATGGCGGTCGCGGACCGGCCGTCGTTGGGGACGCGCACCAGCATGATCGTGTCGGTGTTCGTGCCGACCTCGTCACCGGCGTGCAGCATGGCCCGTTCGGCGGCGCTGAGCGGGTTGCCGTGCGCGTCGGTGCGGGAATCCACGCCGACCAGCAGGATGTCGGTGGCGCCGTCGCGCTGCCCGCCCAAGCCCAGGTCGCTGATCCGCTCGATACCCGAGACGAACGAATCGACGCTGCGCCAGGCGAATCCGGTGAGCACGAGCACCAGCGCGGCCCCCGCCGCCAGCACGACGCGGCCCAGGCTCATCGATCTGTCTTCCGTCACTTTCAGCGTCCTTCCAACTGACCCGATGCCCCGACTTCCGGTGCTCCCGCAACCACTCCGAACGCCTGCCCCCGGTCTTGCTGGGGCTCAAGGCTAACCGGCGGTTACCGCACCGGAGCGCACCTGCGGGTGTCACGGCGTGCCAGACTGCACCCCGTGCCCGAATCGTTTGCTCACCTCGTCGTGACCGGCGCGCGCGGCCAAGTCGGGCGGCAGCTGCTGCGCCTGGCACCCGGCGCGCGCGCCTACGGCCGCGATGATCTCGACATCACCGACGCCGATGCCCTCGGCGCCGTGCTGACCCCGGGAACCGTGGTACTCAACTGCGCCGCCTACACCGCCGTGGATCAGGCCGAATCCGACCCCGAGGCCGCCTTCACCGCCAACGCGACCGGACCCGCCGTCCTCGCCGCCGCCTGCGCGCGGGCCGAGGCCCGGCTCATTCATCTGTCCACCGACTATGTCTTCGCGGGTACCCACAATCGGCCCTACGACACAGGCGATACGACCGCACCCGCAACGGTTTACGGCCGTACCAAGCTGGCGGGTGAGCAGGCCGTCCTGGCCTCCGGCGCCGCCGCCCACCTGGTGCGCACCGCCTGGGTCTACTCGGGGGAGCCCGGCGATTTCGTCGGCACGATGCGCCGGCTGGAACGCGAGCGCGACACCCTCGACGTCGTCGACGATCAACTCGGCGCGCCCACCTATGCCGCCGACCTCGCGGCCGGCCTGCTCGAACTCGCCGGGCGCCCGGACGCGCCCCGGGTGCTGCACGCCACCAACGCCGGCCAGGGCACCTGGTTCGATCTCGCCCGCGCGGTCTTCGAGGAGGTCGGCGCGGATCCGGCCCGGGTGCGGCCCTGCCCCTCCTCGGCCTTCCCGAGACCCGCACCGCGCCCGGCCTATTCGGTGCTGTCGCACCGCTCCTGGGACGAGGCCGGACTGACCCCGCTGCGGCCTTGGCGCGAGGCGCTGCACGCTGCGCTGAGCTGACCCCTAGATCAGCCAGAATTGAACGGCGCGAACAGGTTTCAGTTATCGACCGGTTGTCCCCGCGGACTCGGGGACGCACGGTCGAGTTTCGGCGACTACGCTTCGGTGCCGTGAGCTTGCGAACCGACAACACAGCCGCCAAAGCGGTCGCAACGATGCCGAGCGTCAGCGAGGCAGCGTTGTGAGCGCTTCCGATCAGTTGGCCCCTGGTGGCCTGGCCGTCGTCACGGTGACCTACTCGCCCGGCGAACACCTCGAGCACTTCATTTCCACCCTGGCCACCGCCACCGGTGAGAAACCTCAGGTGATTCTGGCCGACAACGGCTCGACCGACGGGACGCCCGAACTGGCCGCCGAGGCCAACGCGCACGTGCGCCTGCTGCGCACCGGCGGCAATATCGGCTACGGCGGCGCGATCAACCGCGCGGTCGCCGAGATCGACCCGAGCATCGAGTTCATCGTGATCGCCAACCCGGATATCCGCTGGGACACCGACTCCATCGATCACCTGCTGACCGCCGCCAAGCGCTGGCCGCGCGCGGGCGCGCTGGGCCCGCTGGTGCGCGAACCCGACGGCAGCGTCTACCCGTCGGCCCGCGCGGTGCCCGGTCTGCTCGACGGCGCCGGCCACGCCATCCTCGGCTCGGTCTGGCCCGGCAACCCGTGGACCCAGCGCTACCGCCGCGACAACGAGCAGATCGCCGAGCGGACGGTCGGCTGGCTGTCCGGCTCCTGCCTGCTGGTGCGCCGCTCGGCCTTCGACGCCATCGAGGGCTTCGACTCCCGCTACTTCATGTACATGGAGGACGTCGATTTCGGCGACCGCATGGGCAAGGCCGGCTGGCACAACGTGTTCGTGCCGACCGCCGAGGTCACCCACGCCAAGGGGCATGCCGCCGGCAAGCATCCGGAAGTGATGCTGCCCGCGCACCACGCCAGCGCGTACCGCTTCCAGGCCGACCGGCATCCGCACTGGTGGCAGGCCCCGCTGCGGCTGGCGCTGCGCGGCGGACTTGCCATTCGCGAGCGTATTGCGGTTCGATCGGCGCTGCGTCAGCAGGCGCGAGAAGCAGCTCAGTAGCCGTACAGCAAGCTAGCCTGGTTCAGGCATGTGCCCTGTCGGAGACAGATCCCAGTGAACAAGGGGAACTTTTAATGGGAAACGCAGGCAGCACCGATGCTGTGATCCTGGTCGGGGGCCAGGGCACGCGGCTGCGTCCGCTCACGCTCTCGGCGCCCAAGCCGATGTTGCCGACCGCGGGCCTGCCGTTCCTGACCCATTTGCTGGCGCGCATCGCCGAGGCCGGGATCACCCACGTCGTGCTCGGCACCTCGTTCAAGGCGGAGGTGTTCGAGGAGCACTTCGGTGACGGTTCCGAACTCGGCCTGGAACTCGAATACGTCACCGAGACCGAGCCGCTGGGCACCGGCGGCGGCATCCGCAACGTGCTGCCCAAGCTGCGTGCCGACAACGTGATGGTCTTCAACGGTGACGTGCTCGGCGGCACCGATCTCGGCGCGGTGCTCGACACCCACGAGAAGTCCAACGCCGACGTCACCCTGCACCTGGTCCGGGTCAGCGACCCGCGCGCCTTCGGCTGCGTCCCCACCGACGAGAACGGCCGGGTCACCGCGTTCCTGGAGAAGACCCAGGATCCGCCGACCGATCAGATCAACGCCGGCTGCTACGTCTTCCGCCGCGAGTACATCGAGAAGATCCCGCCCGGCCGCCCGGTCTCGGTGGAGCGCGAGGTCTTTCCCGCGCTGCTGGCCGAGGGCGCGCGCGTCCAGGGCCACGTCGACACCTCCTACTGGCGCGACATGGGCACCCCCGAGGACTTCGTGCGCGGTTCCGCCGATCTGGTCCGCGGCATCGCGCCCTCCCCGGCCCTGCCCGGCCAGCGCGGCGAATCCCTCGTGCATCCGAGCGCGGGCGTCGCCCCGGGCGCGCTGCTGATCGGCGGCACCGTCGTCGGCCGCGGCGCCGAGATCGGCGCGGGCGCGCGGCTGGACGGTGCGGTCATCTTCGACGGTGCGGTCATCGAGGCCGGGGCCACCGTCGAACGCTCGATCATCGGCTTCGGTGCCCGCATCGGTCCCCGCGCGCTGGTCCGCGACGGCGTCATCGGCGACGGGGCCAATGTCGGCGCGCGCTGTGAATTGCTGCGCGGCGCCAGAATCTGGCCCGGTGTGGAGATCCCCGACGGCGGCATCCGCTTCTCTACCGACGTCTGAGCGGTCAGCTCTTCCAGAGGTAGCGCGTCTTCGGCCGGCCCGCCCGGCCGTAGTCGCTGCGCCGCAGCACCAGGCCGTCGTCGGCCAGTTTTTCCAGGTAGCGCCAGGCTGTGATGCGGGAGACGCCGATGGCGATCGCGGTGTCCGCGGCGGTCATGCCGTCGGCGGCGTCGCGGACGACCCGCGAGATCTCCTCGAGGGTTTGCGGCGCGACACCTTTCGGGGCGCCGGCGCGCTGGTCGGTGGTGCGCAGCGCGGCGAGCGCGCGGTCGACGTCGTGCTGGGTGACGGCGGATTCGCCGGCGGGCAGCGCGGTGCGGAATTCGCGGTAGCGCTCCAGCTTTTCCCGGAAGGCGGCGAAGGTGAAGGGCTTCAGGAGATAGAGAACCACGCCGTGGGACACCGCGGTGCGGACCATGGTGAGGTCGCGGGCCGAGGTGATGGCGATGACGTCGGGGCGCGGCGCCAGGCCGGACAGCGCGGCGGCGACGTCGAGGCCGCTGGTGTCGGGCAGCCCGATGTCCATGAGCACCAGGTCGATCGGGGTGCCCGCGGCGGCGGCTTCGGCGGCGGCGCGCATGGCGTCGCGGCCGGTGTGCGCGATACCGACCGGGGTGAAGCCCTCGATGCGGGCCACGTAGGCGTGGTGCGCCTCGGCGATCAGGGGTTCGTCCTCGACGATGAGCACTCGGATCACGACTGTTCCTGTCTACCTTCGATATTCGCGGTGCTCCGCGGGATTGCCACGGTCACCGCACTTTCCGGGTCGCGCTCGGTGCCGATGACACCGTCGTGGCGGCCGACCAGCCGGTGCACCAGCGCGAGGCCGAGCCCGTGGTGGTCGGATTTGGTGGTGTATCCGCGTTCGGCGGCGCGCGCGAACAGCGCCGCGGACATGCCGGGGCCGCTGTCGGCGACCCGCAGCAGCAGGGCGGAATCCTGCTGCCGCACCGTCACTTCCACCCAGCCGCCGGCGCCGTCCGGCCCCGCGGCGGCGTCGATGGCGTTGTCGATCAGGTTGCCGACCAGGGTGACCGCCTCGTGGGCGGACAGCGGCGCGGTCGAATCCAGCGCGGTGTCCTCGGCGATGGTCAGTTCGACGCCGCGCTCGGCGGCCTGATTCACCTTGCCCAGCAGCAGCGCGGCCAGGGCCGGGTCGCCGACGTCGGCGAGCAACCGGTCGATCAGGGTCTGGGAGAGTTCGAGTTCGGCGGTGGCGAACTGCACGGCTTCCTCGTGCTGGCCGAGTTCGACCAGGGTGACCACGGTGTGCAGCCGGTTCGCCGATTCGTGGGCCTGGGCGCGCAGCGATTCGGCGAAACCGCGCACCGAGTCGAGTTCGCCCATGACGGTGCGCAATTCGGTGTGATCGCGGATGGTCATGACGGTGCCGAGCGGCCGCCGCCCGGACTGCACGATGTCCTGGTTGACGAGCAGGATCCGGTCGCCGGTGACGTGCATTTCGTCGCGCACCACACCCCAGCTCATGCGCTGCATGGACAGCGGCAGGTCCGCGCGCCGCACCGGGCCGTCGGGCAGATCGAGCAGGCGGCGGGCCTGGTCGTTGACGACCTCGGCGTCCTCGCCCGCACCGAACACGACCAGGCCCTCGTGGATGGAGTGCAGGACCGCGTCGTGCTGCTCGTACATCACCCGCAGCTCGTCCGGCGCGAGACCGTGGGTCTGGCGGCGTAGTCGGCGGCTGAGCAGGAACGATCCGGCCGCCGCGACCAGCAGCCCGGCCAGCGCCACGCTGCCGATCTTGGGCAGCTGATTGCCGACCTCGTCGCTGATCCGGGCCCGCGTCACGCCCGCCGACACCAGCGCGATGATCGCTCCGGACTCGTCGCGCACCGGGGTGACCGCGCGGATGGACGGGCCGAGGGTGCCGGTGAAGGTCTCGGTGAACGTCTCCCCGGCCAGTGCCCGGTCGATGGTGCCGCTGAACGGGTGCCCGATCTGGGCCGGATTGGTGTGGGTGAACCGGGTCCGGTCCAGCGCCATCACGACGATGAAGTCCATGCCGGTCTGCCGGCGGATCGCCTCGGTGACCGGTTGCAGCAGGGCGGTCGGGTCGGGGGAGCGGACCGCGTCCGCGGTGCCGGGCACCAGCGCCACGGTCACCGCGACGTCGATGACCTCCTGCTCGGTGGTCAGGTCGCTGGTGCGCCGGGCGTCGAGGACCGCGAGCACCGCGCCGATCCCGATCACCAGCGTGATGACGATCAACTGCAGCACAAAGGCCTGTCCGGCGAGAGTGAGCCGGCCTTGTTTCATCAGCCGACCTCCAAACGCACGAGCTGAACGTAATGCAATAAACCGTGACCCAGGTCACGTGGGTCGTCATCATTTTGCACAGGGGCCCACAGGCCCGTTCACGCCGGTACCTTTTGGAAGGCATTTCTCGCCATGAGAGAGCGCAGCGAACGAATCATGTGCCAGCGCGCATCGCGCATGCTGGAGCCGAGCGTCAGCGAGGCGGAAGCATGAGCGACACAACTCAACAGGTGACGAGCGCGCCCAAGCGCGATCGCACCCACTGGCTCTATCTGGGCGTGCTCGCCGCCGTCGTCGCGGGCATCATCGTCGGCCGGGTCGCCCCGGATTTCGCGGTCTCGCTCGAACCGCTGGGCAAGATCTTCGTCAACCTGATCAAGATGATGATCGCGCCGGTGATCTTCTGCACCATCGTGCTGGGTATCGGCTCGGTCCGGGCCGCGGCTACCGTCGGCAAGGTCGGCGGCCTGGCGTTCGCCTACTTCCTGGTCATGTCGACCGCCGCCCTGGGTATCGGCCTGGTGGTGGGCAACCTGCTCGAGCCCGGCTCGGGCATGAACATCTCCTCTTCCGCGGCCGGCCAGGGCGCCAAGTACGCCGATCAGGCGCACGCCGCGGGCGGTACCTGGGAATTCATCCAGGGCATCGTGCCGACGACGCTGGTGTCGTCGCTGACCTCCGGCAGCGTGCTGCAGGCCCTGTTCGTCGCGCTGCTGGTCGGCTTCGCGCTGCAGGCCATGGGCAAGACCGGCGAGCCGATCCTGCGCGGCATCGCCGCGATGCAGCGGCTGGTGTTCCGGGTACTGGTGATGATCCTGTGGCTGGCCCCGATCGGCGCGTTCGGCGCGATCGCGACTGTCGTCGGCAAGACCGGCTGGTCCGCGGTGGTGCAGCTGGCCACGCTGATGCTCGCCTTCTACCTGACCTGCCTGGTGTTCGTCTTCGGCGTGCTGGGTGTGCTGATCCGGGTGGTGTCGCGGGTCTCGATCTTCAAGCTGGTGCGCTACCTGGCCCGCGAGTACATGCTGATCGTCGGCACCTCGTCCTCGGAGTCGGCGCTGCCGCGCCTGATCGCCAAGATGGAGCATCTCGGGGTGCAGAAGACCACCGTGGGTGTCGTTGTGCCGACCGGGTATTCGTTCAACCTCGACGGCACCGCCATCTACCTGACCATGGCCTCGATCTTCATCGCCGACGCGATGGGCAAGCCGCTGAGCATCGGCGAGCAGGTCGGCCTGCTGGTGTTCATGATCGTGGCGTCCAAGGGCGCGGCCGGCGTCACCGGCGCCGGGCTGGCGACGCTGGCGGGCGGCATCCAGAGCCACCGGCCCGAACTGCTCGACGGCGTCGGCTTGATCGTCGGTATCGACCGGTTCATGTCCGAGGCCCGCGCGGTCACCAACTTCTCCGGCAACGCGGTCGCCACCGTCCTCATCGGCACCTGGACCAAGACCATCGATCCCGAACGCGTGCAAGCCGTCCTGAACCGGGAGATCCCGTTCGACGAGCAGACCATGGTCGATGACCACCGCCCCGCCGAACCAGCCGAAGACCCCAAGCCGGGAGAACCCGAGAAATCTCTCCAACCGGCTTGATGCGGTCCCGATTGTCACAGCCATAAGCCGCGACATCGGGACAGTGCCGCCGGCCGGTCGCTCCACCGGCCCGGCACACCAACCACGAAGGGCCCGCGAATCCCGCGGGCCCTTCGTTGGTTTTCCGGACTGGAACAGCCTCAGGCGGCCCACTTTTCGGGGTTGAGGTGGTGCTGGGTGATGGCCGAGGCGTGGCCGTGGCCGAAGCCGTGCTCGGTCTTGAGCCAGGTGACGAGTTCTTTGAAGGAGGTCAGGCCGGTTTCGCGCATCGCGGTCTTCCACTCGTCGATGGTGCGGCCGTACTTGGCCTCGATGGAGGGGAAGTAGGAAGCGGGTCCGTGCGGCTTGGCGGCGGCCATGATGTTCTCCTCGTGCTGCGTGGTGTTACCCGTATCGACGGGGCGGTCGGCGAAAATTGATCGGGCTGTGAGCCAGAACACAAAAAACGCGCCGACCCCGAGGCCGGCGCGTTCGAAAGGTGCTGGAGCTCAGGCGGCGATCGGCGCGGGAACCCGGGCCGGGGCCGGAGCGGTACGGGACTCGCGGATCAGCAGCCCGCCGGTGAGGGCGACGAAGACGGCGGTCAGGCCGTGGATGCCCAGTGCCGTGGCGGCGGAGCCGTCCCAGCTGAACACGGTGAGCATGTCGCCCAGCGGGATCAGGGCGATCACCAGCGTGGTGATGCCCAGGGCGTAGCGCTGCTTGGTGGCCAGCAGGACCAGGATGAGAATCCCGGAGACGGTGTCGCGCACGCCCTTCAGGTTCATGAACGCCACCGCGTCGCCCTCGGGCCAGGCCGGGAGCCCGAAGCCGGTGGCGATGGTCTCCGGCGTGATCAGGTAGCTGATGCCGATGTAGAGGATGAAGGCCGCTCCGATGAGGGAGAAGACGGTGGCGAGGCGCGAGACGTTCATGGTGACTCCTGGTGTGCGGCCCCGGATTTCCCCGGTGCTCTTTTTTCTAGCGGCGCTAGGTTCGAGAGCAACATTAAACGAGCATCGCTACTTTGTCTAGCGCTGCTAGTATTTCTTTCATGAGCACTCAGGCCCGCAAAGAACGCGACCGCGCCGAACGGCACCAGCGCATCGTCGACACCGCCCTCGAATTGGCCGAGAACGACGGCTGGGAGTCGGTGACGGTGCGCAAGCTGGCCGAACGCATCGAGTACAGCCAGCCGGTGCTCTACAGCCACTTCGCGGGGAAACAGGCCATCGTCTCCGAGGTCGCCGAGCAGGGCTGCGCGGTACTCGCGGACACGCTGCGCACCGCGCGCGGCGCCGCCACCACGCCGGAGCAGGCCTTCGCCGACGTCGCCCGCGCGTACCTGAACTTCGCCTCCGACAACCCCGCCCGCTACGACGCGATGTTCGTCCTGAAGACCGACCTGAATTTCGGCCCCGACGCCCCGCAGGCCCTGCGCGACGCCTTCGGCGAAATCCAGGCGCTGTTCAGTCCCTACTACGAGGGGGCCGCTCTCGCCGCGCGCACCGAAGTCGCCTGGTGTTCGATGCACGGCATCGCCACGCTCGACCGGGCCGGCCGGCTGGTCGACGCCCTCCGCGAACAGCGGCTGACCATGCTGCTCGCCGAATGGATCGCCGCGGTGGGTCAGACCGGGTAAACCGGCCTGTGCGTTGGATTACCGCCGCCGACCGGGCCGGGATTCAGCGGTAGCGTGGAGGTCATGGCTGATGTCGCAGTGGTCGGATCCGGACCCAACGGGCTCGCCGCGGCGGTGATCCTGGCGCGTGCGGGCCTCGCGGTGGAGGTCTTCGAGGCCCAGCCCACCGCGGGCGGCGGTTCCCGCACCGCCGAGCTCACCTTGCCCGGCTACCACCACGACGTCTGCGCGGGCGCGCATCCGATGGCGTTGGCGTCACCGTTCTTTCGGGCCTTCGACCTGCCCGCCCACGGTGTGGAGCTGCTCATGCCCGAGGTCTCCTACGCGCATCCGATGGACGGCGGCCGCGCGGGCTTGGCCTGGCACGATCTGGACCGCGCAGTCGCGGGCCTCGGGCGCGACGGCGCCGCGTGGCGCGGCCTGTTCGAACCGCTGGTGCGCCAGTGGGAAGCGGTCGTCGACGTCGCGATGGGTGACCTGCGCCGCCCGCCCGCCGATCTGGTCACCGCGCTGCGTTTCGGCTTGCGCGTGTTCGAACAGGGCACGCCGCTGTGGAACAAGCGTTTTCAGGACGACCTGGCCCCGGCCCTGCTGACCGGCGTGGCCACGCACGCGATCACCCCGCCGCGTGCCATCCCCGCCATGGGCGCGGGCATGCTGCTCGGCACGCTCGCGCACGCGGGTGGCTGGGTGCTGCCGCGCGGCGGCAGCCAGGCCATCCCGAACGCGCTGATCACCGAACTCGAACGGCTCGGCGGCAAGGTCTACACCGGCCAGCGGGTGGACTCGCTCGCCGAATTCGGCACGGCCCGCGCGGTTCTGCTCGACACCTCGCCCGCGGAGCTGCTGCGCATCGGCGGCGACCAGCTGCCGCGCCGCTACGCCAACCAGCTCGGCCGGGTGCACTACGGCGGCGCGGCCTGCAAGGTCGATTTCGCGCTGTCCGGCCCGGTGCCGTGGCGGGCCAAGGATTGCGATCGCGCGGGCACCCTGCATCTGATCGGCACGCGCGAGGAAGCCATGGTGGCCGAGCGCGCCGTCGCCGCGGGGCGGCACGCCGAGAACCCCTACGTGCTGGCCATCCAGCCCGGCGTCGTCGACGACACCCGAGCCCCCGCGGGCGGCCACACCTTCTACACCTACGCCCACGTCCCCAACGGGTCCACCCGAGACATCAGCGATCAGATCATCGCCCAGGTGGAACGCTTCGCACCCGGCTTCACGGATCTCATTGTGGCCAAGCACGTCTGGACCGCCGCCGAGCTCCCGGCGCACAACGCCAACTACTTCGGCGGCGACATCTCCGCCGGCGCGATGACCCTGCGCCAGACGGCCTTCCGGCCGGTCGCGCGCTGGAACCCCTACGCCACCCCGGTTTCCGGGCTCTACCTGTGCTCCTCGGCGACGCCACCCGGCCCGGGTGTGCACGGCATGAACGGCCTGAACGCGGCCCGCCACGTCCTGCGCCGCGAATTCGGTATCCGCACGGATCCGCTCGAACTGCTGGATCCGGGCCGAGCGGCAACGCGCTAAATCTGCTCGGGGCGGTGGATCTCGGGTTCCAGATAGACCACATCCACCTGGCTCAGCGCCGTCCGCACCCGCGCCTCGGCGTCGTTGATCGCGTCCGCCACCTCGGTGACATCCAGGAACGGCGTCATCTGGATCTTCGCCGCCACCATCAGCTGATCGGGCGCGAGGTACTCGGTGCGCAGCCGCAGCACCCGGTCGATGCGGTTGCCGTCGACCAGGAGCTCCCGGATCGCGGCGTCCTCGGCCGGGGTGGCCCCCTCGCCGATCAGCAGGCTCTTCATCTCCACGATCAGCACGACCGCGATGACGCCGAGCAGCACGCCGATCGCCAAGGTGC
Organism: Nocardia sp. NPDC050712; assembly: GCF_040654295.1. Taxonomy (NCBI): domain Bacteria; kingdom Bacillati; phylum Actinomycetota; class Actinomycetes; order Mycobacteriales; family Nocardiaceae; genus Nocardia; species Nocardia sp. NPDC050712. The sequence continues at coordinate 433,594 of NZ_JBFAHT010000001.1, forward strand.
CCAGGGCGTCCCAGATCGGATCGCCGGTCAGCACGGTCAGGCCGACACCCGCGAAGGCGAAGCTCAGCCCGATCAGCGCGCCGCTGTCCTCCAGCAGCACCACCGGCAGCTCCGGATTGCGCGATTCGCGAATGAAGCGCCACCAGCTGCCGCGGCCCTTGAGGCTGCGCGACTCGCGCATGCCGGTGCGCAGACTGAAACCCTCCAGGCACAGCGCGACCACCAGGATCGCGATCGCGACCAGCGGCTTCTCCAGGTGTTCGGGCTCGCGGATCTTGTCGATGCCCTCCCGGATCGCGGTGAGCGAGCCGAGGGTGAACAGCACCAGCGCCACCACGAACGCGTAGAAGTAGCGGTTGCGCCCGTAGCCGAAGGGGTGTTTCGAGTCCGGCTCGTGCTCGGAGCGCTTCTGCCCGAGCAGCAGCAGACCCTGATTGCCGGTGTCGGCGACCGAGTGGATCGCCTCGGCCATCATCGACGACGACCCGGTGATCAGCGCGCCGATGAACTTGGCCACCGTGATTCCGGCGTTCGCGCCCAGCGCCGCGAAGATCGCTGTCTTGCTGCCGCCGGCTGACATTCCGCCAAACTACCGGCGGCCCGGGCGAACCGCCCGCCGACACCCCGCCCGGTCAGGCCGGATCGGTGCGGTACAGATCCGGTTCCAGGTAGATCAACCGCGCGGCCGGGACCGCACCGCGCACCCGCGCCTCGGCGGCGTCGATGGCGGCGGCGATCCCATCGATCTCCAGGCCGGGGGTCATCGCGATCTTGGCGGCCACCAGGATCTCCTCCGGGCCGATGTACTGGGTCTTGACGTGGATGACGCGGGTGATGCGATCCCCGTCGACCAGGTTCTCCTTGATCAGCTTGTCCTCGGCGGCGGTCGCGCCCTCACCGATCAGCAGGCTCTGCATCTCGATGATCAGGATGATCGCGATGACACCGAGCAGCAGGCCGATGGCCAGGGTGCCGATGCCGTCCCAGATCGGGTTGCCGGTGATCATGGTCAGGCCGACGCCGGCGAGCGCGAAGATCAGGCCGATCAGCGCGCCGGTGTCCTCCAGCAGCACCACGGGCAGCTCCGGGCTGCGCGAGGTGCGGATGAACCGCCACCAGCTCACCTCGCCCTTGAGCGGGCGGGATTCCTTGACCGCGGTCCGGAAGCTGTAGGTCTCCAGGCCGATCGCGATCACCAGGATGACGATCGCGACGATCGCCGTGCTGAGTTCCTCCGGGTGCTGGATCTTGTGGATGCCCTCGTAGACCGCGTAGATCGAGCCGATGGTGAACAGCACCAGCGCGACGATGAACGAGTAGAAGTAGCGGTTGCGCCCGTAGCCGAACGGATGCAGCGCGTCGGCCTCCTGCTCGGCCTTGCGCTGCCCGAGCAGCAGCAGCCCCTGATTGGAGGTATCCGCCACCGAGTGCACCCCCTCGGCCAGCATCGAGGCCGAACCGGTGATCGCCGCACCGATGAACTTCGCGACCGCGATCCCCGCGTTCGCCGTCAACGCGGCGATGATCGCCTTCTTGCCACCACCAGCAGACATGTCCGGAATGCCCCTCTCGTTTCTCGGTTCCCCGCCCTACGCGACCGGCCCGGCGGAAGTTGCCCCGCTGTGTCATCTCGCTCAATCACCGCTTAACTTAGCGTGTCCGCGGCGAAACGGACTCCGGGCGACTCATCCCGAGCCCGGGCCGCCGCCCACACAGGCGCAGAAGACCTGGGCCGCGCCGTCGACCGCGCAGGCCCGAATTTCCTTGTCCGAGGCCGACACCCACGCCGCCGCGCCGCGGCGCAGCAGCAGTTCGCTGTCGTCCTGGCGCAGCAGCACGGAGCCGGCGGTACACAGCACGATGCCCGGCCCGGCGCCGGTCAGCGGCAGCTCGCCGCCGGCCCGCAGATCCACCCGGCGCAGCGCGAATTCCGAGGCGGGCGTGCGGTAGCGCAGGGAGCCGTCGGCGGCGTACTCGGGCAGCACGACGGGCAGGTCGATCGGTTCGAAATCCAGTACCCGCAACAGTTCCGGCACGTCGACATGCTTGGGGGTGAGACCGCCGCGCAGCACGTTGTCGGAGTTGGCCATGATCTCCACGCCGAGCCCGCTCAGGTAGGCGTGCAGGTTCCCGGCGGCCAGGTACAGGCCCTCGCCGGGTTCGAGGGTGAGCCGGTTCAGCAGCAGCGCGGCCAGCACGCCGGCATCACCCGGGTAGGCCTCGGCGAGCTCCAGCGTGGTCTGCGCCTCGGGCAGGAACGGGCGCTCGCCGCGGCCGTGCAGATAGCGCACGCAGCCGTCGAGCACCGCGGGCAGCAGCGACTCCAGGACGTTCTGCGGCAGCGTGATCCAGGTCGTGAACAGCGTCCGCAGCCCGGCCGAATCCGGTTGCGCCGCGAGCAGGTCGGCGTAGGGACCCAGCGGCGGCACGGCCAGCGCGCGCAGCAGCGCGACGGTGCGCCGCGGGTCGCGGAACCCGGCCAGCGCCTCGAAGCGGTCCAGCGCCACCACCAATTCGGGCTTGTGGTTGTCGTCGCGGTAGTTGCGCATCGGCGAGTCCAGCGGCACCCGCGCCCGGTTCTCGCGCTCCCAGCCCACCCGCGCCTGCTCGGCACTCGGATGGGCCTGGAGCGACAGCGGCTCCTCGGCGGCCAGGATCTTGAGCAGGAACGGCAGCTTGCCGCCGAATTCGGGTGCGGCCGCGCCGAGTTCACCGTCCGGGTCGGCGGCCAGGTACTCCAGCAGGGATCGGCTGGCGTCCCCGACCCGGACGTGTGCCGGGTCGGCGGGGTGGGCGCCGAACCACAGTTCGGCCTCCGGGTGCGCCGAGGGAACCGGTCGGCCGCACAGTTGAGCGAGAGCGGTGCGTGAGCCCCAAGCGTAGGAGCGCAGTGCACCAACGAGTTCGTGCACTAGTAGCGTCCCCCGTCGAATTCCTCGCCGCTGCCGGTGGTCGCCGGCGCCCCGGAGCCGAGCAGCCGCAGGTAGGCCGCGGCCATCTCCAGGCGCAGCGCCAGAACGGCGAGTTGTTCGAGTTCGGTGCCGTGCCCGGAGGTGCCGGGCTGGTGGGCCGCCGGATCGTCGATCTTGGCCGCGGCGGGGACACTCGGGTCGGCCAGAGTGGCCTGCAGCAGGTCGATATCGGCGCTGACCAGGTCGGCGTCGACCAGGCCGGAACCGCCACCGAAGACCGCGATTCTACGGCGCGCCGCGGACTGGTCCGGGTCGGCGCTGAGCACGAATACGCGTACGCGTTCCACCGGCGCGGGACCGTCGAGTTCCTCGTCGTGGAACAGCGGGTCGAAATCCGGGGTGGTGCGGCCCGCCGCCTCGGTGATGCGCGGTAGCGCGGCCACCGCCTCGGCCAGGCTGACCGCGGCGGTGACCCGGCCCGCGGACTGCACCAGCACCTCGGCGCCGTGCTCGGCCAATTCGCTCGCGGCCGGGGAATCGCCGGCCAGCACCAGCCCGCGCTGCTGCATGCGCGCGGCGAGGGTCTTGGCCGGATTGTGGAAGACATCGCTGTGCGGGCCGTCGCGCAGCGCCTCGGCGTCGAGCAGGTCGGCCAGCGCGGTCAGGTCGGGCACGGCGTCGGCGGTGCGCACCGGATCGACCAGGCGCAGCACGGCGATACCGGCGGCGAGGAAGCGCAGCAGGCGGTTGTGCGCGAGCACCTGGACGCGCGGCTCCAGGATCGCGGCTCGCCCGGCGGCGGCCGCGCGTAGCGGACCCTCCAGCGGCGCGGCGACCACCACTTCGGCGCCGCGGCGCACGGCCCGGTCCACCGAATCGATCAGGCGCGGATCACCCGCGTCGTCACCGGCCACCAGGACCACGTCCAGCGGGCCAACCCAGGGCGGCAGCGTGGCCGCGGACATGATCGGCAGGCCGGCCCGATCACCGAGGGCGGCCATCAGCAGGTTCGCGGCGCGGGTGGCGCGGCCGGCGCCGCAGACCAGCACCACGCTGCGCGGTCGTAAGCCGGTGAGGCGAGCGAGTACATCCTCACCGACGGCTGCCGCGGTCGCGCGAACCTGCGCGCCGCCGGAGGCGGCCGAGCGCAGGGCCCCGCCGGTATCGGCGGCTTCGAGCGAAGCGGCGTCGTCGAGGTCGAGCACCGGTGTTCCAGCGATCATCGGGCGTCCCACCTCCCCTCATCGCGCTGCTGTGATTCCACTATTCCAGTCGGGAGCGAACGACGCTCAGGATCTCGGCGACCCGCTCCCAGTCCTCGGAGTGCTGTCCCACGCATCACTCCTGTGTAATTCCACTATTCCAGTCAGCCCCGAACGATGCTCAGGATCTCAGTCACAAGTGCATCTACTTCCTCCGGCGAACGAGCCTCGACATTGAGTCGGAGCAACGGTTCGGTGTTCGACGCGCGCAGATTGAACCAGGCGTTGTCGGGGAGCTGGACCGTCACACCGTCCAGCCGGTCCACCGAGGTCGCCCGGTCGCCGAACGCTTCCAGCACGGCAAGCGTCCGCTCCTTCGCGTCCGGCACTGTGGAGTTGATCTCCCCGGAGGCCGCATACGTTTCATAGGAGGCCATGATCTCGGAGATCGACCGGTCGGATTCGCCCAGCGCGGCCAGCACGTGCAGCGCCGCGAGCATGCCGGAGTCGGCGCCCCAGAAATCGCGGAAGTAGTAGTGCGCGGAGTGCTCGCCACCGAAAACCGCGCCGGTGGAAGCCATTTCCTGCTTGATGAACGAGTGCCCGACCCGGGTGCGCACGGGCGTGCCGCCGAGCCGGGTGACCAGCTCGGGCACCGCGTGCGAGGTGATCAGGTTGTGGATGATGACCGCGCCCGGCTCCTTGGTGAGCTCGCGCTCGGCGACCAGGGCGGTGATGGCCGAGGGCGACACCGGGTCGCCCTTCTCGTCGACGACGAAGCAGCGGTCGGCGTCGCCGTCGAAGGCCAGCCCGATATCGGCGCCGGACTCGCGCACCAGCGCCTGCAGGTCGACCAGGTTCTTCGGGTCCAGCGGGTTGGCCTCGTGATTGGGGAACGAGCCGTCGAGTTCGAAGTAGAGCGGCACGACCTTCAGCTGCGGCAGCGTGCCGAGCACCTCGGGCACGGTGTGGCCGCCCATGCCGTTGCCGGCGTCCACCGCGATGGTGAGCGGGCGGACGTGCTCCAGATCGACCAGCCCGCGCAGATATTCGGCGTAGGCGGTGAGCAGATCGACCTCGGTGGCGGTGCCGGGTGCGCCGTCGTAGGCGGGCACGCCGGTGGTCACCTCGGCGGCGATGGTGGCCAGGCCGGTGTCCTGACCGACCGGCAGCGCGTTGGCGCGGCACATCTTGATGCCGTTGTACTTGGCCGGGTTGTGGCTGGCGGTGAACATGGCGCCGGGGCAGCCGAGATGGCCGGAGGCGAAGTACAGCTGATCGGTGGAGGCCAGGCCGATGTGCACCACATCGAGGCCCTGGGCCCGCACACCGTCGGCGAACGCGGTGGCCAGGCCGGGGGAGGAATCGCGCATATCGTGGCCGATGACCACGCGGGTCGCGCCCTCGGTGCGCATCAGGCGCGCGAAGGCGGCGCCGACGTCCTGCACGAACTGCGCGTCGATCTGTTCTCCGACAACACCGCGGACGTCATAGGCCTTGATGACCGCGTTCACGAACTCGGCAGAGCGGGCGACTGTCATGCGCACCACCCTAGTGTGCACAGGCGCACGGGATCTCAGCTGGGCGGCATCGGGCACTGCCACGCGTGGTTCAGCTGGGCGGGTCCGGGAGTACGCGTAGGTGACCGCGACGGCCCGTGCGGGTGGCGCGCGGCGCCGGGGGCGCGGCGTACTCGCGGTAACCGCGGTCGGCGGCGGGCTCGGGCGGGCGGCGGCGTAAGCCGGCTTCGCGCACCGCCTCGGCCAGCGCGGTCAGATCGTCGTCATCCGGTGTGCTCGAGGAGAATCCGCCTTCGTGCCGGACCAGCTCCCACCCCTTGGGGGCGGTAATCCGAGACCCGTGGGTTTCACACAGATCCCAGGAGTGCGGTTCGGCGACGGTGGCCAGCGGGCCGACGACGGCCGTGGAGTCGGAGTACACATAGGTGAGCGTCGCGACGGCCGGGTTCTTGCAGCCGGGTCGGCAACAACGACGCATGGGGATCACGCCGAGAAGAGTAACCCCCCTGGCGCTTTCGCGGGCTCAGACACGCTCTAGATCACTGATCGGGGCTACTCCGGATCGATGATCTCCGGGTCGACGCCGAGGTAGGTGGCGATCTGCTGCACCAGGACCTCGCGCAGCAGGTCGACCAGATCGTCGGGGTCACCCGCCCGCAGTTCCAGCGGCTTGCGGAACAGCACGACCCGGGCGCGGGTGGCCGCGCCGTGCCGATCGACACCGGCGGGGATCAGTCGCGACAGCGGCACCGGGCCGTCGGCCACCACCTCGTCCGGCCAGGTGACCGAATCCGGATGCAGCGGACGAATTTTCGGCACGTCGTCGACGGCGATATCGAGTTTGGTGAGCCGCTCGTGCCAGCGGCTGTCCAGCGGCGCGAACGCCTCCAGGACGAGACGGTCGAACTGCTGGCCGCGGGTGCGCCAGGCGGGAACAGTCGGGGGCAGCATGGGCCCGCGCACGCCCCGGCCGCGGCGGATCACCGACCGGGCGGTGGGAGGTCGTCGGTTGCGGGAACGTGCCATGTAGAGAAACTTACTGGGCACTACACGCAAACTCGCGCCGACCTCGGGTGAGGCCGGCGCGAGTCGAGTGCGAACAGGTACCGCGGGACTAGCTGATGCCGCGTTTGAGCCGGCGGCGCTCTCGTTCGGAGAGGCCGCCCCAGATACCGAAGCGTTCATCGTGGGCGAGTGCGTACTCCAGGCACTCGTCACGAACCTCGCAGCCCATGCAGATCCGTTTCGCCTCGCGGGTCGAGCCGCCCTTCTCGGGGAAGAACGCCTCCGGATCGGTCTGCGCGCACAGTGCACGTTCCTGCCACTGCTCTTCGATGGTTTCGAACATCTCGTCGAAGCCCGTCACGATCAGGCTCAACCGGGGTGCCGGGGCCGTCTCGGGTGGCAAGTGCTCCGCACTCGCCTGGTGTTCTGACTCTTCCGAGCGATCTGACAAGCAGTCGCTAGCGGCCCGGCCGATGTCTGCGCAGACGCCACGTGCTGCGCCTGCTGTGGAATCGGTAGGCGTGACCATATCGTCGGCCATCGCTCCGCCTCCTCACTGTGTGTTAGCGCAGAATGATTCTTTCCGTCGGACCAACGCGCACACCGACGGCCGTACCCCGCGACGTTGTCCCGCGGACATCCCCGAGCTCGTCACTCCGGTGCGAACATGCGTTCGAAAACCTGTCCGCGGCTTGAGGTCTCGCGCGGACCCGGAATGACATGACTGTGATTAGACACGCCGGACGTGTCGATGGTCAAGCCGCCGACGCTATTCCGTTACTATCCGCCATCGTTTTCCGCGCTGATCTTGGTGTCTGCCATAGCAAATGGTTAGCAAATAGGTTGTTGCGGTCGGGCGCGTCGGTTACGCCTAGGCTGTGCGGATGTGACTGCACAACAAGCGGACCGCAGCTCGGTGCGCACGCCCAAGATCGCTGTCCTGGTCGGCGGAGTAGGCGGCGCGCGCTTCCTGCAGGGCGTCCGGGAACTCCTGCCCGACGCCGAGATCTCGGCGATCGTGAACGTCGGCGACGACGTCTGGATGCACGGCCTCCGTATCTGTCCCGACCTCGATACCTGCATGTACACGCTGGGTGGCGGCATAGATACCGAGCGCGGCTGGGGCCGGGTCGGCGAAACCTGGCACGCCAAGGAGGAGCTGGCGAATTACAACGCGCAGCCGGATTGGTTCGGTCTGGGTGATCGCGATATCGCCACGCATCTGATTCGAACTGAAATGTTGCGTGCCGGATACCCGCTTTCCGCGGTCACCGAAGCGCTCTGCAATCGGTGGCAGCCGGGCGTCAAACTCATCCCGGCAACCGACGATCGCTGTGAAACACATGTGATTGTGAGCGATCCGGAGAACCCTGGCGAACGTCGCGCGATCCATTTCCAAGAGTGGTGGGTTCGCTATCGAGCGAACCTCGAAACGCACGGATTTGCCCAAATCGGGGCAGACGAAGCGAAACCGGCCCCAAATGTGACGGAGATCATAGCGGAGGCTGATGCCGTCCTGCTGGCACCGTCGAACCCCGTTGTCAGCGTCGGTGCCATCCTCGCCGTACCCGGCATCCGGGGTGCGTTGCGCACCACGGAAGCGAAGGTGATCGGCGTGTCGGGAGTGATCGACGGCAAGCCGCTGCGCGGCATGGCCGACGAATGTCTGTCCGTGATCGGTGTGGAAACCACCGCCGAGGCGATCGGCCGGCACTACGGCGCCCGCTCGGCCACCGGCATCCTGGACGGCTGGCTGATCCACACCACCGACACCGCCGACGTGCCCGGCGTCGCGGTGCGCAGCGTACCGCTGCTGATGACCGATCCGCCGACAACCGCCGAAATCGTCCGGGCCGCCCTGGATCTCGCGGAGGTGAAGTGGTGAGTAAGGAGATCGTCGATCACGCGGCCACCGAGCTGACCATCCTGCCGGTCACCGGCCTGCCCGAATTCCGGCCCGGCGACGACCTCGCCGCGCACCTCGCGGCCTGCGCGCCCTGGCTGGCCGACGGGGACATCCTGGTGGTCACCAGCAAGATCGTCGCCAAGGCCGAGGGCCGCATCGTCGCCGCGCCCACCGACCCCGAGGAGCGCGACACCGCGCGCCGGGCGCTGGTCGACCAGGAAGCGGTGCGCGTGCTCGCGCGCAAGGGCCGCACGCTGATCACCGAGAACAAGCTCGGCATCGTGCAGGCCGCCTCCGGCGTCGACGGCTCCAATGTGGAGCAGGGCGAATTGGTGCTGCTGCCCGCCGATCCCGACGCCAGCGCCAAGGCGCTGCGCACCGCGCTGGCCGAGTCGCTCGGCGTGGACGTCGCGGTCGTCATCACCGACACCATGGGCCGGGCCTGGCGCAACGGCCAGACCGACGCCGCCATCGGCGCGGCCGGGCTGCGGGTGCTGCACGACTACGCCGGCGCGGTGGACTCCCAGGGCAACGAGTTGCACGTCACCCAGATCGCGCTGGCCGACGAGCTGGCCGCCGCCGCGGATCTGGTGAAGGGCAAGCTCGGCGGCCTGCCGGTCGCGGTGGTGCGCGGGCTGCCGATCACCGACGACGGTTCGTCCGCGCGCGACCTGCTGCGCGGCGGCACCGACGATCTGTTCTGGCTCGGCACCGCCGAGGCCATCGACCAGGGCCGCCGCGAGGCGATCCGGCTGCGCCGCTCGGTGCGCCAATTCGCCGATACGCCGGTCGATCCCGAACGGATCCGGGCGGCGGTGGGTGTGGCGCTGACCGCGCCCGCCCCGCATCACACCCGCCCGGTGCGCTTCGTCTGGCTGCGCGACCCGGACCGCCGGGCCGCGCTGCTGGCGGCGATGGCCGACAAGTGGCGGGCCGATCTCAGCGGCGACGGCCGCACGCCCGAGAGTGTGGAGCGCCGGGTCGCCCGGGGCCGCATCCTGGCCGACGCCCCCGAGGTGATCATCCCGTTCTGCGTGCCCGACGGCGCGCACGACTATCCCGACGAGCGCCGCCGCGCCGCGGAGCGGACGATGTTCACCGTCGCGGTCGGCGCCGCGGTGCAGGGCCTGCTGGTGGCGCTGGCCACCGAGGGCATCGGCAGCTGCTGGATCGGGTCGACCATCTTCGCCCCCGAGGTCACCCGCGAGGTGCTCGGCCTGGCCGCCGACTGGAACCCGCTGGGCGCCATCGCGATCGGCCACCCGCTCGAGGAACTGGTCCCGCGGCCGGTACACGGCCCGGGCCCCGGGCTCGTCGAACTGTGACACAGAGGTAAGGACGCCGATGACCGCCGAGTCGCTGCACGCCTCCGCCACGAAACTGCTCGAAACCTGGAGCCCCGCAAAGGGTCCCGAGCAGTCGCTGCGGGAGGCCGTGCTCGCGTTCCTGGGTTCCGCGCCCCGGGGCTGCCTGCGCGAGCACGCACCCGGGCACATCACCGCCTCGGCGGTGGTGTACTCCCACGACGGCCGCGAGGTGCTGCTGACGCTGCACCCGCGCGTCGGGCTGTGGATCCAGCTCGGCGGGCACTGCGAGGAGAGCGACGAGACCGTGCCGGACGCGGCGCTGCGCGAGGCGCTCGAGGAGTCCGGCATCGACGGACTGGTGCTGGACCCGGAACTCTATGGCGTGCAGGCGCATCCGATCACCTGCTCGCTCGGCGTGCCGACCCGGCACCTGGACCTGCTGTTCCGGGTCACCGCGCCGGCCGGCGCGATCCCGGTGCGCAGCCACGAGTCGACGGATCTGCGCTGGTGGCCGATCGACGCGCTGCCGCCGAATGCCGAAGTGCTGCTGCGCTGATTCGGCCGGGAGCATCGCTCCCCAAACATGTTGATACCAAATCGTTGCAGACCGCATTCGCCCCGATGCCGGTCTGTTGCTCCGGCTTTCCCGTGCTCGCGGAGCCGGTTCCGCGCAGCGCCGCCTGCCAGGTGAAAGGCTCGAACCGCGTGCTCGCATCCCGCGGGTCGCGTCCGGCGATCCGGTCGTGATGACGCCGCGTCGATCCGATCTTCGCTGGTCTCCGCTGCTGTCGCACCGGATTTGAAGTCAGGGCACCCTTTGTTAGCCATGCATATGCCGTGACCGCTGTCACATGTGAGTGCGCTCAAAAACCGACCGCCGTGGTTGTAATTGCTGCCACGTTTCCCCGCCAAGCCCCCCTGTAACGGACGTAAAGTCTGTAAGTATTCTCATGCATCGGAGTTAGGGTTCTTATTTAGCGGGGCAAACGTGCAATCGGCTGGCAAACCTGCGGGGTCTCCCGACCCCAAGCGCCACTTGTGGGTTCTAGGCCTCATCGCTCCCTCCTGCGCACTCCTGCCCTCTCAGCTGGTGCTTCACACCAAGGCGCCGGTGTTCTGGTGGATCGGGCCGATCATCGTGCTCGTGGTGATCCCGATCCTGGATTGGCTGGTCGGCGAGGACGGCAGCAACCCACGCGACGAGGACTACGAGGTGCTGTCCAACGATCGCTACTACCGTTGGTGCACTTACCTGTTCCTGCCCATCCAGCTGGTCGGTCTGGGCATCGCCTGTTTCATGTGGGCAGGCAATGACCTGAGCGTGCTGGACAAGCTCGGTCTGGCAGCGACTCTCGGCTTCGTCAGCGGTATCGGCATCAACGCCGCGCACGAACTCGGGCACCGGGTGGAGCATTTGGAGCGCTGGCTGGCCAAGATCGCGCTGGCGCAGTCCTGCTACGGCCACTTCTTCGTCGAGCACAACCGGGGCCATCACGTCCGGGTCGCGACGCCGGAGGATCCGGCCAGCGGCCGCCTGGGCGAATCGCTGTGGGAGTTCCTCCCGCGCAGCGTGATCGGCGGCTTCCGCTCGGCCATCGGGCTGGAGGGCGAGCGCCTGGCGCGCAAGGGCAAGCACTGGTGGAGCCCGCACAACCACATCCTGCAGGCCTGGTCGATGTCGCTGGTGCTGTTCGCTGGCCTGGTCGCGGCGTTCGGTCTCGGCGCGCTGCCCTACCTGTTGCTACAGGCGGTGATCGGCGCGGCCCTGCTCGAAACGGTGAACTACGTCGAGCACTACGGACTACTACGCGAGCGGCGGCCCAACGGGAACTACGCGCGCTGCTCGGCCCGCGACAGCTGGAACAGCGACCGCCTCGTCACGAACATCTTCCTGTTCCACCTGCAGCGCCACAGCGACCACCACGCCAACCCCGGCCGCCGCTACCAAACCCTGCGCAGCTCCATGCAAGCCCCGCAACTCCCCGCCGGCTACGCCTCCATGATCGTGTTCGCGGCCGTCCCCCCACTCTGGCGCGCCGTCATGGACCCCCGCGTCATCGCGCACTACGACGGCGACATCAGCCGCGCGAACATCCAGCCCCGCAAGCGCCGCCGGTTACTGGCGGCGAAGCGGGCGCCCGCGTAAACGCTTGGTACAAGCGGGATTTGGACACTCGACCGAGATTGGTCTCTGGTACCTTCGAGGCAGCGGTTGCTATGCGCCGCGTATCTCAGGGGAGGGATTCATGAGGTCCATTTTGCGTACCACTATCGCGCTGTCCATCGGTGTTGCCGGAATCGCCGGCATCGGTACCGCGGCCGCCGGTGCGGCCGTGCCATCGGCCACGACCGTGGCTGCTCCGATGCTCACGGCGGGTCCCCGGGTGGGTGACTGGCACCAGCACGAGTACTACTGCAAGAACACGCTCGAGGCATGGGGCATGCAGGACCGGTTCAAATGCGTTCCGGAGAACAACGGCTTCGTCATCCGCAGGCGATAGTCCGGGTTCGGGCGGCGGCGGCCGAGATCGCCGCCGCCCCAGCTCCGGCGGCCGAAGCCCTGGTCGCGGACCTTCGGGCAGGGCGGACTCTGCCGCCGAATGGGCGGGGGCCCACGCTGTAGCCTTGGTCCCGGAACTGTCGACCAGGAGAGGCTGATGACGACCTCAGAACTTACCGCCGATGTGCGCAACGGCATCGATTACAAAGTGGCCGATCTGTCCTTGGCCGAGTTCGGCCGCAAGGAGATCCGCCTCGCCGAGCACGAGATGCCCGGACTGATGGCGCTTCGCCGCGAGTACCACGACGTGCAGCCGCTCAAGGGCGCGCGGATCTCGGGTTCGCTGCACATGACGGTGCAGACCGCGGTGCTCATCGAGACCTTGGTCGCGCTCGGCGCGCAGGTGCGCTGGGCGTCCTGCAACATCTTCTCCACCCAGGACCATGCCGCCGCGGCCATCGTCGTCGGACCGCACGGCACCGTCGAGGAGCCCAAGGGCACCCCGGTCTTCGCCTGGAAGGGCGAGAGCCTGGAGGAGTACTGGTGGGCCGCCGATCAAATGCTGACCTGGCCCGAAGAGCCGGCCAACATGATCCTCGACGACGGCGGCGACGCCACCATGCTGGTGCTGCGCGGTGCGCAGTTCGAGAAGGCCGGCGTGGTTCCGCCCGAGGAAGAGGACCACTCGGCCGAGTACAAGGTGTTCCTGAACCTGTTGCGCGCCAGCCTGGACGCCGACCGGTCCAAGTGGACCAAGATCGCCGAGAGCGTGAAGGGCGTCACCGAGGAGACCACCACCGGTGTGCTGCGGCTGTACCAGTTCGCGGCCGCGGGTGAGCTGGTGTTCCCGGCGATCAACGTCAACGACTCGGTCACCAAGTCGAAGTTCGACAACAAGTACGGCACCCGGCACTCGCTCATCGACGGCATCAACCGCGGCACCGATGTCCTGATCGGTGGCAAGAAGGTCCTGATCGCCGGCTACGGCGATGTCGGCAAGGGCTGCGCGGAATCGCTTGCCGGACAGGGCGCGCGCGTCCAGGTTACCGAGATCGACCCGATCAACGCCCTGCAGGCGCTGATGGACGGCTACGACGTCGTCACCGTCGAGCAGGCGATCGGCGAGGCCGACATCGTCATCACCTCGACCGGCAACAAGGACATCATCACCCTCGATCACATGAAGGCGATGAAGGATCACGCGATCCTGGGCAACATCGGCCACTTCGACAACGAGATCGATATGGCCGGCCTGGAGCGTTCGGGCGCAACCCGGATCAACATCAAGCCCCAGGTCGACGAGTGGACCTTCAAGGAGTCCGGCAAGGCGATCATCGTCCTGTCCGAGGGCCGCCTGCTGAACCTGGGCAACGCCACCGGCCACCCGTCGTTCGTGATGTCGAACAGCTTCTCCAACCAGGTCATCGCGCAGATCGAACTGTGGACCAAGCCGGAGAACTACGACAACGAGGTCTACCGCCTGCCCAAGGCGCTGGACGAGAAGGTCGCCAAGATCCACGTCGAGGCGCTCGGCGGCACCCTGACCAAGCTGTCCAAGGATCAGGCGGAGTACATCGGCGTCGACGTCGAGGGCCCGTACAAGCCCGAGCACTACCGGTACTGATTCTCCCGCGCTACACGGTATTTCGGCCGGTCACCCCAGGGTGACCGGCCGATTTTCGTTGCCCGATCGGGGCTCGCGAGGACCGGGTCCACCCGCCGGGTAGCCTCCTGCACCATGGGTGTCCTGGTGGCGGTGGAGGGTCTCGACGGTGCGGGCAAGCGCACCCTGATCGACGCGACCGCCGCACACCTGCGGGCGGCCGGGCTGCGGGTGACGAGCCTGGCGTTCCCGCGCTACGGGCAGTCGGTGCACGCCGATCTGGCGGCCGAGGCGCTGCGCGGCGCGCACGGCGATCTGGCGCAATCGGTGAATGCGATGGCGTTGCTGTTCGCCCTGGACCGGGCCGGGGCGGTGCCCGAACTGACGAAGTTGTTGCTCGACAACGACATCGTCGTGCTGGATCGATACGTGGCCTCCAACGCGGCCTACAACGCCGCCCGGCTGACGCAATCCGCCGACAGCGAGATCGCCCGCTGGGTGGCCGAATTGGAGTTCGTCCGCTTCGGCCTGCCGGTACCGGATCTGCAATTGTTGCTGGACGTCGATACCGAGCTCGCCGCCGAACGCGCCCGCAAGCGCGGCGAACTCGACGCGACTCGCGCCCTGGATGCCTACGAACGGGATGGCGGACTCCAGCGGCGCACCCTCGAGGTCTATCGTGAGCTGGCCGGGAGCGATTGGTACGGCCCTTGGTGGAGAATACGATCCGATGACGATCCGGCATCGCTGGCCGTGCGATTGGCGGAATTGGTTGCCGGATAAGGTTGGATGTGCGGCGGGTTCGCACCAGTGTTGGCGTGGCGGCCCGTTCCTGGCCTGGGAGATGACAACATAGTAATTATGAAGCCCAAGATTCTGGTCGTCGACGACGATATGGCACTCGCTGAGATGCTCACGATCGTCTTGCGCGGGGAAGGGTTCGACCCGCACGTGGTCGGCGACGGCACACAGGCCCTGGCGGCGGTTCGCGAGATCCGCCCCGACCTGGTGTTGCTGGACCTGATGCTGCCCGGCATGAACGGCATCGACGTGTGCCGCGTGCTGCGGGCCGATTCCGGCGTTCCGATCGTGATGCTCACCGCCAAGACCGACACGGTCGACGTGGTGCTCGGCTTGGAGTCCGGCGCCGACGATTACATCGTCAAGCCGTTCAAGCCGAAGGAGCTCGTCGCCCGCGTGCGGGCCCGGCTGCGCCGCACCGAGGAGGAGCCGGCCGAGCTGCTCTCCATCGCCGAC